>NZ_JBHRXE010000012.1:64487-140028 GCF_042648325.1 Paracoccus simplex | reverse complement strand
CAGGTCAAAGGCCCGTTTGTTCAGGGCGCCCGTCAACGGGTCGGTGACCGAAAGGCGCTCGGCGGCGTCGCGGGCCTCCTTGAGGATCTGGTTCACCCTGTGCAGCTCCTCCGAAATGGCCCGGTTCGCTTCCTGAAGGAAGAAGCACTCCATGGCCAGGTCCGTGGGCGGAAAGTCGGAATTGGTCAGGTCGAAGCTGCGCGCGGCGTTCTCGAGTGAGGCCCCGAAGCCGAAATTCAGGATCAGGGCATCCCCGGATCTTGCGCAATGCGCGACCAGGCTGATTCCCGGATGGGATTGCAGACTGACCGGGCGGAGGTTCCGGCCGCTCCGCTCCAGCAGGATCCTTTCGACATCCCCCCGGAATGCTTCCGGCAACTTGTCTTTCCCGTTCAGCAGTTTGGAGAGCGTTCTGCCTGTGGACAAGATCCTGCCATCCGGTCCCAGCACCAGATGCATCGGCATAAGCTCATCCAGGCATGCCAGGCTGATATTCATCGGAATGCCTCGCGACGGCGATAGAGACTGAAATGTCTCTTCATCGAATATTCCGACTGGGCGACCCGCGCGGCGATCCCGGCATTCGATGCAAGAATGATTGCAAGGGCGCCATAATCGTCGGCCATGCCCCTCAGCACCCCGGCGATGATGGACAGAAATCCCGGCTGATGGTCGCTGGCCGATATCCGGTAACAGTCCGCATGGTCGATCGCCACGCGAAGGTCGGGTATGAGCAACTGGGGTATGACCAGCCTGATGCGGTTCGGAAGATCCTGGAGGGATTCAAGAAAATCGCCATAGCTCTCGCCGCTGAAACGAAGCAGGCGCCTGATCTGCTCCTGCCGGGTCAGCCATGAGCCGATATCCTCGAGATATTCGTTCCTGGACTTTCCCACCAGCATGGCCGCCGCAATGACCAAAGAATATGTCACCCGGTTCGGGGTTTCGTTCCAGGTCAGGAAGATGTTCGGATCGGCCTTGGTTCTAAGCAGAACCCGCGTCCACAGGTCGTCGCCGTAAGTGGCACGCGTAAAGGCCTCGACGGATCTGTTCACCAGACCATGCATGTCAAACCATCCTGTCGATCTTACTGCCAAATTCGGCCATGCCCCTGGTCATCGGCCGGGGTGATTTCCCAGTGATCGCGGTTGAGGCTGATGGATATGGCCCCCCGCGCCCGCAGTTGCGCCATGTCGATGATCGTGCAATCCCTTTGCCGCAGACCCTCTCGGCGCAATTCGGTGGCAGCGACCAGGATCAGGTCCGGGGGACAGTCGATCGTCTCGACGTCTTTGGCCGCTTTGCCGGTCAGATGGCGTATGCGCAGCCCGGTTCCGCCAAAGTTCAGTTCCGCCTGTCGATCGGAATATTCGCCCCGCCAGAGTGTTCGCGAGGCCGCCATTGTCTGGGCCGCCGGATCACCGTCGGCCTCCAGCCAGTTGGCGACGGCATAGCTGCCGCCCCTGGGCTTGGAAGGGACGCGGCCGGCGGGGGTCATGGCCGCAACCGCCTCGCCATCGGGCGAGATCAGGACAGCGGGCCGCTCGGCCGTCAGCCAGAGCAGCGCCGCAGCGGCAAGCAGGGTCGCGCCGGCGCCGCGCCGGACAAGCAGCGCCCCCCGCCTTGCGGTTTCGCCCAGCGGCCCCAGAAACAGCAGCACCGCGCCGATCCCGAGCAGCGGCAGCACGGCGGCCGGCGCGGCGGGAAGCAGTATTACAGCACCTTGAAGATCGGCGATCCAGCCGGCGACCAGCAGCATCCATTGCGTCCCGAGCCCCATCACCCAAAGCGCGGGCTGCGCCAGGCCCAGCGGCGCCAGGACCGCCGCGATGACGGCGCCGGGCATGACCAGCGTCCCGACCACCGGCACCACCAGAAGATTGGCCAGCAGCCCGTATTGGGTCATGCGGCCGAAATGCACCGCCGCGATCGGCGAGGTGGCAAGGCTGGCCACGACCGAGGAGAGCAGCAACACCACCACGGGCCGGACCCACCAGGGAAGCCGGGGCGCCAGCTTCAGCCAGGGCTCCTGCACCAGGATCAGCGCCGCGGTGGCGGCGAAGCTCATCTGGAAGCCGGGCTCGGTCAGGGCTTCGGGGCCGAGCAGCAGCACCAGCGTCCCGGCAACGGCCACGGTGCGCAGCGAGACCGCGCGCCGGTCGACGATGATGGCCAGCAGCATCACCGCCACCATGATGAAGGCGCGCTCGGTGGCGACGCCGCCGCCCGACAGCCATAGGTAGAGCCCCGAGACCGCCAGCGCACCGGCCGCCGCCAGCTTGTGCACCGGCATGGCGAGCGGTCCGACCAGCCCCTGCGCCGCGGTTCCGGCGAGACGCAGCGCCGCATAGACGAAGCCGGCCAGCATGCTCATGTGCAGGCCCGAGATCGAGACGATGTGATAAAGGTTCGAGGCGCGCATGATCTCGTTCGTCTGTTCCGAGATACCCGAGCGGTCGCCGGTCACCAGCGCCGCCGAGACCGCCCCGGCCTGACCGCCGATGCGTTCGCGCATGGTCCCGGCCAGCGCCATGCGCAGGCGATGCAGGGCCAGCGCACCGTCATTCGCCGGCCGGGCCACGGTCATGATCGGGGTCCGGCTGTGGCCCACCGCCCCGAGCCTTTTGAACCAGGCCAGGCGGCGGAAATCGAAGCCGCCCGGTTCGGAGGGGCCGGAGGGCGGGCTCAGATGGGCGGTCAGCATGATGCGCTGGCCGGGCACGGGCAGATGCTGCGGGCTCATCAGCGAGATCCTGACTCGCGCGGGCGTCCGGCCCGGCGGCACGTCGTCAAGCACCACCCGGTCGAGCAGCAGTCTCATCCGGTCGCCGGCGGAGCGGTCGATGCCGATCACCCGCCCCTCGACCGGACCGTAATAACGGAATTCCAGCACCGGTGCCGCCACCAGATGCGCGCGCAACCCGGCCAGGCCGGCGCCGAACAGCACCAGAAACAGCGCCATGGCCGACAATCGGCAGCGGTCGGCCCAGATCCAGGCGCAGCGATCGCGCCGCGCCAGGCCCAGGACCAGCGGCGGCACCAGCAGGCACATGCCGGCGGCCAGCGCCAGCAAGGCATAGAATCCCGGCCCCGGCTCATCCCGCAGCAGGAACCAGCCGCCGATGCCGAGCGACAGCCAGAACGGCACCCAGGGCAGAAACCCGGCCCGGATCGTCACCGACACCCGGGCCGGCGCTGGGTGCGGCACGGCCGATGCACGCGGCCGGCGTGCCGGCTGCAGGCCTGTCCGGGCCATGGCGGGGCTTGCCGAATCCATCCGCAACTTGTCCTTGTCACGTCACTTGCGTATCTCTGGCGCCAAGATTGGCATGCCGTCCCTTTCGAAACGGTTAACGGCACTAGCCAATGCCCCTGTTTTCTGGACTGACCGGACCCTCGATGACTGATTCCCGCCCCGTCGTGACCCGCTTCGCCCCCTCGCCCACCGGCTATCTGCATATCGGCGGGGCGCGGACGGCACTGTTCAACTGGCTCTATGCCCGCGGCCGGGACGGAAAGTTCCTGCTGCGCATCGAGGATACCGACCGCGCCCGTTCGACCCCCGAGGCGACCGAGGCGATTCTGCAGGGCCTGCGCTGGCTCGGCCTCGACTGGGATGGCGAGCCGGTCAGCCAGTTCGCCGGGCGCGAGCGTCACGCCGAGGTCGCCCGCGCCATGCTGGAGAACGGCACGGCCTACAAATGCTTCTCGACCGCCGAGGAGATCGAGGCGTTTCGCGAACGGGCCAAGGCCGAAGGCCGTTCGACCCTGTTCCTGTCGCCCTGGCGCGACGCCGATCCGGCAAGCCTGCCCGACGCGCCCTATGCGATCCGGCTGAAGGCGCCGCGCGACGGCGAGACGGTGGTGCATGACGCGGTGCAGGGCGACGTGACCTTCGGCAACGAACAACTGGACGACATGGTGCTGCTGCGCTCGGACGGGACGCCGACCTATATGCATGCGGTGGTGGTGGACGATCACGACATGGGTGTGACCCATGTGATCCGCGGCGACGACCACCTGACCAATGCCGCGCGGCAGATCCAGATCTACCAGGCCATGGGCTGGGAGATCCCGGTCTTTGCCCATATCCCGCTGATCCACGGCACCGACGGCAAGAAGCTGTCCAAGCGCCACGGTGCGGTTGGCCTGCACGAATATGCGGCGATGGGCTACCCGGCCGCGGCCATGCGCAATTACCTGGCCCGGCTGGGCTGGAGCCATGGCGACGACGAGCTTTTCGACGACGACCAGGCCCGGGCCTGGTTCGACCTGCCGGGAATCGGCAAGGCGCCGGCCCGGCTGGACTTCAAGAAGCTGGAACATGTCAGCGGCTGGCATATCGCGCGGATGAACGATGCCGAGCTGCTGGAGGAGATCGCGGCTTTCCGCGCCGCCACCGGCGCCGCGCCGCTGACAGACCGGCAAATCGGCTGGCTGCGTCCGGCCCTTGCGGCGCTGAAGGCAAAGGCCAAGACCCTGCCGGCGCTGCTGGAACAGGCGCATTTCGCGCTGGTCTCCCGGCCCGTCGCGGTCGAGGACAAGGCCGCGGCGGCGCTGGATTCTGTATCCCGTGGTATACTGAATGAATTGACTGCCGCAGTGCAGAATGCTAGCTGGGAGCGCGACGAACTCGAGGCGGCCGCCAAAGCGATTGGCGAGTCGCACGGGCTGGGACTGGGCAAGGTTGCGGCGCCGCTGCGCGCAGCTCTGGCCGGCCGCAGTTCGACCCCCAGCGTGTTCGACATGATGTTGGCACTTGGCCGCGACGAGACGCTGGCCCGGCTGCAGGATCAGGCGGGCTGAGACCCGCGCCCATCCCCCGGCCCGGCCGGAGACAGGTGAAAGGAACAGTGAATGGCAGAAAGCAAATCCGCAAAGCTGCTGGTCGAAGGCAAGGAGCTTGAGCTTCCGATCCTGAGCCCGACGGCAGGCCCGGATGTCCTCGACATCCGCAAGCTCTACGCCCAGGCGGACGTCTTCACCTACGACCCCGGCTTCACTTCGACCGCGTCCTGCGACTCGACCATCACCTATATCGACGGTGACAAGGGCGAGCTGTGGTATCGCGGCTACCCGATCGAGCAGCTGGCCGATCAGTCGCATTACCTGGAAGTCTGCTACCTGCTGCTTTACGGCGAGCTGCCGAACAAGGACCAGCTGGCGGATTTCGAGACCCGGATCACCCGCCACACCATGGTGCATGAGCAGATGCACTATTTCTTCCGCGGCTTCCGCCGCGACAGCCATCCGATGGCGACCATGGTCGGCGTGGTCGGGGCGATGTCGGCCTTTTATCACGACTCGATCGACATCAACGACCCGGTGCAGCGCGAGATCGCCTCGATCCGGCTGATCGCCAAGGTGCCGACCATCGCCGCCATGGCCTATAAGTATTCGCTGGGCCAACCCTTCGTCTATCCGCGGAACGAGCTGGATTATGCCAGCAATTTCCTGCACATGTGCTTCTCGGTCCCGGCCGAACCCTATCATGTCGACCCGGCGCTGTCGCGGGCCATGGACCGCATCTTCACGCTTCATGCCGATCACGAGCAGAACGCCTCGACCTCGACCGTGCGGCTGGCCGGCTCCTCGGGCGCGAATCCCTTCGCCTGCATCGCGGCCGGCATTGCCTGCCTCTGGGGTCCGGCGCATGGCGGCGCCAACCAGGCCTGCCTGGAAATGCTGCGCGAGATCGGCTCGGTCGAGCGCATCCCCGAGTTCATCGCCCGCGCCAAGGACAAGAACGACCCGTTCCGGCTGATGGGTTTCGGCCATCGGGTCTACAAGAACTTCGACCCGCGCGCCAAGGTGATGAAGGAATCGGCCGACGAGGTGCTGGACCTCTTGGGCGTTCACAACAACCCGACGCTGCAGGTCGCCAAGGAGCTGGAACGGATCGCGCTGGAGGACGAGTATTTCGTCTCGAAGAAGCTCTATCCGAACGTCGATTTCTACTCGGGGATCATCCTCGAGGCGATGGGCTTCCCGACCTCGATGTTCACGCCGATCTTCGCGCTGTCGCGCACCGTCGGCTGGATCTCGCAGTGGAAGGAGATGATCGCCGATCCGCAGAACAAGATCGGCCGCCCGCGCCAGCTTTACGTCGGCTCGCCGCGACGCGACTACAAGCCGCTGGACGCCCGCTGAGCGCTTCCGACCAGAACCAAGACCGGCCCCGGAACAGTTCCGGGGCCGTTCTGCTGCGCCCGCACCATGTGCTTTGCTCGATCGGCTGGCAGGGGCGCGGCTATTCGCCGGACTTCACCGAGAACATGAACGCCATCGTGCATGACCGGCTGCGCGCCGATCCGCAGACGCCGGTGGTCTTCACCGTCATGGCCGATTCGATCTGCGGCCCCTGTCCGTCGCGGCGCGGCATCGGCTGCGCCTCGGACGAGCGCATCTCGCGGCTGGACAAGCGCCATGCCGCGGCGCTCGGCATCCGCCCGGGCCAGCGCATGAGCTGGGCCGAGGCGCAGGCCCGCGCCACCGCGCGGCTGGCGCCCGAGGACCTGAACCGGATCTGCAGCGGCTGCCAATGGCTGGGGCTGGGCATGTGCCAAAGCGCGCTGGCCCGACTGCAACAGCCCGGTTGACGGCCAGGCAATGTGACGCAGCCGCGCCACTGCACCGGCAAGGGGCTTGCGCGCGGCGGCGGCCGATGCGAAATCGGCGCCATGACCGAGCATGACAAAATCGCGCTGATCACCGGCGCCTCGCGCGGCCTTGGCGCCGCTTTGGCCGAAACCCTCGCCGGGCGGGGCTGGCACATCCTTGCCGTCGCCCGCACCACCGGCGCGCTGGAGGAGCTCGACGACCGCATCCGCAAGGCCGGCGGCTCGGCGACGCTGGCGCCGATGGATGTCGGCCGGCCCGAGGCCATGGTGCAGATGGTGCAGGCCGTCATGTCCCGCTGGGGCGGGCTGGACCTCTGGGCGCATTGCGCGATCCATGCCGCGCCGCTGTCCCCGGCCGGGCATGTCGATGGCAAGGATTTCCAGAAATCGGTCGATCTGAACCTGGTCGCCACGCGCGGGCTGATCGGGCTGATCGAGCCGCTGCTGCGCGCCCGCAACGGCACGGCGCTGTTCTTCGACGACCGGCGCGCCGGGCAGAAATTCTTCGGCAGCTACGGCGCCACCAAGGCCGGGCAGATCGCCCTGGCCCGCAGCTGGCAGGCCGAGAACGAGACCCTGGGCCCGCGCGTGGTCATCGCCGAGCCGGCGCCGATGCCGACCGCCACCCGCGCGCGCTTTTTCCCCGGCGAGGACCGCGCCCGCCTGATCCCTTGCCAGGCCGAGGCTGCGCGCATCCTGGCCGAGATTCTCTAGCAGGCCGACGCGAAACCCCGGTCCCTAGCGCGCCAGCGCGAAGAGCGCATCAATGTCCAGATGCACTTCCAGATGCGCGGCCAGCCGGTCCAGCACGTCCTCGACGCCGGCGCCGTAATCCAGCGCCGAGGCGGTACCGAATCCGGCCAGCCAGGCGGCGCGGAAGGCATCGCCGGAAAACAGCCCGTGCAGATAGGTGCCGGCGACGCGGCCGTCGGGGCTGACGGCGCCGTCCGACTCGGGGATATGGGCGAAGGGGCGGGCGCAGTCCGGGCCCTCGGTGCGGCCCATGTGGATCTCGTAGCCCTCGACCGGCTGGCCGAGCGCCGTGCCTTCGATCCGCGTCAGCCGCTTCTCGGAGGACATGCGGGTCTCGACATCCAGCAGGCCAAGGCCCGGGGTGCTGCCGGGGCTGCCGTCATGCCCCTCGGGGTCGTGGACCCGGCGGCCCAGCATCTGATAGCCGCCGCAGATGCCTAGCACCCGGCCGCCACGCCGCATATGCGCGCAAAGGTCGATGTCCCAACCCTGCTCGCGCAGGAAGGCCAGGTCGCCGCGCGTCGATTTGGTGCCCGGCAGGATCACCAGATCGGCGTTGCCGGGCAGCGCCTGCCCGGGCGGCACCATGGTCAGCCGCACCCCCGGCTCGGCCGCCAGCGGGTCGAGATCGTCGAAATTGGCGATCCGCGACAGCATCGGGCAGGCGATGTGCAGCCCGCCCGTGCCCGAGACGCGGCGCAGATCCACCGCATCCTCGGCCGGCAGCAGCGCGGCATCGGGGAACCAGGGCACCAGCCCCAGATCCGGCCAGCCGGTGCGCCCGGCGATGAAGGCGCGCCCGGCGTCGAACAGCGCCGGATCGCCGCGGAAGCGGTTGATCAGGAAGCCGCGGATCATCGCGGCATCCTCGGGGTCGATCACCGCCTGGGTGCCGACGATCTGCGCGATCACGCCGCCGCGGTCGATATCGCCGGCCAGCACCACCGGCACGCTGGCCGCGCGGGCAAAGCCCATGTTGGCGATGTCGCGGGCGCGCAGGTTGACCTCGGCCGGGCTGCCCGCGCCCTCGACCAGCACCAGTTCATGCGCGGCGCGCAGCCTGGCGAAGCTGTCCTGCACCGCGCCCATCAGCCGCGCCTTCAGCGCACCGTAATCCGCCGCCGCCGCCCGGGTCACGGCGCGGCCCTGCACCACCACCTGCGCGGCCCGGTCGGTCTCGGGCTTCAGCAGAACCGGGTTCATGTGCACCGAGGGCGCCAGACCCGCCGCCCGCGCCTGCAGCGCCTGCGCCCGGCCGATCTCGCCCCCGTCCGGGGTCACGGCGGCATTGTTCGACATATTCTGCGGCTTGAAGGGCGCCACAGTGATTCCGCGCCGCCGCGCGGCCCGGCACAACCCCGCCACCAGCAGGGATTTTCCTACATTCGACCCGGTCCCCTGGATCATCAGCGCGCCCATGCCCGCCCCCGCTTGCCAATCCGTGCCTTGGTGACTAGATAGGCGCGTCGCTGAATGAAAGGCCCCGTGGTGGAAAACGTCGTTCTTACCGTGCATCTGATCCTCGCCGTGCTTCTGATCGGGGTGGTGCTGCTGCAGCGGTCCGAAGGCGGCGGCCTTGGCATGGGCAGCGGCGGAGGCGGCGGGGTCATGACCGGCCGCCAGGCGGCGAATGCGCTGTCGCGCCTGACCTGGATCTTTGCCATCGGCTTCATCATCACTTCGATGACCCTCACCGTCATCGCGGCCCGCAACGCTTCGAGCGGCTCGATCGTCGACCAGCTCGACCTTGGCGGCGGCTCGCAGCAAGCCCCGGCCACCTCGCTGCCGGGCATCGGCGAATATCGGCCGCCGCCCGGCGCCGGCCAGCGCGTGGTTCCGGGCGCCGGCCAGCCGGTCGCGCCGCCTGCGCCGGCCTCGCAGGCGCCGGCCGCCACCGAAGGCGATGCGCCCGCAGCGCAGCCGGTGACGCCGCCGGCGGCGGAAACCCCGGCCGCGCCCTTGGCCCCGGCACCCGAGGCGCCGACCGCAGAAACCCCGGCCGCCGAAACCCCGGCCGCAGCGCCGCCGGCCGATCCGGCCGCAGCGCCCGCCAATAACTGACACCACAACTTGGGGCGCGACGGGCGCCCCTTACAACAACTTGCGGTCCGTTGCGGCCACGGGATAAATCGGATATGACTCGAGTCCCGTGAAACCGCCCAGATTCGGGCCGCGATCTTCTATTGGATTATTCACGGGGGCCTCGATGGCGCGTTACATCTTCATCACCGGCGGTGTGGTTTCTTCGCTCGGCAAGGGGCTGGCATCGGCGGCGCTGGGGGCGCTGTTGCAGGCGCGCGGCTTCACCGTCCGGCTGCGCAAGCTCGACCCCTACCTGAACGTCGATCCCGGCACGATGAGCCCCTTCGAGCATGGCGAGGTCTTCGTCACCGACGACGGGGCCGAGACCGACCTGGACCTGGGCCATTACGAGCGCTTCACCGGCGTTTCGGCGCGCAGGACCGACTCGGTTTCCTCGGGCCGCATCTATTCCAACGTGCTGGAGAAGGAGCGCCGCGGCGCCTATCTGGGCAAGACCATCCAGGTCATCCCGCACGTCACCAACGAAATCAAGGACTTCCTGGCCGTGGGCGAGGACGAGGTCGATTTCATGCTCTGCGAGATCGGCGGCACCGTGGGCGACATCGAGGGCCTGCCCTTCTTCGAGGCCATCCGGCAATTCTCGCAGGAGCGGCCGCGCGGACAATGCATCTTCATGCACCTGACGCTGCTGCCCTATCTGGCCGCCTCGGGCGAGCTGAAGACCAAGCCCACGCAGCATTCGGTCAAGGAGCTGCGCTCGATCGGCCTGCAGCCCGACGTGCTGGTCTGCCGCAGCGAGCATCCGATCCCGGAAAAGGAACGCGCCAAGATCGCGCTGTTCTGCAACGTCCGTCCCGATGCGGTGATCCCGGCCTATGACCTGAGGTCGATCTACGAGGCGCCGCTGGCCTATCACCGCGCCGGCCTCGACCAGGCGGTGCTGGACGCTTTCCAGATCAGCCCGGCCCCGCGCCCCGACCTGACCCGGTGGGAGGACGTGATGGACCGGCTGACCCATGCCGAGGGCCAGGTCCGCATCGCCGTGGTCGGCAAGTATACCCAGCTTGAGGACGCCTATAAATCCATCGCCGAGGCGCTGACCCATGGCGGCATGGCCAATCGCGTCCGCGTCAAGGCCGACTGGGTCGACAGCGAGAAGTTGGAAGGCGAAGGCGCGCATCTGCTGGACGGCTATAACGGTATCATCGTCCCCGGCGGTTTCGGCGAACGCGGCACCGAGGGCATGATCGCCGCCGCCCGCTACGCGCGCGAGAAGAAGGTGCCCTATCTGGGCATCTGCCTGGGCATGCAGATGGCGGTGATCGAGGCGGCGCGGAACCTTGCCGACATGCCCGACGCCGGCTCCGAGGAGTTCGACCACGAGGCCGGCAAGACCCGCTTCACCCCGGTCGTCTACCACCTCAAGGAATGGGTGCAGGGCAATTACACCGTGCAGCGCAAGCTGACCGACGACAAGGGCGGCACCATGCGGCTGGGCGCCTATACGGCGGTGCTGGCGGCGGGCTCGAAGATCTCGGAAATCTACGACGGCGCGCTGGAGATCGAGGACCGCCACCGCCACCGCTACGAGGTGGACGCGAAATATCGCGAGCAGCTCGAGACCGCGGGGCTCAGCTTCTCGGGCATGTCGCCGGACGGGCGGTTGCCCGAGGTGGTGGAATATCGCGACCATCCCTGGTTCATCGGCGTGCAGTCGCATCCCGAGCTGAAGTCGAAGCCCTTCGAGCCTGCGCCGCTGTTCGCCGGCTTCATCCGCGCCGCGATGGATAACGAGCGGCTGGTCTGAACCGCCGCGCCGCGCCATAATGCCGGGACCAGAGAAACGGTCCCGACATGCGTCTTGCCCTGCTATCCGCCCTGTTGCTTGCTGCCGCACCCGCGTTTGCGGATGCGCCGCTGTTCCTGATCGACCAGACGCGCCTGCCCTTCGACCTTGGCCCCGGCGCGCCGCAGAACCAGCCCTCGCGGCAGCCGAACTCGCCGCATGCGGCGGCGAATTCGGCGGCGAACTCGGCCAACAGCGCCGCGAGCCATGCCAATTCGCCGCGCAACCCCGCCAATGAAAAGCGGGTGATCTTCACCGCCGACGGCTCGGTGGTGGGCTATTACGCGCCGAACGGCTCGGGGACGCTGAACCTGTTCACCGTGACCGGCAAGCGCGTCGCCTATCGGCCCAGGGGCAGCAAGAGCCTGTTTTCCAGCGACGGACGCTGGTGCGGCACGGTGGCGGATGCCAGCGGCGGCGGATTCGCCTTCGGCATCATCCGCGACTGCGCGGGACTGTTCTAGCCGCGATGCGCGGCGATGACACCGGATCGTCACATTGCGGGGCTAGATCGCGCATGACACAGCAGGAGATCCCCATGCAGGACCAGACGCCCAACGACTGGCTGGAAGCCGAGCTTCAGGACACGCTCGACGAGGATGTCGAGATCGAGATGGAAGACGCGGTCCTGTCGCAGGAGATCGCCCGCATCTATCGCGACACCCATTCCGACCAGATGCCGCGCGCCGACTATTTCCGCGAATTGCTGCGTCTGCAGTCCGAGCTGATCAAGCTGCAGGACTGGGTGGCCCATAACAAGGAAAAGGTCGTCGTCATCTTCGAAGGCCGCGACAGCGCCGGCAAGGGCGGCGCCATCAAGCGCATCACCCAGCGGCTGAACCCGCGCGTCGCCCGGGTCGTCGCCCTGCCCGCGCCCTCGGACCGCGAAAAGACGCAATGGTATTTCCAGCGTTACGTCCCGCACCTGCCGGCCGGGGGCGAGATCGTGCTTTTCGACCGCAGCTGGTACAACCGTGCCGGGGTCGAGCGGGTGATGGGCTTCGCCACCGAGGAGGAGGTGCAGCAGTTCTTCGACGACGTGCCGGAATTCGAGCGGATGCTGGTGCGGTCCGGCATCCGGCTGGTGAAATACTGGTTCTCGATCACCGACGAAGAGCAGCAGATGCGCTTCCTGATGCGCATCCACGACCCGCTGAAACAGTGGAAACTGTCGCCGATGGACCTGCAATCCCGCATCCGCTGGGAGGATTACACCAAGGCCAAGGAAGAGATGTTCGAGCGCACCAACATCGCCGAGGCGCCCTGGTATATCGTGCCCGGCAACGACAAGAAGCGGGCGCGGTTGAACTGCATGGCGCATCTGCTGACGCAGATCCCCTACGGCCCGGTCCCGCACGAGGAGATCACCCTGCCCGACCGGGTCTTCAATCCGGATTACGAGCGCGAGGTGCTGCCGCCCGAACTCTACGTGCCGCAACGTTACTGAGGCCGGATGGGGCTTGCGGCTGCCGGCCGGCGCGGCATGATCGGCGCGCACCTCGTCCGCAAGGAGCCCATCTTGCCCAAAGCCTATTGGATCGGCCATGTCACGGTCGACGACCCCGCCGCCTACGAGGCCTATCGCCGGGCCAATGCCGCGGCCTTCCAGAAATACGGCGCGCGTTTCCTGGTGCGCGGCGGTGCGCTGGAGGTGGTCGAGGGCCGGATGCGGCCCCGCACCGTGGTGATCGAATTCGCCGACCTGGAAACCGCCCGCGCCTGCTATCACAGTCCCGAATACCAGGCGGCGCTGGCGCTGCGCCAGCCCTGCTCGATCGCGGACCTGGCCATTGTCGAGGGCTGGGAATCTGTCTGACACATTTCCGAAACCTGTTGTTGCCGCCCCGAATTGTCCTAATATCCGGCCCATGTTTCGCAACCTGCTGAGCCGCCTTTTCACCGACACCTCCGATCCGACCCGCCTGAGCGGGCAGGATGCCGAGGTGGCCATCGCCGCGCTTCTGGTGCGCCTCGCCCGTGCCGACGACCATTATGGTCCGGCCGAGAAGCTGCGCATCGACCAGATCCTGGCCCGCCGCCGCGGCCTGAGCGCCACCGAAGCGACCGAGTGGCGGGTGGCGGCCGAAATGATCGAGGCCGAGGCACCGGACACCGTGCGCTTCACCCGCACGGTCAAGGACCGAATCGAGCTGGCCGACCGGCACGACATCATCGCCGCCATGTGGGAGGTCGCCTTTGCCGACGGCCGCCGCGACGCGGACGAGGAATCGCTGGTGCGGCTGGTCGCCGGCCTGCTGGGGATCAACGACCGCGATGCGGCGCTGGCTCGGCAAAGGGCGATGAACGGCCTTGGGCTGACCGATCCGTGACCGGAATCGCCCAGCCCGCGGCGAAGCGCCCGCCGCCCGTATCCACGCCCCCGCAGCGTGACAACCTGACTGGAAAGCCAGCAAGGAAACCGTTGCAATCGCCCGATAAATATCGCCTCATATCCGCATGAGCCACAGTGAACAGAACGCGGCACCGGCCGAAGCGGCCCGGGTGCCGGTGATAGAGATCCGCGACCTGCACAAGGCCTATGGCCCGCTCCAGGTTCTCAAGGGCGTCAGCCTGACCGCCCCGCGCGGCCATGTCATCAGCCTGATCGGCTCCTCGGGCTCGGGCAAGTCGACGCTGCTGCGCTGCTGCAACCTGCTCGAGGACAGCCAGCAGGGCGAGATCCTGTTCGAGGGCGAATCGGTCCGCTGGCGCGGCGCCGGCCCGGCGCGGGTGCCCGCCGACCGCGCCCAGGTGACGCGGCTGCGCACCAACCTGTCGATGGTGTTCCAGCAGTTCAACCTGTGGTCGCACATGACCGTCCTGCAGAACGTCATGGAGGCGCCGGTCCATGTCCTGAAGCGCAATCCGGCCGAGGTCGAGGCACGGGCCCGCGAATTGCTGGCCAAGGTCGGCATCGGCGACAAGGCCGGGGCCTGGCCGGCGCAATTGTCGGGCGGCCAGCAGCAGCGCGCCGCCATCGCCCGCGCGCTCTGCATGGAGCCCAAGGCGCTGCTGCTGGATGAACCGACCAGCGCGCTCGACCCGGAATTGCAGCAGGAGGTGGTGCGGGTCATCAAGACCCTGGCAACCGAGCATCGCACCATGCTGCTCGTCACCCATGACATGCGGCTGGCGGCCGATGTCAGCGATCACGTGGTTTTCCTCCATCAGGGCCGGATCGAGGAAGAGGGGTCGCCGGCGCAGCTGTTCGGGGCGCCGCGCTCCGAGCGGCTGCGCCAGTTCCTGAGCGCAACCATGGCCCAATGACAAGACCAACAGGAGACTGGATGAAATGAAGAAACTGATGGTTGCCGCCGCGGCGCTCGTCCTGACCGCGGGCATGGGCATGGCACAGACCGTGCGCATCGCGACCGAGGGAGCCTATCCTCCCTACAACCTCGTGAACGAACAGGGCCAGCTTGCCGGGTTCGAGGTCGATCTGGGCAACGAGTTGTGCAAGCGCGCCGAGTTGCAATGCACCTGGGTCAAGAACGACTGGGATTCCATCATCCCGAACCTGGTCTCGTCGAACTACGACGCGATCATGGCGGCGATGAGCATCAACGAGGAGCGCAAGAAGGCCATCGCCTTCACCCAGGACTACCTGCCGCCCGCGCCCTCCTCCTATGTGGCGCTGGATGAAGGCGCCGACCTGGAAGGCGGCATCATCGCGGTGCAGACCGGGACCGTGCAGGCCTCGCATATCGCCGGCACCAAGGCGACGATGCTGGAATATCCCAATATCGACCAGGTCTTCGCCGCCGTCCGCAATGGCGAGGCCGACGCCGCCTTCGGCGACCACGAGGTCATGCGCCCCTTCGTCGAAGATAGCGACGACCTGATCTTCGTGGGCGAGCAGGTGCGGCTGGACGAGGGCATCGGCATCGGCCTGCGCCAGTCCGACAACGCGCTGCGCGACAAGCTGAATGCGGCGATCGACTCCATGAAGCAGGACGGCAGCCTGAACGAAATGATCCGGAAGTATTTCGGCGCGGACGCGCAGACGCACGAATGATCTGACTGACACCGCCGCGGCCGGTGCCGCGGCGGCCAAACCGGCGGCACGATGTTTCCCATTTGCACCGATCCCTCTGCCCTGCAGGGCCTGGCCTGGTTGTCATGCTATCTGACGACCGGCAGCCACATGCTGTTCTATGCCAGCTTCGGCACGGTGCTGGCGCTTCTGGCGATCACCGCGCCGGTGGCGCTGCTGTTCGGCTTCGGCGGCGCCATGGCCGCGCGGTCGCGCCTGACGCCGCTGCGCTGGTTCGGGCGCGTCTATACCTCGATGGTGCGCGGCGTGCCGGACATCATCTTCTTCCTGTTCGTGCCGATCGCGCTGGACCAGGGTTTCGAATGGCTGCGCTCGCGCGTCTATTGCGACCCGTCGGTGCCGGTGCGGCAGGGCAATGAGTTCATCGTCTGCGCCGCCGCCAAACTGCCGCTCTCGACCTCGCCGGAATGGGTGCATCAGCTCTATGGCATCTTCCTGGCGGTGATCGCCTTCGCGGTGGTCTTCGGCGCCTTTGCCGCCAACGTGCTGCATGGCGCCATGGCTGCCGTGCCGCGCGCCCAGCTCGAGACCGCCGAGGCCTACGGCATGAGCCCGCGCCAGGTGAACCGGCGCGTCCTGATCCCGCAGATGTGGACCTATGCCCTGCCCGGCCTGGCCAATCTGTGGATGATCCTGATCAAGGCCACGCCGCTGCTGTTCGTGCTGGGCATCGAGGACATCGTCTATTGGGCGCGCGAGCTGGGATCGGCTAAGACCAGCGCCTATGCCTATCCGCATCCCGACTGGCGCATCTACTATTTCCTGGCCGTCCTGGTCTTCTATCTGCTGATGACCTGGGGGTCCGAGCGGATCTTCGACCGGCTCAGGACGCGGCTCTCGGCCGGGCAGGCCACCGCCGCCGGCGAGGCGATGCGAAAGGCCGCCACATGAACCAGTGCCTGCAGACCCTTCAGGACTACGGGCTGCGCGCCATCGGCATGGGCGAACGGCTGCTGCCGCGCAGCGGCTTCAGCCTGTGCGAGCAAATGACGCTGATCGGTTCCGGGCTGATCTGGAACATCTATTTCGGCGCGCTGGCGGTGTTCTTCGGCTTCTTCCTGGCCAATGCGCTGGCGATGGCCAAGGCCAGCCGCAACCCGTTGCTGCGCAAGCCGGCGGAATGGTTCGTTTTCCTGTTCCGTGGCAGCCCGCTCTTCATCCAGTTCTTTCTGGCCTATGAGATGCTGGTGCAATTGCCCCGCGCCGGCATCGAGGTGCTGGGCATCACCGTGCAGACCCATTGGATGACCCGGGCCTGGGCCGGGGCGCTGCTGGTGCTGGTGCTGAACACCGCCGCCTATTCGGCCGAGATCTTCCACGGCGCGCTGCGCAACCTGCCCAAGGGGGAACTGGAGGCCGCCGATGCCTATGGCATGGCCGGCTGGACCCGCTATCGCCGCGTCGTCTGGCCGACCGCGATGCGCCTCGCCTGGCCCGCCTATACCAACGAGGCGATTTTCCTGTTCCATGCCACGACGCTGGTGTTCTTTTCCGGCTTCCCGGCCTTCCAGCAACGCGGCGACGCACTTTATTACGCGAACTATTTCGCCGACAAGACCTTCAACCCCTTCGTCGCCTATCCGATCGTCGCGGCCTATTTCGTCCTTCTGACACTGGGGCTGATCGCGCTGTTCGGGGTGGCCAATCGGCGGTTGAACCGCCATCTGCCCGGCGCGGCGAAGAAGATCCGCTACCGGCCCAATCTCATCAGGTGATCCATGGACTGGCTGCGCGAGCATCCGGAAGTCAAGACCATCCGCATCGCAGCCGCCGATCTGAACGGCGTGGCGCGCGGCAAGCGCATCCCGGCGCGCTTTGCCGACAAGCTGCTGAGCGAGGGCACGAAATTCCCGTTCTCGGTGTTGAACATGGACATCTGGGGCGAGGATATCGAGGACAGCCCGCTGGTCTTCCAGGCCGGCGACCCCGACGGGCTGCTGCTGCCGACCGAACGCGGCTTCATGCCCATGCCCTGGCTCGAGGCGCCGACCGGTCTCTTGCCGATCTGGATGTTCCACCTGGACGGCCGCCCCTATGAGGGCGATCCGCGCCAGGCACTGGCCCGGGTCGTGGACCGCTACAAGGCCGCCGGCCTGACCCCGGTGGTGGCGACCGAGCTGGAGTTCTTCCTGATCGACGATTCCGGCGGCCAGTTGCGCGTGCCGCCCAGCCCGCGTTCGGGCAAGCGCCGCACCGGGGCCGAAACGCTGAGCCTGCGCGCCCTCGACGCCTTCGACCGCTTCTTTACCGCGCTTTACCAGGCCTGCGAGGCGATGGACATTCCCGCCGATACCGCGATCTCGGAAGCCGCGCCGGGCCAGTTCGAGATCAACCTGATGCACCAGCCCGACCCGCTGAAAGCCGCCGACGATGCCTGGCTGTTCAAGCTGCTGGTCAAGGGCTTGGCGCGGCAGTATGGCTTCGCCGGCTCGTTCATGGCCAAGCCCTATGAGGAATGGAACGGCTCGGGCATGCACATGCATTTCTCGGTGCTGGACCGGCAGGGCCGCAATGTCTTCGACAATGGCGGCGACGAGGGGTCGGAGATGTTGCGCCATGCCGTCGCCGGCTGCCTTGCCGCCATGCCCGGCTCGACGCTGCTGTTCGCCCCGCACGAGAACAGCTACGACCGGCTGGTGCCCAACGCCCATGCGCCGACCGGCATCGGCTGGGCCTATGAGAACCGCACCTCGGCCATCCGCATCCCCTCCTCGGGTCCGAAAGCGCGCCGGATCGAGCATCGGGTGGCCGGCGGCGACGTGAATCCCTACCTGACGGTCGCGGCGGTGCTGGGCGCGGCGCTGAACGGCATCGAGGACAAGGCCGAACCGCCGCCGCCGATCAAGGGCAATGCCTACGAGCAGGGGCTGGAGCAGCTTCCGGGAAGCTGGGGCGACGCGATCGACGCCTTCGCCGCCTCGCCCGAGATCAGGCGCATCTTCCCGTCGCATCTGATCGAGAACTTCGTCATGACCAAGCGGCAGGAACTGCGTTACATGGCCGAACTGTCGGACGAGGAAACCGTCGAGCTTTATCTCGACACGGTCTGAGCGGCGGCAGCGCCGCGATTCGCGGTATTTGGACAACGAAGAAGCCGAGGGCGCCGCCCCCGGCTTCTCTGTTCCTCGAATGCCCGCTTTCGCGGCGCGGCCGGATCAGTGCGTCCAGGGTGCCCGGCGATCATAGGCGAAGTTCTCGCCATAGCCGCGGGGGCGGATATTGGCGGCGCGGTCATGCGGCTCGATCACCTCGTAGTCGAGCCCCTTTTCGCGGGCATAATCCTCGGCCTGCTTGCGGGTCTCGAAGCGCAGGCGCACCTGGGCCTGGGTGTCGTCGCTGCTGGTCCAGCCCATCAGCGGGTCGATCTCGCGCGCGTCGGCGGCGGGAAAGACCAGCACCCATTCCTTGGTGCGCGCGACGCCCGATTGCATCGCATTGCGGGCAGGCTTGTAGATGCGGACTCGCATTGGCGGGAACCCTCTGTTCTTGCTTGCCCGCCTTATCCCCGATGCGGGGCGGCCGATCAAGATGCCCGGACCGCGATTTCCTGCCGCACATGCAGGATTGTCGCCCGATCTGCTTCGGCCGGGGTTGCATCGCGGCGCGAAAGCGCCAGATTCACCCAGGCAGGAACAAAGGTGAAACCATGGGCCACAACAACACCAACGCCCCCGTCGCGCGCTTCGCCGAGGTGACGCGGCCCAAGCTTGAGGGCGGCAAGCGCTTCGTCATGCAATCCGAGTTCCAGCCGGCCGGCGACCAGCCCACCGCCATCGTCGAGCTGTCCCGGGGGGTGATGGACGGCGAGCGCGATCAGGTGTTGCTGGGCGCCACCGGCACCGGCAAGACCTATACCATGGCCAAGGTGATCGAGGCGACGCAGCGCCCCGCCATCATCCTGGCCCCGAACAAGACCCTGGCCGCGCAATTATACGGCGAGTTCAAAGGCTTTTTCCCGGAAAACGCCGTCGAATATTTCGTCAGCTATTACGACTACTATCAGCCCGAAGCCTATGTGCCGCGCTCGGACACCTATATCGAGAAGGAGTCGCAGATCAACGAGGCCATCGACCGGATGCGCCATTCGGCCACCCGGGCGCTGCTGGAGCGCGACGACGTGATCATCGTCGCCTCGGTCAGCTGCATCTACGGCATCGGCTCGGTCGAGACCTATTCGGCGATGACCCAGGACATGGTGGTCGGCCAGCTTTACGACCAGCGCGAATTCCTGGCCGAGCTGGTCGCGCAGCAATACCGCCGCCTTGACGCCGCCTTCCAGCGCGGCGGCTTCCGGGTGCGCGGCGATGTGGTCGAGGTCTGGCCGGCGCACCTGGAAGACCGGGCCTGGCGCTTCGACTTCTTCGGAAATGAGCTTGAATCCATTACCGAATTCGACCCCCTGACCGGGGCAAAGACCGACGGCTTCAAGCAGATCCGCATCTATGCCAACAGCCACTACGTCACCCCGCGCCCGACTTTGCAACAAGCAATCAAGGGAATACGCGCCGAACTTCAGGCGCGGCTGAAGCAATTGACCGATGAGGGCAAGCTGCTGGAGGCGCAGCGGCTCGAGCAACGCACGAACTTCGATCTGGAAATGCTTGAAGCGACAGGGGTTTGCAACGGGATCGAGAACTATTCTCGCTACCTGACCGGCCGCGCGCCGGGCGAACCGCCACCGACGCTGTTCGAGTTCATCCCCGACAATGCCATCGTCTTTGCGGATGAATCGCATGTCTCGGTGCCGCAGATCGGCGGCATGTATCGCGGCGACTTCCGGCGCAAGTTCACCCTGGCCGAGCACGGCTTCCGCCTGCCCTCCTGCATGGACAACCGGCCGCTGAAATTCGAGGAATGGGACGCCATGCGCCCGCAATCGGTCTATGTCAGCGCCACGCCGGCGCAATGGGAACTGGACCAGACCGGCGGCGTCTTTACCGAACAGGTCATCCGCCCCACCGGCCTGCTGGATCCGCAGATCGAGATCCGCCCGGTCGAGATGCAGGTGGACGATCTCTTGGACGAGGTGCGCAAGGTCAGCGCCGCCGGCATGCGCACGCTGGTCACCACCCTGACCAAGCGCATGGCCGAGGATCTGACCGAATATCTGCATGAACAAGGCATCCGCGTGCGCTACATGCACAGCGACATCGACACCATCGAGCGCATCGAGATCCTGCGCGACCTGCGGCTGGGCGCCTTCGACGTGCTGGTCGGCATCAACTTGTTGCGCGAAGGCCTTGATATTCCAGAATGCGGCCTGGTCGCCATCCTGGATGCGGACAAGGAAGGTTTCCTGCGCTCGGAAACCTCGCTGATCCAGACCATCGGTCGCGCCGCCCGCAATGCCGACGGCCGCGTCATCATGTATGCCGACCGCATCACCGGCAGCATGGAGCGCGCCATGGCCGAGACCGAGCGCCGGCGGCAGAAACAGATGGCCTACAACCTCGAACATGGCATCACCCCGCAAACCGTGCGCAAGAATGTCGAGGATGTGCTGGCCGGGCTCTGGCAGGGGGACACCGACCAGTCGCGCATCACCACCCGCATCGACAAGCCCCTGGTCGGCGCGAACCTGCAGGCCCATCTGGACGCGCTGCGCGTCCAGATGCGCAAGGCAGCCGAGAACCTGGAATTCGAGGAAGCCGCCCGGCTGCGCGACGAGGTCAAGCGGCTGGAGGCGGTGGAACTGGCCGTCGCCGACGACCCGCTGGCCCGGCAATCGGCCATCGAGGAAGCCGCCGAGGCGGCGGTCAAATCCTCGGGGCGCTCCACCGCCGGCCGCGCCGGGCAGCGGGGCGGCAACAAGCGATCCAGGCGCCGGTCCTGAGCGCGGGGCCGGCGGCGGCCCCTGCTTCGTTGCCCAAATACCCGTCAGACCCCGGCGCCGGACGCCGGGTCAGCCGCAGCTCACCCGGACCAGCTTGCCGGTCTTGTCATGTTCGAAGTTCAGCCGGGCCGGGTTGTAATCCATGGTCACCGGGTCGCCGGTCTTGTAGCTGCGATAGGGCGTGTTGGCCGGCACGCTGATGGTCGGGCCGGTCTGGCCGATCAGCGGCAGGTAGCGGCTGGCGCCACAGCTGTCATCGGCAATCGCGGGCGGCGCGGCGGGTTCCGGGGCGGTCGATTCCGGGACGCAGGCCGCCGCCAGCAGCGGGGCGAGCATCACGACGGGCAGGATCGGCTTCATGGGACGGTCTCCTCGATACGGACAACTCGGCGACAACGCCCCGGGCATCGGCGGGTTCCTTGCCTTGCGCGGCTCGGCGGAACGCCGCCGATCTCAGGGCAGGCGAGACAGGATCTCGTCGGTCAGCGCCTCGACCTCGGCCCGGGCCTGGGCATGGCGCGACCCGTCGCCCGCGCCCAGCCCCTGGCCCAGCGTCTCGGCATAGCCGACGCGGTTGGCGATCTGCGCGCCGGCCACCTCGGCGCCCAGTTCCTCGGCCTTCCCGGCCACTTCCACCGCCAGGCGGGTATGCGGCCGGGTGCGGTTCAGCACGATCAGCATATCGCATTTCTCGCGCCGGGCCAGGTCCAGAACCCCCTCGGTCGCCCACAGGTCGACATGGCTGGTCGCCACCGGCACCAGCACCAGATCGGCCACCCGCAGCGCCGGGCGCAGGTCGCTGTCGATCTTGGGCGGCGTGTCGATGATGACGTAATCGAAACGCTTCTTCAGCTTGTCGGATTCGTAGCTGGCCCCCCAGGCCGAGGAGGTCGAGAACTCCAGCGCCTCGTCCTCGCCCAGCCGGCCCAGCCGTTCCAGGAACCAGCGCCCCATGCTGCCCTGCGGATCGGTGTCCAGCAGCGCGACGGTATGCCCGCGCCCGCGCAGCGCCACCGCCAGATTCACCGCGATGGTGGTCTTGCCCGAGCCGCCCTTCTGCTGGGCAACCGTGATGATGCGTCCTGCCATGAGCCCTCCGTTCCGGCCTCGGCCCGCCCGGCGTTGCGGGCCGTTTTCCGCCAGACTAGGGGCGAAACGCACGCAAGGCGAGGCTTTTTCGCAGCCGCAGCATCGGCCGGCGCCTCAGGCTTGCCAGGTGTCGATCACCTCGTACATCACCGGCTCGAAATGCCGGCACATGGCGGCGATGGCCCGGTTCCTCTCGCGCATCTCGGGGCTGCGCAGCATGGCCTGATAGTCGCGCCGGTCGCGCCATTGCGAATAGGTGGCGATGCGGGTCTGCGCATCGTTCAGATGGATCGCCCCCGAGATATAGCCGGGCTGTTGGCTGATCACATGCTTGTAGGCATCGTTCAGCGCGTCGATCACGTCATGCGCCGAACCGGGTGTCACCTCGAAGGTGCAGATCACCGTCTGGCCGTCGAATTCCTTTGCGATCCGGGTCATTGGCTGGGCCTCCTCTTGCCTCGCGACAGCTGCAGCTTAGCGCAGGACGGCGGGAATGGCAGCGGTTTTCCGGCTTGCCGGTCAGGAGGTTGCAGCTTCCCGGCATCGGGCGCATGGTGCGGCCACTGAGCGAAAGGAAGGCGCGATGATTCCGGTCTTTGACGGTCACAACGATTTTCTGCAGCGCATGGTGGCCGCGGGGCCGGCGCGCGACCGGCTCTGGCTCGAGGGCGACGGCACCGGTCATCTGGATCTGCCGCGCATGAGGTTGGGCGGCTTCGCCGGCGGCTTCTTCGCCATCTGGACGCCCTCGCCGCCCGGCCCCGACGATGCGCTGGCCGCGATGCTGAAGAAGAACCCGCCCTTCACGCTTCCGCTGCCGGCCGAAGTGCCGGCCGCCGCGGCCCTGCCCCATGCCCTGGCCCAGGCCGGGCAACTGATGGCAATGGCGCGGACCGGCACGCTGGACATCTGCCGCACCGCCGCCGAACTGCGCTCCAGCATCGCCGCCGGCCGCATCGCCGCCATCCTGCATATCGAGGGCGCCGAGCCGATCCCCGATCTTGACGCGCTGCATGTCTGGCACGCCATGGGGCTGCGCTCGCTGGGGCCGGTCTGGTCGCGGCCGACCCGCTATGCCCATGGCGTGCCCTTCGCCTTCCCGTCCTCGCCCGATACCGGGCCGGGGCTGACAGAGGCGGGCAAGGATCTGGTGCGGGAATGCAACCGGCTGCGGATCATGCTGGACCTGTCGCATCTGAACGAGAAGGGCTTCGACGACGTGGCGCGGCTGTCGGATGCGCCGCTGGTCGCCAGCCATAGCTGCGCCCATGCCGTGGCGCCCAGCTCGCGCAACCTGACCGACCGGCAATTGCGGGTGATCGCCGGCACCGGCGGCCTGGTCGGGCTGAATTTCGCCGTGGGCTTCCTGCATCCCGAGGGCCGGCGCGAGCCGATGCACGGCTTCGAGATCATGCTGCGCCATCTCGACCACCTGCTGTCCCTGCTGGGCGAGGATGGCGTCGCGCTCGGCTCGGATTTCGACGGCGCCGACATGCCCGAGGATCTGGCCGATGCCTCGGCGCTGCCGAACCTGATCGAGGCGATGCTGGCACATGGTTATGGCCGCGATCTGGTGGAAAAGATCGCCTGGAAGAACTGGCTTTCAGTGCTGGAACGGACCTGGGGCGCCTGAAGGACCGCTCTCGGCGTCCGAAGGATCGCCGGGGGCTCCCGATCTGACACCAGACCTGCGGCGACTGCGCCGGGACGATCGCTGCGGCGTGGGGCAAGGATGCCCGGGACGGCGGCGCCGGGAAGCCGTCGGCTCGTTCGGGCAGGGTCGACCCGGGACGGTCAGTCCTGCGTCACCACCGGCGCCACCCCCAGCGCCTCGGCCAGCGCCCGGAAACGCGCCTCGGCCACCTCGCCCATCAGCGCCCGGCCGGTGCGGGTCAGCTTCAGCTCCAAAAGCTTCTTCTTGGGCGGCAGCTTCAGCGTTCCCGCCTCGGCCGGATCCTTGACCGAGAACATGGCGCCGAAGCGCATCGCCTTGCCCAGCACCTCGGCATCGCGGATCTCCTTGTCCGAGAGCAGCGCGAACAGCGGCGCCATCGGCGAATTGGCGCGGCTGTTCTTGTAGCGATGCAGCAGCGACAGGCCCAGGAACACCCGCTCGGGATGCGACAGCGCAGCCATGTTGGCCCGCGTCACATTGTCGAAACAGGCGTCGGCGCGATAGTCGGGATGGGTGCGCCAGGTGGTGTCATGCAGCAGGCAGGCGGCGCGGATCAGCCGGTCGCGCTCGGGCGGCAGGTCGCCGAACAGCGGCTCGAGGAACTGGTAGAGCTTCTTGCCGAACCCCGGCATCCGCGCCATCTGCCGCTCGGCGAAGCGTGCCGCCTCGATCAGCGGATCGCGAGAGCGCAGGCCCGAGGGCATCTGCTCGTAGAGCAGCCCTTCGCGGATGCCATAGGAGGAGACGGCCAGCGATTTCGGCTTCATGCTTTCGACCAGCTGGCGCAGCACCAGGCTGGCCAGCGGCACCAGCTCCATCCGGCTTTGCGAGATGCCGGTCATCGCCCGCATTTCGGACACCGTCTTGTCGCCGATCCATTTCACCGTGTCGGCCACCGCCTCGGGCGACATGCGGTATTCATGCAGCACCGTCATCGGGTATTTCACCCGTTCCATGTCCAGCCGCGCGATCGCCCGCCAGGAACCGCCGACCAGGTAGATCTGCTCATGCCCGCGCCCCAGCACGGCGGCGGCCTGGTCGATCGCCTTGCGGATATGGTCGCGCAGGCCCGAGGCGCCGCCCTTGACCTGCTGCAGCCGGAACGGGCCCAGCGGCGTCGAGACACGGCGGCCGACCTCGCCGTCGGCGACCTCGGCCAGTTCCATCGAGTTGCCGCCGATGTCGCAGACCAGCCCCTTCGCATCCGGCCAGCCCAGCAGCACGCCCTGTGCGGACAGCCGCGCTTCTTCCTCGCCCTCGATCACATGCAGCTTGAGGCCGGTCTCTTTCTCGACCGCCTTGCGGAAGACGGGGCCATCCTCGGCCTCGCGCACGGCGGCGGTGGCGACGCAGGTCAGCGGCTTGATGCCCATGCCCTCGGCCAGGGCGGCGAAGCGCCGCAGCGCCACCATGCCGCGCTGCACGCCCTCGGGGTTCAGCCGGCCGGTGGTGGCCAGTCCCTGCCCCAGCCCGGCCATGACCTTCTCGTTGTAGAAATAGGCCGGCGAGCGCGCCGCGCCGTCGAAGACCACCATGCGGATCGAGTTCGAGCCGACATCGACCACGCCCACCCGGCTCAGCGAGCGTTCCGAGGCCCGCTCGAACAGCGATCTCCCGAAGGGCTCGATGGTTTCTCCGCTAGCGGTCAAGACACCGTTCATCGGGTTCCTCTCGATTCCGTTACCTCGTGGGCACGCGCGCCTTGGATGGGGCAATTAACCCTTTGCGTCAATCTGTCGAGTGCGTCAGAGCCGGAACGTCCCGGGCGCCCGCGCTGCCGCGGCCGGACAATGAGGGGTTTTCCATGAAGAACTTGTGACAGCAGAACAGGTCGTCGCGGCCGGCCGGCAGATAGCGCAGATAGCGCCCGTCGGGCTGCAGAAGCCAGCTTTGCGCCTCGTCGGCCATGTTGGCGGCCATGATCTGGTTGGTGATCTGCGCCTTGACCGTCTCGTTGAAGCATTCGATCAGGGTTTCCACCCGGCGCGACAGGTTGCGTCCCATCCAGTCGGCCGAGCTGATGAAGACCCGCGCCCGCTTCGACGGAAGCGCATGGCCGTTGCCGAAGCAGACGATGCGCGAATGTTCCAGGAAACGCCCGACGATGGATTTGACGCGGATGTTTTCCGACAGGCCGGCGATGCCGGGCCGCAACCCGCAGATGCCGCGGATCACCAGGTTGATCCTGACCCCGGCCTGGCTCGCGGCATAAAGCGCCTCGATCACGTCCTTCTCGATCAGGCTGTTCATCTTGGCCCAGATCTCGGCCGGCCGGCCGCGGCGGGCGAGTTCCGCCTCGCGCGCGATCAGGCCCAGCAGCGTCTCCTTGAGGTCGATGGGCGAGATGGCCATGTTTTCCAGCCCGTCGGGCTGCACGTAGCCGGACAGGAAGTTGAACACCTTCGAGGCGTCGCGCCCCAGCGCCGGGTCGCAGGTGAACAGCGACAGGTCGGTATAGATCCGCGCCGTGATCGGGTGGTAGTTGCCGGTGCCGAAATGGCAATAGGTGACCAGCTGGTCGCCCTCGCGCCGGACCACGGTGCTGATCTTGGCATGGGTCTTGTATTGCACGAAGCCATAGACGACATGCGCCCCCGCGCGTTCCAGCCGGCGGGACTGGCGGATGTTCGCGGCCTCGTCGAAACGCGCCTTCAGCTCGACCAGCGCGGTGACGGATTTTCCCGATTCTGCCGCCTCGCAAAGCGCGTCGACGATGGGGCTGTCGCGCGAGGTCCGGTAAAGCGTCTGCTTGATCGCCAGCACGTCCGGGTCGCGCGCCGCCTGCGCCAGGAAGCGCACCACCATGTCGAAGGTCTCGTAGGGGTGATGCAGCAGCATGTCCTTTTGCCGGATCGCCGCGAACATGTCGCCGTCATGGTCCTGGACCCTTTCCGGCACGCGCGGGGTGAAGCCCGGCCATTGCAGGTCGCGGCGACCGTCCAGAACCAGTTCGCGCAGATCCGCCATGCCCAGAAGGCCCTCGACCTCGATCACCTCCTCGGGATCGACCTCGAGCTCCTCCATGATCAGCCGGCGCAGCCGGCCGGGGGCGCCGGCGGTGATCTTCAGGCGGATGACCGAGCCGCGGCGGCGGCGCTTCAGCGCCGTCTCGAACTCGCGCACCAGATCCTCGGCTTCCTCCTCGACCTCCAGGTCGCTGTCGCGCAGCACGCGGAAGGCGCAATGGCCGATGTCGCGATAGCCGGGAAACAGGCTGGGCAGATGCATCAGCAGCAGGTCTTCCAGCCGCAGGAAACGCTTGCCGCCGGGCAGCGGGATGAAGCGGGCGATCTGCTGCGGGATCGGCAGCAGCGCCTGCATCTGCTGGCCGTCGCTTTCCCGCGCCAGCTCCAGCGCCAGCGAGAAGCCGGTGTTGGGGATGAAGGGGAACGGATGCGCCGGGTCGATGGCCAGCGGCGACAGCACCGGAAACACCTGCTCCATGAAATGCCGGCGCAGGAATTCCTCCTCGGCCCGGGTGACGCGGCCGCGCGACAGGATCGAGATGTCGGCCAATTCCATCTCGCGCCGCAGGCCGGTCCACACCGCCTGCTGGGCGCCCATCAGCCGGCGGGCATCGGCATTGACCAGCGCCAGCTGCTCGGCCGCGGTCAGCCCGTCGTCGGAAAGGTTGGTGTTGCCCTCGCGCACCAGTTCGCGCAGGCCGGCGACGCGGACGGTGTAGAATTCGTCAAGGTTGGTGGCCGAGATCGACAGGAAGCGCAGCCGTTCCAGCAGCGGCACGCGCGGGTTGCGCGCCTCGTCGAGCACCCGCCAGTTGAAGGCGAGCCAGCTGATCTCGCGGTTGAAGAAGCGCGCCGGCCCCTCGGGCGTGCCTTCGGGCAGTGCGCGGGGCGAGGAAAAGGGGGATTTCAGGAAATCGGCTTGGGTCATGTCACGGAACTTCCGGGAAAATGCGCGGGGGATCATGCTTCGGCGGGGGTGAGCTTGTCCAGAAGCTCGGCGGCCAGGCGCCGGGTGATGGCGCGACGGTCGGCCAGCGATTCCCGGTCGATGGCGGCGACCAGGCGGCGGGCCAGGTCCAGATCGCGCTCCATGCGCAAGGCCAGCCAGTCCACCACTTCGGGCGCGACCTGGATCTGGCGGTCGGCGAACAGCTTGACCAGCACCGCCGGCAGCAGCGCGTCGTCGGGCGGACCAAGGATCGCCTGCGCGGCCGTCTCCAGCCGCGAACGCAGATCGGGCAGCATCACCCCCCAGTCGCGCGGCGCCGTGCGCGCGGTGATCAGCAGCAGCGTCTGGCGCGCGCCGGCCAGATTCCACAGGTGGAACAGCCCCTGTTCGGCCGTGGCATTGCCGCCGATCTCATGCGCGTCCTCGACGACCAGCGCCGCATGCGGCTGCACCAGATCGCCGGCATTTCCGGGGGTCAGGGTCCAGGCCTGACACAGCTGCGCGCCATGCTCGGCCGCCCAGAAGCCGACCAGATGCGACTTGCCGGCGCCGCCGGCGCCGATCAGCAGCAGCCGGCCCTGCGGCCAGCGCGCCGGTTCGTCCAGCATGGCAAGCGCGTCGCGATTGGCCGAGGTGATCAGGAAGTCGTCGCGCGACGATGCCGGCGGCATCGTCAGGTCCAGGGTCAGCTGTCTTGCCACCGTTCAGCCGTCCTTGCCTTCCCGGCTCTCGCGGGCCTCGGCCCAGAGCTCCGAGGGCGAGGGCGGGCCTTCGGCATCCGGCACCTCGCCGGCATGCTGGCGATGCTGATGCTCCTCCAGCAGATGCGCCAGATGCTCCTCGCGCTGGATCTGCGCCACCGCCACGTCGCGCGACATCTGCGCCAATTGGCGCGCGCGCTCGGTGGTGCCGCGCGGCACCAACTCGACCATGGTGGGCGGGGCCGGCGGCGAAGGCACCTCGCGCCCGGTATAAAGCGCGCTTTCCTTGTAGCGTCCGACCGCGAAGCGCACCAGCACACCCAGCGCCGCCGCCAGCGGCACCGCGACCAGCAGCCCGACAAAGCCGAACAGCGTGCCGAAAACGGTCAGGGCCAGCATCAGCCAGACCGGATGCAGCCCGACATGGCCGCCGACGATCTTGGGCTGCAGGTAGTTGCCCTCGACGATCTGGCCGATGACGAAGACCGCGATCACCGCGCCGATCCAGAGCGGCTCGCCCCAGAACGAAAACAGCGCCACGCCGATGGCAGTGGCGCCGCCGACCAGCACACCCACATAGGGAATGAACGAGAGCGAGGCAGCGATCACCCCGATCGCCACCCCGAAGGGCAGCCCGACCAGCCCCAGGCAGACCGAATAGAAGGTGCCAAGGATCAGGATCACCATGCCCTGCCCGCGCACGAATCCCGACAGCGCCGCGTCGATCTCGTGCCCCAGGCGGCGGACGGTGCCGGCATGGTCGCGGGGCAGCAACTCGTCCAGCCGGTCCACCATGTTGTCCCAGTCGAGCAGCAGGTAGAATGCCACCACCGGCACGATGACGATCAGCATGACCATGCTGACAACGCCCATGACCGAGCCGAGCAGCGTGCTGACCAGCTGTCCGCCGCGCTCGCTGATCTGTTGGCCCATGTTGGTGAGCGCGGTGTTGACCGGGCTGCCCTCGGTGAAGATCTCGGGAAAGCGGGTCATCAGGAATTGCTGCAACTGCTGGAACATCTGCGGCGCCGTCTCGATCAGCGCCGTGGTCTGCCGGACCAGCACCGGCACCAGCAGCAGAAACAGCGCCACCACCACCAGCAGGCCGCAAAGCGTGATGACCACCACCGAAGCGGTGCGCGACAGCCCCAGCCGCTCCAGCCGGTCGGCGAGCGGGTCGAAGAGATAGGCCACCGCCGCGCCCATGATGAAGGGCATGATGGCATTGCCCAGCCCCCAAAGCGCCAGCAGCAGGACGGCCAGCGCCGCGCCCCAATACAGGACCTGTTTGTGCACCGGCAATTGCATGGCTGTTTTCCGCTCCTGTCCCGGGTTCGCGTTCCTATGTGGACGGTCGCGGCGCCGCTTGCAAGGAAGGGCGTTGCCCCGCTATCCGCTCTGCGCTAACTCGTCCCGGCCATCATGAGGATTTCGCCATGCGTCTGTCGCGCTATTTCATGCCCGTCCTGAAGGAAGACCCCAAAGAGGCCCAGATCGTCAGCCACCGGCTGATGCTGCGGGCAGGCATGATCAAGCAACAGGCGGCCGGCATCTATTCCTGGCTGCCGCTGGGCTACAAGGTGCTCAGGCGCATCGAGCAAATCGTGCACGAGGAACAGGCCCGCGCCGGCCATATCGCCATGCTGATGCCGACCCTGCAATCGGCCGACCTGTGGTGCGAGAGCGGCCGCTATGACGACTATGGCGAGGAGATGCTGCGCATCAAGGACCGCCACAAGCGCGACCTGCTCTACGGACCCACCAATGAGGAGATGATCACCGACATCTTCCGGTCGCATGTGAACAGCTATAAAGACCTGCCGCTGACCTTGTATCACATCCAGTGGAAGTTCCGCGACGAGATCCGCCCGCGTTTCGGCGTCATGCGCGGCCGCGAATTCCTGATGAAGGACGGCTACAATTTCGACCTGACCAAGGAAGACGCGCTGCACGCCTATAACCGTCACCTGGTCAGCTACCTGCGCAGCTATGAGCGCATGGGCCTGCAGGCGATCCCGATGCGCGCCGATGGCGGGCCGATCGGCGGCGACTATACGCATGAATTCCTGGTGCTGGCCGAGACCGGCGAATCCGAGGTGTTCTACGACAGCGAGATCACCGACCTGAAATTCGGCGACCGGGCCATCGACTACGACGACGTGGCCGAGTGCCAGGCGGTGCTGGAAGAATTCACCAGCCGCTACGCCCGCACCGACGAGACCCATGACGCGGCGCTGTTCGAGCAGATCCCCGAGACCCGCCGCCGCCAGGCGCGCGGCATCGAGGTCGGGCAGATCTTCTATTTCGGCACCAAGTATTCCGAGCCGATGGGGGCGACGGTGGTCGGCCCCGACGGCACCCGCGTGCCGGTGCACATGGGTTCGCACGGCATCGGCGTCAGCCGCCTGCTGGGCGCCATCATCGAGGCCAGCCATGACGACAAGGGCATCATCTGGCCCGAAGGCGTGACCCCCTTCCATGTCGGCATCGTCAATCTCAAGCAGGGCGATGCCTCGACCGACGGCGCCTGCGGAGCGCTTTACGCCGAGCTGAAGGCGCAGGGGCTGGACCCGCTTTATGACGACCGCGACGAGCGGGCGGGGGCGAAATTCGCCACCATGGACCTGATCGGCCTGCCCTGGCGGATCACCGTCGGCCCGCGCGGCCTGGCGGCGAACAAGGTCGAGCTGACCGCGCGCCGGACCGGCGAGTCGGTCGAGCTGTCGCCGCAGGAGGCGGTGGCGCGGCTGAAGGAGATCTACCAGCCGGTCTTCGACGCGGCGCAATGAGCCGGGCGGCCGTTCCGGTGGTGCGGCCGCGGGGGTATTTGGAAAACGGTGAAATCGAGAGGTGGCGCCTTCCCGGCGCCGCCGGCTTCCGATGGCGCGATCGGGTGATGAATGGTGGGGCGCCGTTGCGCGCCTGGGCGTTGACAAGCTCCGATGGTGCGCTTCCCTGCCCCGCAAGTGAATGAGTGACAGTGTTGTGGTGACGATGAAGGCGCCGATCACCGGGGTGACGGGACAGGACGGCTCCTATCTGGTCGAAGTCGAGACACGGCCCATCGTCGCGGCGATTTTACGAAGAACCCGGGGCTGGGAATGATGGATCACAGCCTGCACGGGCCGACGACCCATGCCGAGGAGATCGTCCTTCACGGTTTCTTCATCGGCGACCATCATTATGACATCCGCGACGCGATCGGGAGCGCCGGGTTCCGCGGCTGACGACGCGGCTGGATTTGCCGGCCGGGTTCGGTCAGGATCGCCGGAATCGCCGGTGTGTTGGGTATGATGAGTGCAGGACGGATGAAAGCGATCGGCATCACGGTTTTCGGCATCGCGCTGGTCGCGATGGTCGGCTTCTTCGCCTGGCCGGGACCGGCGCGGCCAATGATCCCGGTGCCGCAGATCGGCCTGGCCAAGGACGCGGGCTTTCGGGTCCGGCTGGTCCCGCCGCAGCCCGATCTGGTCGCCCTGTCCGCCAAGGTGACGGGCCGCGCCGCAGCCGGGCCCGCCCAGGGCTATCGCCACGAATGGCCGGGATTCCATGCCGCGGCCCGGTTCGAGGGGACGGGCATCACCCTGCGCTTCGACGATGCGGTCAATCGCTGGCGGGTGGTGCTGGACGGCAAGCCGGTCGAGATCTCTCGCCCCGGCCGACAGGATCTGCGCATCGACGGGCTGACGCCCGGTCCGCATGCGATTCGCGCCGAGAAGATCAGCGAATCGAAAGGGCCGGCGCTGTTCGGTGGCTTTCTTCTTGATGCCGCGGCCAAGGCCCTGCCGCCGCCGGAGCCGGGGCGGCTGATCGAGTTCATCGGCGATTCCGACACCGTCGGCTTTGCCAACACCGCCGAGCACCGCGATTGCGGCGACGAGGAGATCTATGCCGCCACCGATACCAGCCGCAGTTTCGGCCCTCAGGTGGCAACGGCGCTCGGCGCGGATTATCGGCTGGTCGCCCGTTCCGGCATCGGCCTGCTGCGCAATTATGGCGGTGCCGACCCCGACCACACCATGGACCGGCTTTACCCGCTGGCGCTGCCGGGGGATGCGGCGGCGACCGCCCTGCCGCAGCGCCAGGCCGATATCATCGTCATCGGGCTTGGCTCGAATGTCTTCGGCTCCGAGCTGGCGCCGGGAGAGCGCTGGACCGACAAGAGCCAGCTGCGCCGCGATTTCGGCCCGGCGCTGGCCGATTTCGGCACCGCCCGCGCGCAGGAGAACCCCGGCGCGCTGATGGTGCTTCTGGCCTTCGGCGAATACGGCCCCGAGCTGGTCGAGGCGCATCGCAGCGCCTCGGACCTGCTGACCGCCAGGGGCATCGCCAACCGGCTGGTGATCCTGGGCGAACCACGGCGCAATGCCTGCCTGTGGCACCCCTCGGCCGCGGACCACGCCATGATCGCCGAAACGCTGATCGAGGTGCTGAATGCGGAGGATCCGCCCGGAAGCGGCTGATCCCGCTTGCGCCGCTCCCCTCGCCCCCTAAACTTGTCCCGATCCCGCCAGCCGAGACGCCATGCATTCCCTCAGACCGATCCATAACCGCCTGCGTCGCCTTCTCGGTCTGGGCCGGGCGGAGTTCTTCGACACGGCCGTCGACCGCTGGGAGATCTGCCCGGCCGATGAGGTCGAGATCGCGCCGGGGATCTGGTTGCCGGATCAGGTCGAGCATATCGCCCGGACCGAGTTCGGCGGCCTGCCCGACATCCTGGCACAGATGCAGGGCGATCCGGCCGAACGCACGCCGCCGACCATGGGCTATCGCTTCCGCGACGTGGATTTCGTCGACGGCGTGCTGCATGCGCGCGGCGCCGAACGCCACCTGCGCCAGCGCCGGCATTCCGGCCCGACCTATCCGCGGCCGCGCGACAGCCTGTCGGGCGCGCTTTACGAAAGCTGGATCGGCAATCGCTGGTTCGGCAACTGGCTGCTGAACGATTGCCTGGCCTATCGGCTGGCCGAGGCGGCCGGGGCGCCCGTCACCTCGGCCCCGGCGCGCGGCGGGCATATCGCGCGCTACGAGACCTTGCTGGGCATGGCGCCGCGCCGCATCGGCGAGGTGCATTTCGACGAGCTGATCCTGTTCGACGACCTGCACAACAACAGCCACCGCCGCGCCCGCGCGCAGGAGAATCGCGCCCGCATCCTCAAGGACCGGGCGCTGAAGCCGCTGCCCGGCGTCTTCATCTTCCGCGGCGCCAGCGGCGACGCCCGCATCCTGGAGAACGAGGCCGAGATCGCCGAGCGGCTGGAGGTCGAATACGGCTTCCGCACGCTCTATGTCGACCGCCACGATGCCGACCAGATGGCCGAGGCGGCGGGCGCGGCCCGGCTGGTGGTGGGGGTCGAGGGCAGCCAGCTTGCCCATGGCGTGATCGCCATGCCGGCCGGCGGCACGCTGCTGACCCTGCAGCCGGCGGACCGGGTGACCACCTCGCTGAAGCTGCTGACGGATTGCTGGCAGCAGCGCTATGCCATGGTCGTGGGCTCGGGCACCGCCGGCGGCTATCGGGTGGAATGGGACCAGATCCGCCGCACGCTTGACCTGATCGCGGCCGCCGAACCCTGAAAACCCGTCCTAACAGTCAGGTTGAGTTTCTCGCAAGACATTGGAATATGGGTCCGGGAGCCAGATTTTCCTGCCAAATTGATTAGCAAGTGCGTGGTGATGTTCAGGATCCTTAGGGAAGACTACAGGAGACATGGCAGTTCGCTGACGGACCCGGCCTTCGTCTCGCTGGCGATCTACCGATACGGTCATTGGGCCATCGGGTTGCGGAACCCGGCCCTGCGCTGGCTGGCGAGCAAGCCCTATGCGCTGATGAAGCTGTTCATCCTCAACGTGACCAAGGTCTGGATCCCGCCGCAGGTCAGCATCGGCGCGGATTTCCACATCATCCACGCCGAGGGTTCGCTCTCGATCCATCCCGACGTGGTCATCGGCGACCGTTGCGGCGTCATGCACAACGTCACCATCGGCACGAACATGCGTCCCGGCGCACCGGTGATCGGCGATGACGTGTTCATCGGCGTGAACGCGACGGTGCTCGGCGCCATCCGCATCGGCGACCGGGTGCGGATCGGCGCCAATACCGCTGTAACGACCAACGTGCCCTCGGATTCGGTGGTGATCGGCTCTCCGGCCAGGATCTATCCCAGCCTGCCGATCTTTGCCGCCAAGAAAAAGGCCCCGCCGGCAAGCGCGGCCGAAGGAAGGGCCCCTGATCATGAGTGACGATTTCGACCGCTGCATGTGGCGGCTGCTGGCTGACAATCTTCCCGAGCGCGCCGGGAAGGTGGCGGCGGTGGACCGGGACCGCGCGGCGACCTATGCCGAACTTGCGGCCGAGGCCGGGCGCGTCGCCGACTGGCTGACCCGGCGCGGCATCCGCCCCGGCGATCGGGTGATCGTGCACCTGCGCAAGGGCATCGACGAGGTCGCGGCGATGCTGGGCGCCTGGAAGATGGGCGCGGTGGTCGTCAACGTGAACATCCGCTGGACCGCCGCGCAGCTGGCCTATGTCGCCCGCGACTGCCGGGCGCGGGCGGTGATCCTGCCCCGCAACGCGCTGAACGGGCTTGCGGACGAACATGCCTTGCCCGAGGGCACGGCTTACCTGGTTCAGGGCAAGGCCGAGGGCCTTGTCCAGGGCGCGGACCCGTGGGCGGCCCTGCCGGCCGACAGCGGCTCCGCGCCCGACGAATGCGACCCGAAAGGGTTGGCGATGATCATCTACACCTCGGGCTCGACCGGCGCGCCCAAGGGGGTGATGCTCAGCCATCGCAACATCCGCGTGGGCGCGATCTCGGTCGCGCAATATCTGGGGCTGGAGGAAGGCGACCGGCTGCTCTCGGTCCTGCCCTACAGCTTTGATGCCGGGCTGAACCAGCTGACCACCATGCTGCTGGTCGGCGGCACCGTGGTCCACCAACCGCTGACCATGCCGGCCGAGATCATCCGCATGGCGCGGGCCGAGGCGGTGACCGGCCTTGCCGGCGTGCCGCCCTTGTGGAACCAGATCGTGCGGCTGCTGCAGGAAAACCCGGTGGCGTTGCCGGCGCTGAAGCGCATCACCAATACCGGCGGCAAGATCCCCCCCAACATCCTGCAGGCGCTGCCGCAGGTGTTTTCGGGCGTGGACATCTACCTGATGTATGGGCTGACCGAGGCCTTCCGCTCGACCTATCTGCCTCCGGCCAAATTCGCGGCCAAGATGGGCTCGATCGGCCGGCAGATTCCCAATGCGCAGGTCTTTGCCATCAAGCATGGCGAGGGCGTCGCCGGTCCCGGCGAGCAGGGCGAACTGGTGCATGCCGGGCCGCTGGTCAGCATGGGCTATTGGGAAAAACCCGAGGTGACGGCGCAGAAGATCCGCCCCTGCCCCGAGCTTGCCGATGTCCTGGGCGATCAGCCGGTGGTCTGGTCGGGCGACCTGGTGCGCGTGGACGAGGACGGCGACCTGTGGTTCGTCAGCCGCATGGACGAGATGATCAAGACGCTGGGCTTCCGCCTGTCGCCGACCGAGGTCGAGGATGCGGTCTCGCAAAGCGGGCTGGTGGCCGATGTGGTGGCCTGGGGGGTCGAGGATGCCGATCTGGGCCAGGCGGTTCACGTCGCCGTGACCTATCTGCCGCAGGGGACCGAGGCCGCGCTGGCCGCGCATTGCGCCCGCGCCATGCCGCATTACATGCGTCCGCAGCGATTCCACCCTTGGGACGGCGCCATGCCGCGCACCGCCAGCGGCAAGCTGGATCGCCCCGCCATCATTTCGGCCGCCAAGGCGGCTGCCCCCCTGCAGGAACGACAGAAGGCATGAGACCATGAGCCTGAGCAAGCAAGCGCTGATTTCCTACGTCCAGACCGAGCTGAACATCGACCAGCCCATCGACGGCGATACCGAGCTGTTCTCGACCGGAATGCTGGATTCCGTCTCGATGGTCGGGCTGATCGGCTTCGTCGAAAGCAAGGCGGGGGTGCATGTGCAGCCGGGCGATGTGACGCTGGACAATTTCGACACCATCGACGCGATCCTGGCCTATGTCGACAGCCTTGGCTGACCCGGCCGCGACCCAGGGCGCGGCGCCGGACCGGCTGCTGGCCGAAGCCGCCGGGCGCTTCGGCACCCCGGCCTATGTCTATTCCACCGACCTGGTCGAGGCGCGGCTGGCGCATCTGCGCGCCCATCTGGGCCGCTGGTTCGCCATCAGCTTCGCGGTGAAAAGCAACCCCAACCCGGCGCTGCTGTCCTGGATGCGCGACCGGCTGGACCATCTCGACATTTCCTCGGGCGGCGAGTTCGGGCTGGCCATGCAGGCCGGCTGGGAGGCCGGGCGCATCAGCTTCACCGGCCCCGCCAAGCAGGCGGCCGAGCTGCGCCCCGCCATCGCGGGGGGTCTGGGCGAGCTGGTGCTGGAAAGCCTGCGCGAGGCCGAACTGGCCGACGCCATCGCCGGCGAACTGGGCCTGGTGCAACCGGTCCTGGTGCGCATCGCGCCGGCGCGGGTGCCCAAGGGTTTCGGCGACCAGATGGCCGGACGCCCCAGCCCGTTCGGCGTCGATGTCGAGGATGCGGCCGAGATCCTGCCGCGCATCGCCGCCCTGCCCCATCTGCGCATCATCGGGCTGCACATCTATTCCGGCACGCAATGCCTGCGCCCCGAGGCGATCTGCGAGAACTGGCGGATCTTCATGCAGGTCTTCTCCGAGATCTGCGAGGCGCTGGCCCTTACCCCGCAGAAGCTGGTCTTCGGCGCGGGCCTCGGCATTCCCTACCATCCCGGCGACAGCGAACTGGACCTTGCCGCCATCGCCGCCGGGATCGGCCCGGAGCTCGACGCCTTCGCCGGACGCTTCCCCGCGACCCGGCTGGAGCTGGAGCTGGGCCGCTACCTGGTCGGGCCGGCGGGCTGGTTCGTGACCCGCGTCGTCTCGGTCAAACAATCGCGCGGCACACGCATCGCGATCTGCGACGGCGGGCTGAACGCGAACCTGGCGGCCTCGGGCAATTTCGGCATGGTGCTGCGGCGCAATTACGTCATGCACCGGGTCGGCGGCGATGAGGACGGCGCCCGGCCCGAGCAAAAGCAGGACATCTCCGGCCCGCTCTGCACCTCGATCGACAAGCTCGGCGGCGGCGTCGCCCTGCCCCGGCTGGAGGTGGGCGACCTGCTCGCCATTCATGCCTGCGGCGCCTATGGCCCAACGGCAAGCCCGATCCATTTCATCAGCCATCCCGTTCCCCGGGAATTGCTGGCGACCGGCGGGCAGCTCCGGGACGTGTCGCGGCTGGGGAAAGACTAACCCCCGGCCGCGCCGGCCGCCGCGGGCCGGAAGGCCGGACCGGCGGGCGATAAAATATTGCTGATCCGCGGCTTTCTCGTCGATTTTCTTGATTGGCTCGGTTGTGTTTTCCGCCCCGCGACGGCTATGATCGCGCAAGCCCCCGAACCGCAGAAGGACGCCGATGGTCGAACAGAACCTGTTGCTCTTGCTTGTTCTGACGCCATTCGTGTCGGCCGCGCTGGCGGCCACGCTTCCGATCGGGGCGCGCAACGCCGAAGCCTGGCTCGCCGGGCTGACCATGATCGTGGCGCTGGCCATCCTGATCGTGCTCTACCCGGCGGTGACGGACAATCAAAGCATCACCGGCACCTTCCACTGGATCAGTTCCATCGGCCTGGACCTGACCTTCCGCATCGACGGGTTTTCCTGGCTGTTCATGGTGCTGGTGGTGGGGATCGGCTTCCTGGTCATCCTCTATGCGCGCTATTACATGGCGCCCGACGACCCGGTGCCGCGGCTCTATTCCTGCCTGCTGGCCTTTTCCGGGGCCATGTCGGGGCTGCTGCTTTCGGGCAACATCATCATGCTGGTGGTGTTCTGGGAGCTGACCAGCCTGATCTCGTTCCTGCTGATCGGCTACTGGTTCCACCGGCAGGACGCGCGCGACGGGGCGCGGATGTCGCTGATCGTCACCGCCTCGGGCGGGCTGGGGCTGATGGTGGCGATGATCCTGATCGGACAGATCGTCGGCAGCTACGATCTCGACGCGGTGCTGAAGGCCGGGCCGCAGATCACCGGGCACCGGCTCTATCCGGTGATCCTGCTGCTGTTCCTGTTCGGGGCCTTCACCAAATCGGCGCAGTTCCCGTTCCATTTCTGGCTGCCCAATGCGATGGCGGCGCCGACGCCGGTCTCGTCCTACCTGCATTCGGCGACCATGGTGAAGGCCGGGGTCTTCGTGCTGCTGCGTTTCCATCCGGCGCTGGGCGGCACCGAGGCCTGGTTCCAGCTGGTGACCGGGATCGGGCTGACGACGCTGCTGCTGGGTGCGGTGGTGGCGCTGTTCCGCCACGATCTCAAGGGGCTGCTGGCCTATTCCACCATCAGCCATCTGGGGCTGATCACCGCGCTGGCCGGGATCGGCACCCCCTTCGCGCTGATCGCGGCCGTGTTCCATATCGTGAACCACGCGGTCTTCAAGGCATCGCTGTTCATGGCGGCCGGCATCATCGACCACGAGACCGGCACCCGCGACATGCGCCGGTTGTCCGGGCTGGCGCGCGCCATGCCGGTCACCGCGGCGCTGGCGATCATCGCCTCGGGCGCCATGGCCGGGGTGCCGCTGCTCAACGGTTTCCTGTCCAAGGAAATGTTCTTCGAGGCCACCTATCTGTGGAACAACGGCAGCCCGCTGGACAACCTGGCGCCCTATGTCGCGGTGCTGGCCGGGGCATTCAGCGCCGCCTATTCGCTGCGCTTCATCGTCACGGTGTTCTTCGGCCCGCCGGCGACCGATCTGCCGCAGCAGCCGCACGAGCCGCCGTTGCTGATGCGCCTGCCGGTGGCGGTGCTGGTGGCGATCTGCCTGGGCATCGGCATGTTCCCGCAGCAGGTCCTGACCCCCTGGCTGCAAACCGCTAGCCAGGCCGTGGTCGGGCCCGGGCTGCCGGAATTCAGCCTGAAGGTCTGGCATGGCGTGACCCCGGCCCTGATCATGAGCCTGATCGCCATGACCTTGGGCACGCTGATCTATCTGCTGCCACGCCGGCTGATCGATTCGGGCGAGGACGGCACGCGGCTGATGCGCCGGCTGGATTTCGGCCGCGGGTTCGACTGGCTGTTGCAGTTGCTTTCGATCCGCCTGCCGCGCCTGGCGCTGCGGGTGCTGTCGGCGAACGGGCTGCAGGCGCAGCTGCGCGCCATCGTGCTGCTGGGCCTGGCCGGGGCCTGGTTCGCGCTCGGCACGCTGGACTGGGTGGTGCCGATGCCCTCGGTCAGCTCGCGCGAGCTGGTCTTTGCCCTGCTGTGGCTGGTCGGCGGCACCTGCGCGCTTGGCGCCGCCTGGCAGGCGAAATACCACCGCTTCGCCGCATTGGTGCTGATGGGCGGTGCCGGGCTGGTGACCTGCGCCACCTTCGTCTGGCTCTCGGCCCCCGACCTGGCCGTGACCCAGCTGCTGGTCGAGATCGCGACCACCGCGCTTTTGCTGCTCGGCCTGCGCTGGCTGCCCAAGCGCAGCGCAGAGATCGCCGGCGACAACAAATTCGCCGCCCATTCGCGCCGCTTCCGCGACCTGCTGATCGCGCTGGCCTGCGGCAGCGGCATGACGGCGCTGGCGCTGGCGGTGCTGCTGACCCCGCCCAGCGCCTCGGTCGGCGACTGGTTCCTGCGCAACGCCTATGTCGAGGGCGGCGGCACCAATGTCGTCAACGTCATCCTGGTCGATTTCCGCGCCTTCGACACCTTCGGCGAGATCACGGTGCTGGCCGTGGTCGGGCTGACCGTCTATGCCCTGCTGCGCCGTTTCCGCCCGGCGCCGGAAAGCGTCGAGCGGCCGCGCCCGCAGCTCGATGCCGAGGAACAGGCGCTGGAAGCCTATCTCTTCGTGCCGGCGGTGCTGATGCAATGGATGTTCGCGCCGATCATCGCGCTTTCGGCCTATCTGTTCTTCCGCGGCCATGACCTGCCGGGCGGCGGCTTCGCGGCCGGGGTGACGCTGGCCATCGGCCTGCTGCTGCAATATGTCGCCGCGAATGTGCGCTGGGTCGAGGCGCGGCTGACCGTGCTGCCGGTGCGCTGGATGGCCTCGGGCCTGACCATCGCCGCATCGGTGGGGGCCGGGGCCTGGATCTTCGGCTATCCGTTCCTCAGCGCCCATGCGCAGTACCTGGACATTCCGGTGATCGGCAAGGTGCCGTTCTCGACCGCGATGCTGTTCGATTTCGGGGTGTTCTCGCTGGTGCTGGGCGCCATCGTGCTGATGCTGATCGCCATCGCCCACCAGTCGCTGCGCGTCGCCCCGCGGCCGCGCCCCGCCGACGACACCGAGGAGGTCCGCTGATGGAATTGATCCTGGCCCTGGCCATCGGCGTGCTCTGCGGCTCGGGCGTCTGGCTGATCCTGCGGCCGCGCTCTTACCAAGTCATCGTCGGGCTGTGCCTGCTGGCCTATGGCGTGAACCTGTTCATCTTCGCCATGGGCCGGCTTTACATCGGCGCGGCGCCGATCATGCCCAAGGGCGGCTTCGTCGATCCCACCGCCTATGCCGATCCGCTGCCGCAATCGCTGGTGCTGACCGCCATCGTCATCAGCTTCGCCACCACGGCGCTGTTTCTTGTCGTCATGATCGCCGCGCGCGGCGTGGCCGGCACCGACCATGTCGATGGAAGGGAGCGCAAGCCATGATGAACGAAGGCATCGCCCCCAACCACCTGATGATCGCACCGATCCTGGTGCCGCTGGTCGCCGGCGCGATCATGCTGTTCTACAACGACCGCAACCGGCAGACCAAGCTGGTCATGGGGCTGGTGGCGGTCGGGCTGACCTTCCTGGCCTCCGTCGAGCTGATGGCCGGGGTGAAATCCGCGGGCGAGCAGGCCGGCACCGTGGTCGGCCTTTACCGGCTGGGGGACTGGCCGGTGCCGATCGGCATCGTGCTGGTGCTGGACCGGCTTTCGGCGATGATGGTGATGCTGACCGCATTGCTGGCGGCGCCGTCGCTGATCTATGCGGCGGCGGGCTGGCACGGCAAGGGCCAGCATTACCACAGCATGTTCCAGTTCCTGCTGGCCGGGGTGAACGGCGCCTTCCTGACCGGCGACCTGTTCAACCTTTTCGTGTTCTTCGAGGTGATGCTCGCGGCCTCCTACGGGCTGATGCTGCACGGCTCGGGCCCCGAGCGGATCAAGGCCGGGCTGCATTACATCGCGGTGAACCTGGCGGCCTCGCTGTTCTTCCTGATCGGGGTGGCGCTGGTCTATGGCACCACCGGCACGCTGAACATGGCCGATATCGGCCGGGCGCTCCACTGGCTCGACGATGCCGAGCGGATGCTGTTCCACGCCGCCGCGGCCTTCCTGGGGCTGGCCTTCCTGATCAAGGCCGCGGCCTGGCCGCTGTGTTTCTGGTTGCCGCCGACCTATGGCGCCGCCTCGCCGCCGGCCGCGGCCATCATGGCGATCATGACCAAGGTCGGCATCTATGTCATCCTGCGGCTGTCGCTTCTGGTGCTGGGGCCGGATGCCGGTCCCTCGGCCGGGTTCGGCGCGCCGGCGCTGATGATCGGCGGCGTGCTGACCATGGGCTTCGGCATGATCGGAATCCTGGGCACGCCGGAACTGACGCGCAAGGGCGGCTATCTGGCGATCATCTCCTCGGGCACGGTGCTGGCGGCGGTCGGCTTTGCCCAGGCCGGCGGCGGGCCGGGAATGCTGGGGGGGGCGCTTTACTACATGATCGGCTCGACCGCCGCCATCTCGGCCTTCTTCCTGATCGCCGAGCCGGTCAGCCGCGGAGACGGCGGCAATGACGACGCCCCGGCCGAGGACGTCGCCGACCCGCTCAGCGAACGCTGGGCGCCGATGGGGCTCGACACGGTCGAGGACATGACCGCCCCGGCCAGCACCCGCACGGTCAGCTGGCTGACCATGGCGATGTGCTTTGCCCTGGTGGCGGCGATGATCGCCGGCCTGCCGCCGATGCCGGGCTTCATCGGCAAGTTTGCCATCCTGCAGGGCGCGGTGCAGGACAACCTGCACGCCTCGGGCGCTCTGCCGGTGATCCTGTGGATCTATGCGGCCATGCTGATCCTGTCGGGGCTGGGCGCGCTGATCGCGCTGATGCGCTTCGGCATCCGCCGCTTCTGGGCCGAGGAAGGCCCGACCCCGCGCATCCTGGCGCTCGAGGTGATCCCGGTGGTGCTCCTGCTGGCGATGATCGCCCTGCAGACGGTGCGCGCCGATGTGCTGCTCAACTACACCCGCGCCACCGCCGTGGCGCTGCTGGAGCCGGGGATCTATCGCAACGCGGTGCTGGCCGGGGCGCAGGACGTGCGCGCCGCGCCGGCCCAGAACAGCGCCCCCGATCCGACCGCCGCCGACGATGCCGACCAGATCGAGGAGGGCGGGGAATGAGCCGCGCCATCCCGCATCCGGTCCTGTCGCTTGCACTGGTGCTGATGTGGCTGGTGCTGACCAGCTTTTCGCTGGGCAACCTGCTGCTTGGCACCTTCATCGCCCTGATCGCCGGCTGGTCGGTCGAACACCTGCATCCGGCCAAGCCCAAGTTCCGCCGCTGGCTGGCCATTCCGCAGCTGTTCTTCATCGTGGCGCTGGACATCCTGCGCTCGAACATCGCGGTGGCGCGGGTTCTGATCCTGGGGCCGACCCACCCCGCCTATCACTCGGGCTTCGTCGAGCTGACCCTGCAACTGCGCGAACCGAACGCCATCGCCGTGCTGGCGATCATCCTGACCGCGACCCCCGGCACCGCCTGGATCGAGTTCGAGCAGGAAAGCGGCCGGCTGCTGCTGCATGTGCTGGACCTGCGCAGCGAGGACGACTGGCAGGATCTGGTCCGCAACCGTTACGAGGCGCTGCTCATGGAGATTTTCGAATGACCGCCGAAATCCTCCGCTTCGCCCTGGGCTATGCCCAGATCGCCCTGATCCTGGCCTTGGCGCTGGCCTGCTGGCGGATGCTGCGCGGGCCGCGCGCCCAGGACCGCGTGCTGGCGCTGGACACCATGTACATGAACGCCATGCTGCTGTTTTTGGTGATCGGCATGGGAAACGGCAACGTCTTCTTCTTCGAGGGCGCGCTGGTCATCGCCGTCCTGGGCTTCGTCACCACGGTCTGCGCGGCCAAGTTCCTGATGCGCGGCGAGGTGATCGAATGAGGCATCTCGAGCTTCTGCCGCCCTGGGCCGCGCTGATCGTCGCGCTGTTCGTCGTCATCGGCGCCACGCTGACCGTGCTGGGCGGGCTGGGGCTGGTGCGGCTGAAGAGCTTCTATCAGCGGCTGCACGCGCCGACGCTGGGCTACAGCTACGGCACGCTGCTCATCATCCTGGCCTCGATGCTGATGTTCACGCTGCTGGAAGGGCGCCTCGTCATGCACGAGCTGATGGTCGGCATCTTCATCATGGCGACCACGCCGATCACGCTGTTGATGCTGGGCCGGGCGGCGCTGCGGCGCGACCGCGACACCAAGCTGGGCCATGACGAGGCGGTGCCGCCGCGCCCCCAGACCCAGGAGGGCCATCCGGCGGCGCCGCGCGACGTGACCGGCTATGGCGAGGGCGTGGTGGACGAGGGCCTGCTGCCCCACGGCGACGGGGAACCGGAACGGCGGCGCGGCGACTAGCGCCGCGATTCCGCCAGCACCGCCCGCAGCGCCGCCGGATCGACCGCATCGGTGACGAAGGCCTGGCCGATGCCGCGCGCCAGGATGAAGCGCAGCCGGCCGTCCTGCACCTTCTTGTCCTGTGCCATCAGCGCGACCAAAGCCTCGTCGTCGGGCAGCCCGCCGGGAATGTCGGCGATGCGCGAGGGCAGGCCCATGGCGGCGAAATGCGCCGCGACACGCGATGGCGCCTCTTGGCTGCACAGGCCCATCCGCGCCGACAGTTCGAAGGCCAGGGTGCAGCCGATGGCCACCCCCTCGCCATGCAGCAGGCGGTCGGAATAGCCGGTGGCCGATTCCAGCGCATGGCCGAAGGTATGGCCCAGGTTCAAAAGCGCGCGCTCGCCCTGCTCGGTTTCGTCGCGCTGGACGATGCCGGCCTTCATCTCGACCGCTTGGCGCACGGCGCGCTGGCGCAGCGCCGGGTCGGCGGCCAGGGCGGCGGCATTGGCCTCGAGCCATTCAAAGAAGGATTCGTCGCCCAGCAGGCCATATTTCGCCACTTCGCCATAGCCGGCGCGGAAATCGCGCGGGCTCAACGTGCCCAGCACGTCGATATCGGCCAGCACCAGCGCCGGCTGGTGGAAGGCGCCGATCAGGTTCTTGCCCTGCGGGCTGTTGATGCCGGTCTTGCCGCCGACGGAACTGTCCACCTGCGCCAGCAGCGTGGTCGGGATCTGCACGAAGCGCACGCCCCGGCGCAGGATCGCGGCAGCGAAACCGGCCAGATCGCCGATCACCCCGCCGCCCAGCGCGATGACCAGGTCCTTGCGCTCGACCTTCTGCGCCAGCAGCCATTCCGCGGCGCGGCCGAGTTCCGCCCAGCATTTCGTCGCCTCGCCGGCTGGCAGCGCCAGCGCCGGGGCCGCGATGCCCGCGCCCGCCAGCGCCTGCTGCAGCGCCGGCAGGTGCAGCGCCGCGACCGTCTCGTCGGTCAGGATGGCGACCCGGCGCCGGCCGGCCAGCGCCACGATCTCCTCGCCGGCGCGGGCCAGCAGGCCCTGGCCGATGCGCACGTCATAGGAACGCAGGCCCAGATCCACGTGAACGGTTTCGGTGCTCATTTGCCCTCCAGGATCGCGGGATCATGCGCCCGGATGGCGTCGAGCACGCGATTCGCGGTTTCTTCGATGCTGTCGCCGCGCTGCGCGGGGACGCGGATATCGGCCAGCGCATAGACCGGGCTGCGCTCGGCCAGCAGCCGCTCCAGCGTGCCGCGCGGGTCGGCGGTCTGCAGCAGCGGCCGGGTCGGCCGGTGGCGGACCCGGTGCCAGAGCGTGTCCGCATCGCAATCCAGCCAGACCGAGACCCCCTGCTCGCCGATGCGGCTGCGGTTCTCGGGCCGCAGCCAGGCGCCGCCGCCGGTCGAGACGATGCCGCGGCCCGCGGCCAGGACCCGGCCCAGCACCTCCGATTCGCGGGCGCGGAAGAATTCCTCGCCGTCGCGGGCAAAGATTTCGGGGATGGTCATGGCGGCGGCGCGCTCGATCTCGGCATCGGTATCCGAGAACGGCCGGCGCAGCCGGCGCGCAAGCTCGCCGCCGATCGCGGTCTTGCCCGCCCCCATCATCCCGATCAGCACGATATTTCGCCGCATCACCCCACCGGACCCGTCATTTGCAACGGCTGTGACTGATGGCGTGATCTTTCGAGAAATGCCATATATATTTCGCGCGAACCGGCATGAGACCGGCAATGGATTGAGGCGGAAAGGGTATTTCATGCGGCTTTTGAAAGTGGTGGCGGTTCTGGTCCTGCTGATTCTGGCGGGTCTGGCGGGCTATGCCTATTTCGGCGACATGAGTTCGGACCCGCGCGAGATGCGGATGCCGGTCGAGCTGGACCTGGGCGCCGAGACGCCCGTCCCGGCCGAGCCCGCCGAGCCGGCCCCCGGCCCGGAACAGGACGCGGCGGCCCAATCCGCGCCGCAGGCGGCCGGCACCGATGCGGGACAAGATGACCTCGACTGAACGCCCCTTTCTTGGCCTTGCGCTTGCCCTGGCGGCAGGCCTGGCTTCCGCGCAGCCGGTTGCGGCCAAGCCGCCGCTTTCGGCCAGCGACTGGCTGTCGGGCAGCGTGCAGCAGCCGGACAATATCTCATCCTGGCGGCCCGGCGACCCGCGCCCGCCCGAGCTGAAGCGGCAGAGCCGGCGCGACATCGCCCCCACCGGCGCGGTCGAGCCGGTCGGCGTGACCCGGCTGGGCGAGGGCAATCCGGACGGCAAGGGCACCGTCTCGCCCCGCGCCGCCGGCCTGCCGGGCGATCTGTGGGGCGACAGCGATTCGGCGGTGCTGGTGCAGTTGATCGGCCGCTCGGACCCGCGCCTGCCGGCGCTGCGGCGGCTGGAACGCCGCCTGCTGGCCGCGCAGCTGCGCCCGCCCCGCGCCGAGCCGGGGCAGGAAGGCGCGCTGTTCCTGGCCCGGGTGGACAAGCTGCTGGACATGGGTGCGACCGGCGCGGCCAAGGAATTACTCAAGGCCGCCGGCCCGGGCGATCCCGAGCGGTTCCGCCGCCTGTTCGACATCGCCCTGCTTTCCGGCGACGAGGCGCAGGGCTGCGGCATCATGGACCGCACCCCGGGCGTCGCGCCCAGCTTCCCGGCCCGGATCTATTGCCTGGCGCTTGGCGGCGACTGGACCGCGGCGGCGCTGGTGTTCCACGGCGCCGAAACCATGGGCCAGATCGACCCGCCGATGGCGGCGCTGCTGGCGCATTATCTCGACGACGGCTATTCCGACGCCGCCGAGGAGCTGGTGCCGCCGCCGGTGGTCACGCCGCTGGAGCTGCGCCTGCACGAGGCGATCGGCCAGCCCCTGGCCTCGACCAGCCTGCCCCTGGCCTTCGCGCTGGCCGACCTGGACCAGAACGGCGGCTGGAAGGCGCGGCTGGATGCGGCCGAACGACTGGCCCGCGCCGGCGCCATCCCGGCCTCGCAGCTGCGGATGATCTATCTGGAACAAAAACCCGCCGCCTCGGGCGGGGTCTGGGACCGCGCCGAGGCCATGCAGGCGCTGAACGACGCGCTGACGCTGCGCGACAATGCCGCCGTCGCCAGGGCGCTGCCGCCGGCTTTCGAGGCCATGGTCGCGGCCGGGCTGGGCCCGGCGCTGGCCGAGATGGCGGGGGCCGAACTGGGCGCCCTGGGGCTGGACGGCCGCCCGGGCCGGATCGCGCTGTGGCTGGCATTGCAGGCGGCGCAGCCGCAGGTGGTGCCGGACCCGCCCGCCGACGACGCCCCGGCCTTCGATCTCTGGCTGCTGCGCTTTGCCGGCGGCGAGCCGGAAGCCGCCCCGCCCGAGGGCGAGGCGAGCGAGCGCGCGGCGCTGCTGTTCCCGGCCTTCCTGGGCCCTTCGGAACGGAATGTGCCGCAAGGCGCGGCGCAGCTCATCCTTGCCAACAAGCGCGGCGAGGCGCTGCTGGGCGCCATGGCCGATGTCGATGCCGGGCTGGACGGCGACCTGCCCCGCGCGGCGCAGGGATTGCGGGTGCTGCGCGTCCTGGGCCAGCAAGAGATCGCCCGGCAGGCCATGGTCGAACTGGTCCTGGCCCCGGTGTTGCTGCCCCAGCCGGGCAGCGGCGGCAGCGCACCGTGAGCCGGCGATGACCGGCAACAGCGACGGGCGGGGCGATCAGGGCCGCATATCGGCCTTTCTGGACGCGCAGGCGGCCGAGGCCGGTGCCGCCCGCAACACCCTGTTGGCCTATGGCCGCGACCTGAAGGATTTCGCCGGCTGGCTGGATCGCCGCGGTCAGACCCTGCTTTCGGTCCCGCGCGAGGGGATCGAGGACTACCTGTCCTTTTGCGACGCGCAGGGCCTGTCGCGCGCGACCCGGGCGCGGCGGCTGGCCTCGATCCGGCAGATCATGCGCTTCGCGCTGGAAGAAGGTTGGCGCGAGGACGATCCCGCCGGCCGCATCAGCGGTCCGGGCCGCCAGCAGCGCCTGCCCAAGACGCTGGACCGGGCCGAGGTGCAGGCCATGTTCGACGCCCTGCCCCGGCTGGGCCGCAACGAGACCGAGCGTGCCCGCAACGTGGTGCTGCTGGAACTGCTTTATGCCACCGGGATGCGGGTCAGCGAACTGGTGGCGCTGCCGGTCGGCGCCTGCCGCGGCGACCCGGCGCTGCTGCTGATCCGCGGCAAGGGCGGCAAGGAGCGCATGGTGCCGCTGAGCGACCCGGCCCGGCGCGCGCTGGCCGTCTGGCTGGCGCTGCGCGACCACGCGCCCGAGGACAGCCCGCTGGGCCGGCTGGTCGCCGGCAAGGGCGCGCGCTGGCTGTTCCCCGCCCCCTCGCGCGAAGGCCACATGTCCCGGCAGGCAATGAACGGCCTGCTGGGCCAGCTTGCCAGCGCCGCCGGGATCGCCCCCTCCCGCGTCTCGCCGCATGTGCTGCGCCACGCCTTCGCCACGCATCTGCTGGAAGGCGGGGCCGACCTGCGCGCCATCCAGACGCTGCTGGGCCATGCCGACCTGGGCACGACCGAGATCTATACGCATGTGCTGGACGCAAGGATGCGCGACCTGGTGCTGAACCATCACCCGCTGGCCAAACGGCGCCGGAGCGACACGCCATGACCACCCTGATGACCGCGGCCGCCGCTGCCCCGGCCCCCGACCCCGCCGCTGCTGTCGGCCTGGCCGGCTATGACATGGCCTTCTGGCTGACCGGCGCCGCCATCCTGGTGTTGCTGGGGCTTTCGGCCTTCTTCTCTGGTTCCGAGACCGCGTTGACCGCCTCGAGCCGCAGCAAGCTGCGGGCACGGGCCGACAAGGGCGACGAGGGCGCGCAAAGGGCGCTGGCGGTGACCGAGGACAGCGAAAGCCTGATCGGCTCGATCCTGCTGGGCAACAATGTGGTCAACATCCTGGCCGCCAGCCTGGCCACCGCGCTGTTCACCCGGTTGCTGGGCTCCAGCGGCGTGGCGGCGGCCACGCTGGTGATGACGGCGCTGGTGCTGATCTTCTCCGAGGTGCTGCCCAAGACCTATGCCATCCTTGCGCCCGAGGATCTGGCCAGTCGCGTCGCCCGCCCGATCGGCGTCAGCACCCGCATCCTGGCCCCGGTGGTGACGGTGGTGCGGTTGGTGGTGCGCGGCATCCTGGCGCTGTTCGGGGTGCGCGCCGACCAATCCGGCCATGTCTTCTCGGTGCAGGAGGAGATCGCCGGCGCCCTGGCCATCGCCCAGTCCAGCGGCACCGTGCAGAAGGAGGAGCGCGACCGGCTGATGGGGGCGCTGGACCTGGGCGACCGCTCGGTCGAGGAGATCATGCTGCACCGCTCGCGGATCGAGATGATCGACGCCGACCTTGCCACCGAGGAGGTGCTGGACCGGGTGCTGAAAAGCCCGCACACCCGCCTGCCGGTCTATCGCGGCGAGCGCGAGAACGTCATCGGAGTGATCCACGCCAAGGATCTGCTGCGCGGGGTGCGCAAGGCGCTGCAGGAAACCGACCCCGAGGCGCTGCGCAATTTCGACGTGCTCAGCACTGCCATGCCGCCCTATTTCGTGCCCGACACCACGTCCCTGGACGAGCAGATGCGCGAATTCCTGAAACGGCACACGCATTTCGCGCTGGTGGTGGACGAATACGGCAGCCTGCGCGGGCTGATCACGCTCGAGGACATCCTGGAGGAGATCGTCGGCGAGATCACCGACGAACACGACACGGACGCCGCGCAATCGCTGGTGCCCAACCCGCAGGGCGATTACCTGGTCGACGGCGCCATGACCATCCGCGACCTGAACCGGGCGCTGGACTGGTCGCTGCCGGACGACGAGGCCAATACCGTCGCCGGGCTGGTGATCCACATGGCCCAGTCGATCCCCGCGCCGGGCCAGGTGTTCTCGTTCCACGGCTATCGTTTCGAGGTGGTGGCGCGGCGCGAGAACCGCGTCACCCGCCTGCGCATCCGCCCCCTGGCCGAGGCGCCGTCAACCGGCGAGTCCGCCGCCGATCAATGATCGGCCATGCTGGCGGCGCGCTTGGCGTCCTCGGCGCTGCCGCCGGTGCCGTTGAAGAAAGCATTCAGCGCCACCGCCGCGATGGTGGCCAGCAGGATGCCCGATTCGATCAGCGGGTGGATGGCATGCGGCAGCCATTGCTTGAAGTCGGGCGCGATCAGCGGGATCATCCCGAAGCCAAGCGCCACCGCCACCACGAACAGGTTGTTGCGGTTGCCGGCGAAATCCACCGTCGAGAGGATGCGGATGCCGGTCGCGGCGACCATGCCGAACATCACCAGGCCGGCGCCGCCCAGCACCGGGGTCGGCAGCGATTCCACCGCCGCGCCCATTTTGGGCACCAGCCCGAACAGGATCAGGATCAGCCCGCCGGCGACGCAGATGAACCGGCTCTTGATGCCGGTGACGCCGACCAGGCCGACATTCTGGCTGAACGAGGTATAGGGGAAGGTGTTGAAGATGCCGCCGATCAGCGTGCCGAGGCCGTCGGTGCGCAGCCCGGCGCTGAGCCGCCGGGGCGTGATCTCGCGCCCCGTCATCTCGCCGAGCGCCAGGAACATGCCGGTCGATTCGATCATCACCACGATCATCACCAGCACCATGGTCACGATCAGCACCGGGTCAAAGATCGGCATGCCGAAATGGAAGGGCGCGACGATGCCGAACCAATGCGCCTCGGCCACCTTGTCGAAGGTCATCTGGCCCAGCACGATGGTCAGCGCCGCGCCGATCAGCATCCCCAGCAGCACGGCAATATTGGCGACGAAGCCGCGGCCAAGCCGCGCGATCAGCAGGATCGCCACCAGAACCACGCCCGAGATGGCGATGTTGATGGGCTGGGCGTAAAGCGGGTTCTGCACGCTGGGCGCCGGGGCGAAGCCCTCGGGCAGCGCCGGCACGGCGCCGGTTCCGGCCAGCTCCTTCAACTGGTTCAGCCAGCCCGCCGCCACCGGGTCCACCAGCTTGGGCGCGGTCGGCCCGACCGGGTTGCCGAAGATCCAGTTGATCCCCACCCGCATCAGCGTGACGCCGATCACCAGGATGATGGTGCCGGTCACCAGCGGCGGGAAGAATTTCAGCATCCGGCCGACGAAGGGCGCGATCAGCATGGCGACGATGCCGGCGCCGATGATGGCGCCGAAGATCATCCGCGCGCCGTCCGGCCCCGGATAGGCATTGGCCATCGCCACCATCGGCCCGACCGAGGCGAAGGTCACCCCCATCATCACCGGCAACTGGATGCCGAACCAGCGCGTCACCCCCAGCGACTGGATGATGGTGGCGATGCCGCAGCAGAACAGATCGGCCGAAATCAGGAATGCCACATCCTCGGGCGACAGCTTCAGCGCCCGGCCGACGATCAGCGGCACCGCCACGGCGCCGGCATACATGACCAGCACATGCTGCAGGCCCAGCGTCGCCATGCGCAGCGGCGGCAGGATCTCGTCGACCGGCTCCACCGCGGATGTTGCAGACCTTTCCATCGGGGCCTCCCTGTCCAGATTGCTGGTTTTATTGACAGATTGCGGGCTCTCCGGTGCTTTGGCAATTCCTTTCTGACGATGTCGTGAGCAGACCCGCCGAGCAGCGCCCGCCGGGCAACCCCGCCCGCCGCGCCTGCCGCAGCACCTTGTCCAGCCGCCGATCCGGCCAGGGCTCGGCTTGCGCCGCAAGTCGCCCTGCCACAGACGCGACGGCGGCCGGCGTGTCGGAAAAAGCGATGACCGGGCCCTTGCTTGCCGAAACGCAGGCACGGGAGAATTCGTCCGGCACGTATTTGGACGGCCGCGAGCAAGAGGACCAGGGATCGCCGTCCAGGATGTCGCCGCGCCGGACATGGATGGCAAACGGCTTGCCGCCGCCGGCGCCCCGGCGACGTTGCGCAGACAGATCGGCCGGGCGCCGACCGATCCTGGCGAAAGCCGATGATGGAGACATCTCCAGCCATGCCAAACCGCCCGGTCCGAACCCATCGCGGCTTGCAACCGCGCGCCTGCCTGCCTATCAGGACGTGCCGCCATCCAACAGCACGGAAGCCCGATATGGACATCGCCGCCCGCCGCAAGGCCGATCCCGCCCACTGGCGCCTCGCCACCGCCATCCGCGCCCTTTCCATGGACGCCGTCGAGGCGGCGCAGTCCGGCCATCCCGGCATGCCGATGGGCATGGCCGACGTCGCCACGGTCCTGTTCCGCAACCACCTGAAATTCGACGCCGCCGCGCCGAACTGGTTCGACCGCGACCGCTTCGTGCTGTCCGCCGGTCACGGCTCGATGCTGATCTATTCGCTGCTCTACCTGACCGGCTACGAACAGATGTCGCTCGATCAGATCCGCAACTTCCGGCAATGGGGCGCCATCACCGCCGGCCATCCCGAATACGGCCATGCCGAGGGGGTCGAGACCACCACCGGCCCGCTGGGCCAGGGCATCGCCACCGCCGTCGGCTTCGCCATCGCCGAGGAGGCGATGCGCGCCCAGTTCGGCGCCGACCTGTGCAGCCACAAGACCTGGGTCATCGCCGGCGACGGCTGCCTGATGGAGGGCATCAGCCAGGAGGCGATCGGCCTGGCCGGCCACCAGAAGCTGAAGAACCTGATCGTCCTTTGGGACAACAACGACATCACCATCGACGGCCGGGTGTCGCTGTCGGATTCGACCGACCAGCTGAAACGCTTCGAGGCCTCGGGCTGGCGCACGCTGTCCTGCGACGGCCACGACCCGGCCGATATCGAGCGCGCGCTTTCCGACGCCGCCAGCGGCCAGGACGACCGTCCGGTGCTGGTCGCCTGCAAGACCATCATCGGCTACGGCGCGCCGAAGAAGCAGGACAGTTCCGGCGCCCATGGCTCGCCGCTGGGGGCCGAGGAGATCGCCGCCGCCCGCGCCGCCTTCGGCTGGGAACACGGACCCTTCGTGATCCCCGAGGACATCCTGGCCGACTGGCGCGCCATCGGCGCCCGCGGCCGCGAGGCGCGCGAAGCCTGGGCCACCCGCGTCGATGCGGCCCAGAACCGCGACGAATTCGCCCGCCGCATCTCGGGCGGCGTCAGCGACCGGCTGGCGCCCACCATCGCGGCGCTCAAGGAACAGGCGCTGGCCAGCAAGCCCAAACTCGCGACCCGCAAGGCCAGCGAAATGGTGCTGGAGGTCATCAACCCCGAACTGCCCGAAACCATCGGCGGCTCGGCCGACCTGACCGGCTCGAACAACACCAAGACCAGGGATCTGGGCGCCTTCACGCCCGAGAACCGCCAGGGCCGCTATATCTATTACGGCATCCGCGAACACGGCATGGCGGCGGCGATGAACGGCATCTGGCTGCATGGCGGCCTGCGCCCCTATGGCGGCACCTTCATGTGCTTCACCGATTATGCCCGCGGCGCCATGCGGCTTTCGGCGCTGATGGGCCTGCCGGTGACCTATGTCATGACCCATGACAGCATCGGCCTGGGCGAGGACGGCCCGACCCACCAGCCGGTCGAACACCTGGCGATCTGCCGCGCCACGCCCAACACCCTGACCCTGCGCCCCTGCGACCTGGTCGAGACCGCCGAGGCCTGGGAAATCGCGTTGTCGAGCGAATCCACCCCGATGGTCATGGCCCTGTCGCGCCAGAACCTGCCGACGCTGCGCGAAACCGCGGGCGAGAACCTGACCGCCCGCGGCGCCTATGTGCTGCGCGAAGCCAGCGCCACGCCCCGGGTGATCCTGATGGCCTCGGGCTCCGAGGTCGAGATCGCCGTCGCCGCGCGCGAGACGCTCGAGGCCGAGGGCGTGCCGACCCGCGTGGTCTCGGTGCCGTCGATGGAGCTGTTCCGTGACCAGGACGCGGAATACCGCCGGCAGGTCCTGCCCGCCGGCACGGTGCGCATCGCGATCGAGGCGGCGGTGCGCCAGCCCTGGGACTGGCTGCTGCTGGGCGAACGCGGCCGCGAGGAAGCCTCCGGCTTCATCGGCATGACCGGCTTCGGCGCCTCGGCCCCGGCCCCGACGCTTTACAAGGAATTCGGCATCACCGCCGAGGCGGCCGCCGCCGAGGCCCGCCGCCTGCTCGGCTAAACCCCTGGGGCCGCGCCCGCACGGCGCGCGGCCCTTTTCCATCCGGCCGGCGGCTTCTTCGTGTCCCAGGCACGCATGCCGGGCGCCCCGGAAGGCCACCCCGCCCGGCTTTCACCGTTTTCCAAATACCCCTGCCCCCGCGCGGCCGGGGCACTCGCGCTGCCCCCATGGACCCCGCCGCCGCCCGAAGGCATAACGGCGGCACGAGGGACCTGCCATGACACCGCCCGAACCCAGCCCCGGCGCCTTGCCGCAGATCCTCGCCCCCGCGGGCGATCCGGGCCGCGCCACGCAACTGCGCGGCATCCTGCTGCTGCTCCTGGCGATCTTCCTGTTCACGCTGATGGACGCGACCGGCAAGCATCTCTCGACGCTCTACCACCCGGTGCAGGTGGTCTGGGCCCGCTTCGTCACCAATCTGGCCATCGTCGCGGTCATTCTCGCGCCGCGGCTGCGCAGCGCGCTCGCCATCCGGCGGCCGGGGGTGCAGTTCTTCCGCGGCGTCACGCAGCTCGGCTCGATCCTGCTGTTCTTCAGCGCGCTGCAATTCATCGGCCTGGCCGAGGCCACCGCGATCATGGACATCAACCCGGTGCTGATCACGCTGGGCGCCGCGATCTTTCTGGGCGAATCCATCGGCATCCGCCGCATTCTCGGCATCCTCGCCGCGCTTTGCGGCGCGCTGATCATCATCCGCCCCGGCGCCGGCGTCTTCCATCCGGCGGCGCTGCTGGCGCTGGTCGCAGCCTTCACCTATGCCGCCGGCGCGATCCTGACCCGCATCGCCCGCAGCGATTCCACCGCCACCTCGGTGCTGTGGTCGGCGCTGGTCGGCTCGGTGCTGTCCTCGCTGGCGGTGCCGTTCTTCTGGCAGCCCGTCGCCGCCGGCGATCTCTGGGCCTTCCTGCTGCTTGGCAGCCTCGGCACGGTGGCGCAGGCGCTGCTGATCCGGGCCTTCGCCCTGGCCGAGGCCGCCGCCATCGCCCCCTTCGGCTATACCGGGCTGATCTGGGCCGGGATCTGGGGCTGGCTCATCTGGGGCACCCTGCCCGACCTCTGGACCTTTGTCGGCGCGTTGATCATCGTGGCGGCGGGACTATATGTCTGGATGCGCGAGGCCCGCGCGATGAACCGGGCCGCCTGAACAGGACCGCGATGAGCGAGACCGACACACCCGAGCCGGTGGCCCTGCGCGACCGCATCGCCAACGGCGCCTTCCTTGCCATCATGGGCCTGGCGCGGCTGCTGCCCTATCGGCGGCGCATCCCGGCGATGGGCTGGCTCTTTGCCCATGCGTTGGGACCGCTGGCCGGCTGGCGCAGCCGCATCCGCGTCAACCTGGCCATGGCCCGGCCCGACCTGACAGAAGCCCAGGTGCGCCACCTGCTTCGCGCCGTGCCCGCCAATGCCGGCCGGTCGCTGGCCGAGATCTATTCCGGCACCGAGTTCACCGACCGCATCCACGCCTCGGACCCGCTGACCGGCCCCGGCCTGCCGGCGCTGGAACAGGCGGCGCAGGCCGGCCGCCCGGTGATCCTGGCGGTGGCGCATTTCGGCAATTACGACGCCATGCGCGCCGCGCTTTCGGGGCGCGGCTGGCCGGTCGGCGCGCTCTACCGGCCGATGAACAACGAAGCCTTCAACCGCCATTACATCCCCGCCATGCGCGCCATCGCCGAGCCGATGTTCCCGCGCGGCCGCGCCGGGCTGGCCGCCATGCTGCGCTTTCTGAAGGGCGGCGGCTGGATGGCGCTGGGCTTCGACCAGTTCGACGACCACGGCACCGAGCTGCGTTTTTTCGGCCTGCCGACCAAAACGGTGCTGACCCCGGCCGAGCTGGCGCTGCGCTATGACGCGCTGATCCTGCCCATCGCCGGGGTGCGCCAGCCCGACGGGCTGAGCTTTCGCGTCGAGGTCGGCGAGCCGGTCGCGCACAGCGATGCGGCGACCATGATGCAGGCGCTGAACGACGACCTGGAACGCCTGGTGCGCGCCCATATGGAGCAATGGTTCTGGGTCCACCGGCGTTGGAAACGCCGGCGCTAGACGGCAAATCCCTTTCCCTCGGCTTCCAGTCCGGTTTATAAGCCCCGCAAGCCGCCGCGCAGAGAACGCGGCCCCATGAACGACATCCAGAGGACGGCATGAGCGACGATTCCAAACAAGCTGGTCACGAAAAGCGTCATCACGAAGGCGACGTCGCCTTCATCCAGGCCCTTGCCGAGCTGCTCAACCGCAACGAACTGACCGAACTGACCGTCAAGCGCGAATATGACGAGAACGACCGCCTGACCGTCAGCCTGTCGAAACAGAACAAGCAGATCATCCAGACCGTGGCCGCCCCGGCCGCGCCGCAAGCCCCGGCGGCTACCGCCTCCGCCGCCCCGGCCGCCCCCGCCGCGGCCGCGGCCGGCAACGAGGATCCGGCCAGCCTGCCCGGCGTCGTGACCTCGCCCATGGTCGGCACTGCCTATCTGGCGCCCGAGCCCGGCGCGGCGGCCTTCGTCGCCATCGGCCAGCAGGTCAAGGAAGGCGAGACGCTGATGATCGTCGAGGCGATGAAGACCATGAACCACATTCCCGCGCCGCGTTCCGGCACGGTCAAGCGCATCCTCGTCGACGACGGCAGCCCGGTCGAGTTCGGCGCCCCCCTGATGGTCGTCGAGTGAGGCCGGGATGTTCGACAAGATCCTGATCGCCAATCGCGGCGAGATCGCGCTGCGCGTCATCCGCGCCTGCCGCGAGATGGGCATCGCCTCGGTCGCGGTGCATTCCACCGCCGATGCCGATGCCATGCATGTGCGCATGGCCGATGAATCCGTCTGCATCGGCCCGCCGCCCTCGACCGACAGCTACCTGTCCATGCCCGCCATCATCTCGGCCTGCGAGATCACCGGCGCCCAGGCCATCCATCCCGGCTACGGCTTCCTGTCGGAAAACGCCGGCTTCGTGCAGATGGTCGAGGATCACGGCATCACCTTCATCGGCCCGTCGGCGGAACATATCCGCATCATGGGCGACAAGATCACCGCCAAGGAAACCGCGAAATCGCTAGGCATCCCGGTGGTGCCCGGCTCGGAGGGCGGCGTGCCGGACGTGGCGGCCGCCAAGCGCGTCGCGGCCGAGATCGGCTATCCGGTCATCATCAAGGCGACCGCCGGCGGCGGCGGGCGCGGCATGAAGGTGGCGCTGGACGAGGCGGCACTGGAAAACGCCTTCCGCACCGCCCGGGCCGAGTCGAAGGCCGCCTTCGGCAATGACGAGGTCTATATCGAGAAATATCTGCAGCGCCCGCGCCATATCGAGATCCAGGTCTTCGGCGACGGCCGCGGCAAGGCCGTGCACCTGGGCGAACGCGACTGCTCGCTGCAGCGCCGCCACCAGAAGGTGCTGGAGGAAGCCCCGGGCCCGGTCATCACGCCCGAGCAGCGCGCCCGCATCGGCGGCATCTGCGCCAATGCCATGGCGAAGCTCGGCTATCGCGGCGCCGGCACCATCGAGTTCCTGTTCGAGGACGGCGAATTCTACTTCATCGAGATGAACACCCGCCTGCAGGTCGAACATCCGGTGACCGAGGCGATCTTCGGCGTCGACCTGGTCCGCCAGCAGATCCTGGTCGCCGCGGGCGAGGACATGGAGTTCCGTCAGGAGGATCTCGAGATCCGCGGCCATGCCATCGAGGTGCGGATCAATGCCGAGCGGCTGCCGAACTTCATTCCCTCGCCCGGCACCATCTCGCAATATCACGCGCCGGGCGGCCTGGGCGTGCGGATGGACAGCGCCATCTATGACGGCTATCGCATCCCGCCCTATTACGACAGCCTGATCGGCAAGCTGATCGTGCATGGCCGCGACCGGCCCGAGGCGCTGGCCCGGCTGAACCGCGCGCTTGGCGAGCTGATCGTGGACGGGGTGGACACCACCGTGCCGCTGTTCCGCGCCCTGATCGAGAATCCCGACATCCAGAGCGGCGACTATTCGATCCACTGGCTGGAGCGCTGGCTGGCCGAGATGGCCGCCGCCTGAGCCATGCTGGTGCGGCCGGCACGACCCGGAGGCCGCGCATGAGCAGCGGCTTGACGGCCGAACGGATGCTGGCCGCCTATGCGCAGGGCGTGTTTCCGATGGCGCAATCCGCCACCGATCCGCAGCTCTACTGGTTCGACCCGGCGCTGCGCGGCATCCTGCCGGTGGGCGGGGTGCATATCTCGCGTTCGATGCGGCGCTTCCTGCGGCATTGCGACTGGCGGGCCAGCATCGACCGCGATTTCACCGGCACCGTGCTGGGCTGCGCCGACCGCGAGGAGACCTGGATCAACAAGCCGCTTTTCGCGCTTTACCGCGAGCTGCACCGCCTGGACCATGCCCATTCGCTCGAGGTCTATGCCGGCGATGAACTGATCGGCGGCATGTTCGGCCTGACCCTGGGCGGGGCTTTCTTCGCCGAAAGCATGTTCTCGCGGCGCAGCAATGCCTCGAAGGCGGCGATGATCTGGATGTCGGCGCATCTGGCGCGCTGCGGTTTCACGCTGTGGGACACGCAATATCCCAACCCGCACCTGGCCTCGATGGGCGGGCTGACCATTCCCAAGGTGGAATACCGCCACCGGCTTGCCGCGGCGCTGCGGGTCCGGGCCGATATCCGGGCGCATCGCCTGCCCAGCCCTCAGGCGCTGCTGCAGGACAGAACCCAGACGTCATAGCGGGAATCATCCAGCGCCGAAAGCGCCGGGGACGAGGCGATCATCCAGCCGGAAAACAGCCGCGCATTGGCGCGCCGGTCGATGATCGTCAGCTCGGCATAGGCGTCCGAACTGGGATCGGCGGCCGGATAGCGGCATTCGGCCAGGCTGACCTCGAGCCGGCCGAACTCGGCTGTCTGGCCGATCGCCAGGTTGAAATCCTCGGTGCGACCGGTGATCTTGTCGAGCCCGCGCAGCTGCGCGCCATTGCCGCGCGCGGTTTCCGGGCCACGGGCGGCCTCGGCGGCGCGCTGGCGCTCGGCGGCCGAGGGCTCGGCCGGGACCACCGCGTCGGGATCGTCGCTGAAGGCCGGGTCGACCATCAGATGCTGGTCCTCGGCCGGCGGTTCCTCCTCCTGCGCGCGTACGGGAGTGGCGAAGGCGGTGGCGGTGGCGGCCAGCAGCAGGCACAGGCAGGTCCGGGCCAGAAGATCGGTCATGTTCCATCCTCCGAGCTTTGCGAATCCACGAATTTCATCATCAGCGAGATCAGGCTGACGGCGCCCTGCACGTCCTCGATCTCGTCGCCGGGCTGCAGGTCGTCGGGCGCGCCGCCGGGCTGCAGCTCGATATAGGCGCCGCCCAGCAGCCCGTCCGACTGGATCAGCGCGGCGCTGTCGCTGGGCAGGCGGATTTCGGGCGGCAGCCGCAGCCGGGCCTCGGCGTAATAGGTCTGCGGGTTCAGCTCGACCGCCGCGACGCGGCCGACGCGCACGCCCGCGACCCTGACCTCGGTGCCGACCTCGATGCCGTCGACATTCGGAAAGGCCGCCCGCAACTCATAGCCGCCGCCCAGCCGGGCGGTCAGCGGGCTGCCAGAGGTGGACCAGGCCAGAAAGCCGGCAGCGACGGCCAGAACGGCCGCGCCAACCCAAAGCTCGGCCCGTTCCGCGGCGCTGTTCATGCGCTTACTCGGGCTGCCAGGCGTCGTAATCGCGCCGCTCGACCGGCTCGGCACGATAGAGCGAGCCGGCCGGGTGATAGGCGGCGGCGGTGCCGGTCAGGTTCGGCTCATGCGGCTTTTCCCAGGATTTGCGGGCCAGCGGTTCGCGGGTCGGCGGCTCCTTGTAGGTGTGGTGCAGCCAGCCATGCCATTCCGGCGAGACGCGGCTCGCCTCGGCCTCGCCATTGTAGATGACCCAGCGCCGCTTGCCGCCGCCCGACTGGTAATAGATGTTGCCCTGATCGTCCTCGCCGACCTTCTCGCCATAGAGCCTGGTCCAGACCTGGGTGTTCAGGGTCTGGCTGTTCCACCAGGTCAGGATGCGAAGCAGAAGCGACATGGGTCAGAACCTCTTCATACGGGTGTCGGCCGAGATATGGCGCAACTCGCGCCGAAGGTCCAGAGAAGCGTGACGAAACCTTTCGCGAGCGCGGCACCGGGCCGCAGCTGGCGCTGGCCCGGCGCGGCCTGCCCGAGCCGGGGATCGCCGAGGAGGGGCGCTGACCGGTCGATGAGAGTTGCGTCGGGCAAAGGCCGCCGGAAAAGCGACACCCAAAGCAGATGCCAAAGGCCGCCAGACATGCGAAAGGGCCATCAAGCCGATGGCCCTTGCTGCCTTGCCCGTCCTGCGGCGCGCGTCCCGCGGCAGCGGCCCGGCGCAGCCCGCGTGTTCCGGGCGGATCGGAAACCCGGCGCCGGGATCAGCCGGCGGTCGCGGTTTCCTTCTTCGAATCGGTGTGGATCAGCAGAGGCTTGGCGGCGGGGTTCTCCACCGCTTCCTCGTTGACCACCACCTCGGCGACGCTGTCCATGCCCGGCAGTTCGAACATGGTATCCAGCAGGATGTCCTCCATGATCGAGCGCAGCCCGCGCGCGCCGGTCTTGCGCTTGATGGCGCGCTTGGCGATGGCGGTCAGCGCGTCCTCGGTGAAGGTCAGCTTGACGTTTTCCAGCTCGAAGAGCCGCTGATACTGCTTGACCAGCGCGTTCTTGGGCTGGGTCAGGATGATGATCAGCGCGGCCTCGTCCAGGTCGCCCAGCGTGGCGATGACCGGCAGGCGGCCGACGAATTCGGGGATCAGGCCGAATTTCAGCAGATCCTCGGGTTCAAGCTGCTTGAAGAGCTCGCCTACGCCCTTGTCGTCGTTTTCCTTGACCGAGGCGCCGAAGCCCATCGCCGTGCCCTTGTTGCGCTGCGCGATGATGCGGTCGAGGCCGGCGAAGGCGCCGCCGCAGATGAACAGGATGTTGGTCGTGTCCACCTGCAGGAATTCCTGCTGCGGATGTTTGCGCCCGCCCTGCGGCGGCACCGAGGCCACGGTGCCTTCCATGATCTTCAGCAGCGCCTGCTGCACCCCCTCGCCCGAGACGTCGCGGGTGATCGAGGGATTGTCGGACTTGCGGGTGATCTTGTCGACCTCGTCGATATAGACGATGCCGCGCTGCGCCCGCTCGACATTGTATTCGCTGGCCTGCAGCAGTTTCAGGATGATGTTTTCCACATCCTCGCCGACATAGCCGGCCTCGGTCAGCGTGGTCGCATCGGCCATGGTGAAGGGCACGTCGAGGATGCGGGCCAGGGTCTGCGCCAGCAGCGTCTTGCCGCAGCCGGTGGGGCCGATCAGCAGGATGTTGGACTTCGCCAGCTCGATATCGGTCTTGGAGCTGTGGTTCAGCCGCTTGTAGTGGTTGTGCACCGCGACCGAAAGCACCCGCTTGGCATGTTCCTGGCCGATGACGTAATCGTCCAGCACGGCGCAGATCTCGCGCGGGCTGGGCACGCCGTCGCCGGATTTCAGGGCCGAGGACTTGGTCTCTTCGCGGATGATGTCCATGCAAAGCTCGACGCATTCGTCGCAGATGAACACGGTCGGACCGGCAATCAGCTTGCGCACCTCATGCTGGCTCTTGCCGCAGAAGCTGCAGTAGAGCGTGTTCTTGCTGTCGCCGCCGGTCGGATTGGCCATCAGATGATCCTCGTATTGTCCCGGAGGCCCGGCAGAAGTGCCGGACGACCGCCCTTTTTGCGGCGTGGCCAGGCCACGCCCCGCGTCAGTGTATATGTTACGGGCCACCCCGGCCCGTCACAATCCCCAAAACGTCAGGCTTGGCCGCTTCCCGCAGCCGTGATCACTTGTCGGGTTCGGCCTTGCCGCGCGCCTCAAGGATCTCGTCGATCAGGCCCCATTCCTTGGCCTCCTCGGGCGACATGAAACGGTCGCGCTCCAGCGCCTCCTCGACCTCCTGCAGGGTGCGGCCGGTATGCTTGACATAGATCTCGTTCAAGCGGCGCTTGAGCTTTTCCGTCTCGCGCGCATGGATCAGGATATCGGTGGCCTGACCCTGGAAGCCGCCCGAGGGCTGGTGCACCATGATGCGGCTGTTCGGCAGCGAGAAGCGGTGCCCCGGCTGGCCAGCGCAGAGCAGCAGCGAGCCCATCGAGGCCGCCTGTCCCACCACCAGCGTCGAGACGCGCGGCTTGATGTATTGCATGGTGTCATAGATCGACAGGCCGGCGGTCACCACGCCGCCGGGGCTGTTGATATACATGCTGATGTCCTTGGTCGGGTTCTCCGCCTCGAGAAACAGCAGCTGCGCCGAGATCAGCGTCGCCATGCCGTCATGAACCGGACCGGACATGAAGATGATCCGTTCCTTCAGCAGGCGCGAGAAGATGTCGTAGGCACGTTCGCCGCGGCTGGTCTGTTCGACGACCATCGGGACGAGCGTGTTCATGTAGAATTCTGCCGGATCGTGCATGTCTGTCCTTGCTTTTGTCCCTGCCTGGCCTGTCCGTTCCGCGATTCGACCCAAGAGCGTGCTCGCCCTGGACCGCTCTTAGACGCGAAAGGTTGACAGAGTCTTAGTAACGCCAGCCCGCGAGGACAAGAGAGCGATAAAATTTGCCCCTTCCCCGAGCCGCCGGTAAGCTGGCGCCATGCCACGGAGAAACGCATGAAACTGATCGTCGGCCTGGGCAATCCGGGCGCGAAATACGCCGCCAACCGGCATAACGTGGGCTTCATGGCGGTGGACCGCATCGCCGCGGACCACGGCTTCACCCCCTGGCGCAGCCGCTTCCAGGGCGAGACGGCCGAGGGCCGGCTGGGCGAGGAGCGGGCCACCCTGCTCAAGCCCGCGACCTTCATGAACCTGTCGGGCCAGTCGGTGGGCGAGGCGATGCGCTATCTGAAGCTCACCCCCCAGGACGTGATCGTGCTGCATGACGAGCTGGACCTGGCGCCGGGCAAGGTTCGGCTCAAGACCGGCGGCGGCCATGCCGGGCATAACGGGCTGCGCTCGATCCATCAGCATATCGGCGAATCCTATCGCCGGCTGCGCATCGGCATCGGCCATCCCGGCCACAAGGATCGCGTCGCGGGCTATGTGCTGTCGGATTTCGCCAAGGCCGAGGGGACCGGGCTGGACGACCTGCTGCGCGGCATCTCGGACGGTGCCGTGGCGCTGGCGGCGGGCGATGACGCGCGGGTGATGAACGCCGTGGCGGTGCGGGTCTCGCCGCCTCGCAACAGTGGCACGCGACCGGGGGATCCGGGAGGAAAATCCTTGAAACCTTTAGCGAAACCCGCAGCGGAAACGCCGCCCGAGCCGTCGAGCTTCGCCGACCGGCTGCGCGCGCTTGGCGACAGGTTCCGCTGATGGCCTGGCAGGAGGCATTCGCGCATCAGACCCGCACCTGCCGAGAGCTTGGCTCGGGGCTGACGGCGCGGATCTGCGAGGCACTGACCCGCATCATCGCTGCCGACCAGGGGCCGGTCGGGCGGCGGGTGAAGACCTGGCCGGGCGATCTGGCCGTGGGCGCGGATTCGCTGCCGCTGCGGCTGTGCGGGGCGCTGCATGCGCTGGCGCTGTCGGGGCGCGCACCCGACCTGGCGCGGGCCTATGCCATGGGTGGCGGCACGCAGCTTGATCTGGATATTTTCAATGAAATCAAGATGCATGGGAATCATATCCTCGATTTCATCGAGTCTCCGCCACAGACCAACGAGGTCGGCCGCTCGGCGGTGCTGATCGCTGCGGCGCGCTTCCTGGCCGGGTTGCTGCCTGGCACGCGCTTCGACCTGCTGGAACTGGGCTCCAGTGCCGGACTCAACCTGAACTTTCCGCTCTATAGCCTTGTCGATGAACAAGGTTCCCGGGCCACGATGGCGGGTGAAGCGGTGCCGCAGGTGCGGCTGATGCCGCGCTGGCGGGGCACGCCGCCGTCGGCCGCCGCACTGAAGGTCGGAGAGGCGCGCGGCGTGGATCTGAACCCGCTCGATCCGGCGGCGGACGGGTTCCGGCTGATGGCCTATGTCTGGCCCGATCAGCAAGACCGGCTGGCGCGGTTGCGCGCGGCGCTGGCGGTCGCGGCCGCGCATCCGCCTTGCGTCGACCGGGGCGATGCCGGCGAATGGCTTGAATCCCGACTGGCAGGCTCGGCCGCGCATGGCCGGCTGGTCTATCACACCGTCGCTGCGCAATATTTTCCACAAGCCACCCGCGACTGCATCGAGGCAACGCTGCAACAGGCCGGCGCGCGCGCCAACGCCGCGCAGCCGCTGGCGCATTTCGCCATGGAAAACGACGGCGGCGATGGCGCGGGGCTGCGCCTGCGACTCTGGTCCGGGGGCGCCATGCGGGCCTGGGATCTGGGGCGGGCGGATTTCCATGCCCGTTGGATCGACTGGCAGCCAAGGGAGGCCTGAGGGATGGACGCGGCGCTCAATGTCCTTGGCGGCCGGCTCGAGACCTGCTCGACCGCGCCGCTGACCGGATTCTTCCGCGACGGCTGCTGCAATACCGGCCCCGAGGACAGCGGGCGGCATACCGTCTGCGTCGTCGTCACCGCCGAATTCCTGGCGCTGTCGAAATACCTGGGCAACGACCTGAGCACGCCGCGGCCGGAATTCCGCTTTCCGGGGCTGAAACCCGGCGACCGCTGGTGCCTTTGCGCCGCGCGCTTCCTGCAGGCGGCGCAGGAATTCGCCGCGCCCCAGGTGGTGCTGGAGGCCACCCATGCCCGCACGCTGGAGATCGTGCCGCTGGCGCTGCTGCGCGCCCATGCGGTCGGGCGCGAGGATTAGCGCCCGGTCTGCGCCAGATAGTGCCGCACCGCATCGACGACATGCCGGAAACGGTCGCCGCCCAGATGCTTGCCGCCATACCAGCGGGTCACGATCACCACATGGTCGGCCAGCCCGGCGCGTTCCAGCATCTGCAGGATGATCTGGCCGGCGCCGCTTTCGCCGTCGTCGTCGCGGACCGCCTCGCCCGACAGGATCGCCGCCCAGGTGTTGTGCGTGGCCTTGGCGAAACGCTTGTTGCGGCGCAGTTCGGCCAGCAGCGCCTCGGCCTCGGCGCGGGTCCGTGCCGGCCCGCCCGACACCGCATAGCGCGAACCGCGATCCGAAATGATCTTGTCGAAGACCGTCAGGCTCATCGGCGGCGCCGGACGTAAAGCTCCAGCCGGTGGCGGACGATCTCGTAGCCCATCTCGGCGGCGATCTCGGCCTGCAGCCGCTCGATGCGCTCGTTGACGAATTCCATCACCTCGCCGGTCTCGACGTCGATCATGTGGTCGTGATGGGTGCCGTCGGCGGGCTCGAACCGGGCCGGCTCGCCCTCGAATTCCAGCTTCTGGATCACGCCCTGCGCCTCGAGCGCGGAAAGCGTGCGATAGACCGTCGCCAGCGACACCCCTGCCCCCGCCGCGGTCGCCCGCTGGTGCAGCTGCGTCGCATCGGGATGGTCCTCGGCCGCCGCCAGCACCCGCAGCAGCGCGGCGCGCTGGCGGGTGATGCGCACGCCGACACGGCGCAGCGCGTCCTCGAAGGATTGGGCGCGGGTCTCGATCTCCATGCGGTTTTCTGGCTCAGATGCGAAGAAATTGCAACTGGCTTGACAGTTGAGAATGGTTCGCAGATAACGGCGACAGGACGAGGCCCAGAGCACAAGAATCGGATCATGAAGCGCAGAACTTTCCTGACCACGGCCCTTGCCGGGCTTGCCGCCCCCGCCCTGGCCTCCGGCCCGGCGCGGGCGCAGGCCGGCCGGCTCAAGGTGGCGACCACCTTCACCATCCTTGCCGACATGGCCCGCAACGTGGCCGGCGACCGGGCCGAGGTGGTTTCGATCACCAAGCCGGGGGCCGAGATCCACAATTACGAACCGACGCCCAGCGACCTGATCGGCGCCCGCGACGCGCGCCTGATCCTGCGCAACGGGCTGAACCTGGAACTGTGGTTCGAGCAGTTCCTACACAATCTGGGCGCGCTGCCCTCGGCCACGCTGACCGAGGGGATCGCGCCGATGCCGATCTCGGGCGGACATTACGACGGCAAACCCAACCCGCATGCCTGGATGGCGCTGGATACGGCGCTGGTCTATGTGGACAACATCGCCGCCGCGCTGTCCAAGGCCGATCCGCAGGGCACCGGCACCTATCGCGCCAATGCCGGCCGCTACAAGGGCGAGATCGCCCGCACCGTCGGCCCGCTGCGCGACGCCGCCCGCGCCCTGCCCGAGGAACGGCGCTGGCTGGTGACATCGGAAGGGGCCTTCTCTTACCTCGCGCGGGATTTCCATCTGAACGAGCTGTTCCTGTGGCCGATCAACGCCGATGCCCAGGGCACGCCGCAGCAGGTGCGCCGCGTCGTCGATGCGATCAAGCAGCACAAGATCCCGGTGGTGTTCTCGGAAAGCACCGTCTCGGACCGCCCGGCCCGGCAGATCGCCGCCGAGACCGGGGCGCGCTATGGCGGCGTGCTTTACGTCGACAGCCTGTCCGAGCCGGACGGGCCGGTGCCGACCTATCTGGACCTGCTGCGCGTGACGTCCGAGACCATCGTGAAGGGGCTGTCCCATGGATGACGCCCCCGGCATCGAGGTATCCAACCTGACGGTGGCCTATCGCAACGGCTTCACCGCGCTGCGCGATGCCAGCTTTTCCGTGCCGCAAGCCTCGGTCACGGCGCTGGTGGGGGTGAACGGCTCGGGGAAGTCCACGCTGTTCAAGGCGCTGATGGGCTTCGTGCCTGCCGCCGCCGGCAAGGTGCGGGTGCTGGGCCTGACCGTGCCGCAGGCGCTGCGCCAGAACCTGATCGCCTATGTGCCGCAGGCCGAGGAGGTGGACTGGACCTTCCCGGTGCTGGTCGAGGACGTGGTGATGATGGGCCGCTACGGCCATATGGGCTTTCTGCGCCGCGCCCGGCCCGAGGATCGCCGCGCCGTGGACGAGGCGCTGGCGCGGGTGAACATGCAGGACTTCCGCCACCGCCAGATCGGCGAGCTGTCGGGCGGCCAGAAGAAGCGCGTCTTCCTGGCCCGGGCGCTGGCGCAGGGCGCCCGGGTCATCCTGCTGGACGAGCCCTTCACCGGCGTGGACGTCAAGACCGAATCCGCCATCATCGCGCTGTTGCAGCAGATGCGGGAGGAGGGGCGGGTCATGCTGGTCTCGACCCACGACCTCGGCTCGGTGCCGGAATATTGCGACCGGGTGGTGCTGGTGAAGAACACCGTGCTGGCCCATGGCCCCACGGCCGAAATCTTCACCCCCGACAATCTGCGCCTCGCCTTCGGCGGCGTGCTGCGGCATTTCGTGCTGGGCGGGCGGCGCCTGCATGACGACGACGACCCACGTGCGCTGACCGTGTTGTCGGACGACGAGCGGCCGCTGGTCTTTTACGACGACCGGCAGCGCAGCGCCCGCGAGGAGGCGGAATCGAAATGATCAGCACCCTGCTGGTGCCCTTCGAATACGGCTACATGACCGACGCGATCTGGGTCTCGGGCCTGGTCGGCGGGGTGTGCGCCTTCCTGTCGGCCTATCTGATGCTCAAGGGCTGGTCGCTGATCGGCGACGCGCTTTCGCATTCCATCGTGCCGGGCGTCGCCGGGGCCTACATGCTGGGCCTGCCCTTCGCGCTGGGGGCGTTCCTGTCGGGCGGGCTTGCGGCGCTGACCATGCTGTTCCTGAACAAGCGCAGCGGGTTGCGCGAGGACGCGATCATCGGCCTGATCTTCACCGGCTTCTTCGGTCTGGGGCTGTTCATGGTCTCGCTCAATCCGATGGCGGTCAGCGTGCAGACCATCACCATGGGCAACATCCTGGCGATCACCCCCGGCGATACGCTGCAACTGGCGCTGATCGGCGGCCTCTCGCTGCTGATCCTGGCGGCGAAATGGCGCGACCTGATGGTGGTGTTCTTCGACGAAAGCCATGCCCGCACCGTCGGACTGAACCCGCAGGCGCTGAAGGTGCTGTTCTTCACCCTGCTTTCGGCCTGCACGGTCGCGGCGATGCAGACCGTCGGCGCCTTCCTGGTTGTGGCGCTGGTGGTGACGCCCGGCGCGACCGCCTATCTGCTGACCGACCGCTTTCCGCGGCTGATCCTGATCTCGGTGGCGATCGGCTCGGCCACCTCGGCGCTGGGGGCCTATGTCTCGTTCTTTCTGGACGGCGCGACTGGCGGGGTGATCGTCTGCCTGCAGACGCTGATCTTCCTGGCCGTCTTCCTGCTGGCGCCGAAACACGGCCTGCTCGCCGCCCGCCGCCGGGCCCGCGCGGCGCTGGAGGAGGCCGCGTGATGGACTGGCTGCTGCTGCCGTTTTCCTTTCCCTTCATGCGCGATGCGGCGCTGATCGGGCTGATGGTCGCCCTGCCCGCCGGGCTGCTGTCCTGTTTCCTGGTGCTCAAGGGCTGGTCGCTGATGGGCGACGCGGTCAGCCATGCGGTGCTGCCCGGCGTGGTTCTGGCCCATATCGCCGGCCTGCCGCTGATCCTCGGCGCCTTCGTGGCCGGGCTGGGCTGTGCCATGCTGTCGGGCTGGCTGCAGGGCAACAGCCGGGTCAAGGCCGACACGGTGCTGGGCGTGGTCATGTCGGGCATGTTCGGGCTGGGGGTGGTGCTTTACACCGCGATCCAGACCGATCTGCACCTGGATCACATCCTGTTCGGCAACATGCTGGGCGTCGGTCCCGAGGATCTGCGCCTCGCGGGCAGCATCTCGGCGCTGGTCGGGCTGGCGCTGCTGCTGAAATGGCGCGACTTCGCGCTTTTGGCCTTCGACCCGGTGCAGGCGCGGGTCTCGGGGCTGGCGTTGCAGGTGCTGAATTACGGGCTTCTGGCGATGATCTCGGCCACGGTGGTCGCCATGCTCAGCGCGGTCGGCATCATCCTGGCGGTGGCGCTGCTGATCGCGCCGGGGGCCGTGGCCTTCCTGATGACGCGGCGGCTGCCCGCCATGCTGGCCGCCGCGGTCGGCGTCGCGGCCTTCGCCTCGGTCAGCGGGGTCTGGGCCAGCTTCTGGCTGAACAGCGCCCCGGCGCCGACCATCGTGCTGGTGCTGACGGCGCTGTTCGTGCTGGCCTTCCTGTGGCGCAACATCGCCACGCGGCGGGCGCAGGGCGCGGTTGACCAAAGCGCGGGCTAGATCGTCCGCCCGCCATCGACCTCGAGGATGACGCCGGTGATGAAATCGGCCTCGTCCGAGGCGAGGTAGAGCGCCGCGTTGGCGATGTCGCGCGGCGTCGACAGCCGCCCCAGCGGGATGGTGGCGATAAAGCGGGCCCGGTTCTCGCGCGTGTCCTCGCAGCCCATGAACTGCCCGAGCATCCCGGTCTCGCCCATCACCGGGGCGATGCCGTTCACCCGGATCCCGTCCGGGGCCAGCTCGGCCGCCAGGCTGCGGGTCATGGTATTCACCGCCCCTTTCGAGGAATTGTACCAGGTCAGGCCCGGCCGGGGCCGGATGCCCGCGGTCGAGCCGACATTGATCATCACGCCTTGGCCGCGCTCGCGCCAATAGGGCACCACGGCATGGGTCATGTGAAAGATCGACAGCACATTGACCTCGTAGATCCTGCGGAACGCCGCCTCGTCGGTGGCCAGAAGCGGCCCGTTCGGCGTGGTCCAGCCGGCATTGTTCACCACGATGTCGAGCCCGCCGAAGGCCGCGCGCGTCCGGGCGACGGCGGCGGCGACCTGCTCGGCCTGGCTGACGTCGCCGGCGATGGCGATGGCCGGGGCGCCGATGTCTTGCGCGGCGGTCTCGGCCGCCGCCAGGTCGATGTCCAGCAGCGCGACCTTGGCGCCCTCGCGCGCGAAGGTTTCGGCGATGCCGCGTCCGAAGCCCGAGCCGGCGCCGGTGACCAAAGCCGTCTTGCCCTGAAGCCGCATGAAATCCCCCTTGTGCAAAACCATGCGTGATGACGTCTGGCGCCGGATTGCAACCCTCCCGCGGCCGCGGCCGGCCGGGTTCTGCCGCATCGTCGCCCTCGTTTCGGCGGGATTCGCCTGTCCGCAGCCTGACCGCGCCGGGCGCGGGACGCAAGGCTGGCAAATACCGCCCCTGCGGTTAAGCTGGCGGCAAAAACCAGACGAGGAAACGATGACCCCGAAGCCGAGCGCCCATCCCGACGACCCGCATTATATCAACCGCATGGGCTGGCTGCGCGCATCCGTGCTGGGGGCGAATGACGGCATCATCTCGGTGGGGGCGCTGATCACCGGCGTCGCCGCCGCCGCCCCGGGACGCGAGGCGGTGCTGATCGCCGGGCTGGCCGGCCTGGTCGCCGGGGCGCTGTCGATGGCCATGGGCGAATATGTCTCGGTCAGTTCGCAATCGGATACCGAGCGCGCCGACATCGCCCGCGAAAGCGCGGCGCTGAAGGAGATGCCCGAGGACGAATTGCACGAGCTGGCGGCGATCTATGAATCGCGTGGCATGACGCCCGGCACGGCGCTGCAGGCGGCGCGCGAGGTGACCGAGCAGGACGCGCTGGCCGCGCATCTGCGCGACGAGCTGGGGCTCAGCGAGGTCTTGGCCGCCAATCCGCTGCAGGCGGCGCTGGCCTCGGCCGCAACCTTCAGCCTGGCGGCGGCGGTGCCGCTGCTGGCGGCGGTCTTCGCGCCGGGCGGCGCGGTCATCGCGACGGTGCTGGCGGCGGTGGTGCTGGCCCTGGCGCTGCTGGGGGCGCTGGGGGCCTGGGCCGGCCGCGCGCCGCTTGGCCGGGCGGTGCTGCGCGTGGTGCTGGGCGGTATCTTCGCGCTGGCCGTGACGGCGGGGATCGGCAAGCTCTTCGGCGTCGCGGTCTGAGCTGCGTTCCGGGCGACCGCGCGAAAATGCAGCGCCCGCCGCGCCCCGCGGGGTTGCGCCGGGCCGGCCTGCCGCCCTATCTCGGGAGGCAAGGAGAGATCATGGAAAAACGCACCCTTCCCGAACGCCCCGGCTGGCGCGACGAGGCCGAGAAGCTCGGCTTCACCTTCGCCGACATGGGCGGCGAGCCCTATTGGGACGAGACCAGCGCCTATCGCTTCACCCTGCGCGAGATCGAGGAAGACATCGAAGCGCCCGCGACCGAATTGCATGCCCTGTGCCGCGAAGCGGTGGCCCGCGCCATCGCCGACGAGACCTGGCTGGCGCGGCTGGGCATTCCCCAGCGCCATTGGGATCTGGTGGCCTCCAGCTGGACGCGGGGCGAACCCGAGCTTTATGGCCGCATGGACCTGGCCTATGACGGCAGCGGTCCGGCGAAGCTGCTGGAATACAACGCCGACACCCCGACCTCGCTTTACGAATCCGCCAGCTTCCAGTGGCTCTGGTTCGAGCAGCAACGGGCGGCGGGGGTCCTCGACGGGGATTGCGACCAGTTCAACAGCATCCACGAGGCGATCGTGGCGCGCTGGACGCAGATATGCGCCGATGGCGAGGACGTGCATTTCGCCGCCGATCCCGACAATCCCGAGGATTACGCCACCGTCGAGACCCTGGCCTGGGCGGCGCGCGAGGCGGGTCTGGGCGCGCATTTCACCGCGCTCGGCCAGATCGGCCTGACCGAGGAGGGCCAGTTCGCCGACGAGCAGTCCCGCGTCATCGGCACGCTTTTCAAGCTCTACCCCTGGGAGGACATGCTGCGCGACGAGTTCGCCGCGCATCTGCAAAGCTCCGGCACCCGCTTCATCGAGCCGCCCTGGAAGGCGGTTCTGTCGAACAAGGGCATCCTGCCGCTGCTCTGGCAGATGTTCCCCGGCCACCCGAACCTGCTGCCCGCCTTCTTCCTCGATGACGTGCAGGAGGCGCTGGCCGGCGGCAGCCCCGCCGCCGCCGTGGCCGCGGCCTTCGAGGCGGCGCGCGAGACGCTGGCGCACGGCCATGTGACCAAGCCGATCTTCTCGCGCGAGGGTGCGGGGGTGGTGATCAACGAACAGGGGCGCGAAGTGGCGCGCACCCAGGACGACAGTTATTCGCACCACCCGATGATCGTGCAGGCCCTGGCGCCGCTGCCGGATTTGGGCGGCTTCCATCCGGTGCTCGGCGCCTGGATCGTCGGCGAGGCCTGCTGCGGCCTCGGCCTGCGCGAGGACCGTTCGCGCATCACCCACAACCTGTCCCGCTTCAAGCCGCATTTCATCGAGGGCTGATCCATGACCGAAGCATTCTCCAATCCCGATCCCGGCAAGCGCCCCGCCCGCAAGCGCGGCCGCCATGTCGCCCTGGTGCTGGCCGGAACCGCCACCCTGGCGCTGGCCGGCTGCGAGGACGACCGCATGGACGCGCAGAGCTTTCCCGACCTGGAAAGCTGCATCGCCGCCAGCAAGCAGGAAACCCTGTGGTTCACCGAAGAGGATTGCCGCAAGAACTTCGCCGCCGCCCAGCAGGAATTCATGGAAACCGCCCCGCGCTATGAATCCAAGGAACTGTGCGAGCAGGAACACGGCGCCGGCAATTGCGGCGGCGATCCGGCGCAGACGCAAGAGGCGCAGAATTCCGGCGGCGGCTTTTCCTTCATGCCGCTGCTGGTCGGCTACATGATGGGCTCGATGCTGTCGCGCGGCGGCGGCATCTTCTCGCAGCCGATGGTGAACACCGCCGACGGCCGCTATTCCACCCCCAAGGGCGACCAGAGCTTCGCCAGCAACCGCGGCGCCGGCAAGGTGTCGGCCACGACCTTCCAGCGCGCGCCCTCGACCATCGGCAAGCCGCCGATGAGCGCCGCCCAGGTCAGCCAGCGCGGCGGCTTCGGCGCTTCCTCCACCGCCCGCTCGGGCGGGCGCAGCAGCTTCGGCGGCTGAGGGGCGTTCCGTTGCCGAAATCCGCGCCGGGGTGATTGGCGGCGCCAGCCGTCAGGGGGGCGGACAGCCCCTGCCCCGGCAAGCCCGCCCCCTTGACGGCAGTTAACGCTAACACCGACCCTTGCGCAGCCGCGCGGAAAAGCGCAACCTGCCGGCAGTTTCCGCAAGAACGAGGCCCGCCATGACCCCCGAAACCCAGTCCCGGAACACCCGCGCGCTTTGCGAACTCGCCCCGGTGATCCCCGTTCTGGTCGTGGGCGACGCCGGCCGCGCCGAGGGGCTGGCCGCCGCCCTGGTCGCAGGCGGCCTGCCGGTGCTGGAGGTCACGCTGCGCACTCCCGCCGCGCTCGACGTCATCCGCGAGATGGCGAAGGTTCCCGGCGGGCATGTCGGCGCCGGCACGGTGCTGACCCCCGACGACGCGAAACGCGCCAAGGATGCCGGCGCCAGCTTCGCCGTCTCGCCCGGCCTGACCGAGCGGCTGGCCCGGGCCTGCGAGGAGATCGGCCTGCCGCTCTTGCCCGGCGCGGTCACCGCCTCCGAGGTGATGCGGGCGATGGAGCTGGGCTATTCCATGCTGAAATTCTTCCCGGCCGAGGCGGCGGGCGGGGCGAAATCGCTGAAATCCCTGGCCGGGCCGCTGCCGCAGGTCAGCTTTTGCCCGACCGGCGGCGTGACGCCGCGAAACGCCCCCGACTACCTGGCGCTGCCGAACGTGGTCTGCGTCGGCGGCAGCTGGATCGCCCCCGATGCCGATGTCGCCGCCGGCGACTGGCAGGCCATCGAAACCCGCGCCCGTGAGGCCGTCGCGTTGACATGACCGCCGCACCCGATCTTGCCGGTCCCGACGCCATGCGCCGCGCCCGGCGCAATGTCATCGTGCTGCTGCTGGCCCAGGCGCTCCTGGGGGCGCAAATGTCGATGATCTTCATCGTCGGCGGGCTGGCCGGCCAGATGCTCAGCCCCAATCCCTGCATCGCCACCCTGCCCCTGTCGATGATGATCCTGGGCTCGGCGCTGTCAGCCCGGCCGCTTTCGGGCTTCATGCGCCGGCATGGGCGGCGGGCCGGGTTCCTGCTCTCCTGCGGCTCGGCGGCGCTGGGGGCGGGGATCGCGGCCTATGCGCTGTCGGCGGGCAATTTCTGGCTTTTCACCGCCAGCGCGCTGTTCACCGGGGTCTATATGGCGGCGCAGGGCTTCTTCCGCTTCGCCGCCACCGATTGCGCCCCGCCCGAGTTCCAGTCGCGCGCCATTTCCTGGGTTCTGGCCGGCGGGCTTGCCGCCGCCTTCACCGGCCCGCTGCTGGTGCGGCTGACCGCCGACCTGACCGCCATCCCCTTTTTGGCCACCTATGCGGCGATCATCGGGCTGAACCTGCTCGGCCCGGCGATCTTCGCCTTTCTCGACATCCCGCGCCCGCCCGCCCCGGCCGGGGGCCATGCCGAGGGCCGGCCGCTGGGTGCGCTGTTGCGGGTGCCGCAGATCGCCGTGGCGATGATCTGCGGCATGGTCTCCTATGCGCTGATGAACCTGGTGATGACCTCGGCGCCGCTGGCGGTGGTGGGCTGCGGCTTCGCCACGGCGGATGCGGCGAACATCGTCTCGGGCCATGTGCTGGCGATGTTCGCGCCCTCGTTCTTCACCGGCCATCTGATCGCCCGTTTCGGCGCCACCCGCATCGTCATGCTGGGCCTGGCGATCCTGGCCGGCGCCGGGGCGGTGGCGCTGTCCGGGGTCGAGCTGTCGCATTTCTACCTGGCGATGATCCTGCTGGGGCTGGGCTGGAACTTCGGCTATATCGGTGCCACCGCCATGCTGACCCGCGCCTATCGCCCCGAGGAGCGCGAGCGGGTGCAGGGCCTGAACGACGCCGTGGTGTTTTCCGGCGTGTTCCTGGCCTCGCTGTCCTCGGGCGGGCTGATGAACTGCATGGGCGGCTCGCCGCAGGCCGGCTGGAGCGCAGTGAACCTGGCCATGCTGCCCTTCCTGGTGCTGGCGGGCGGCGCGCTTCTGTGGCTGATGCTGCGGCCGCGCGAGATCGCGCGCTAGGGGCGCGGTCTGGAGACGCGTCCCCCGGCGGGACGCGCCGGCGCCGCTTCTAGAACAGCGATGGCTGGCCCTTGGGCTGCCTTGGCTTGCGGGCGGGTTTGGCCGGCGGCGCGTCGGGGCGGGCCGCCATGCGGCCGTCGTGGAACTCGATCTCGAAGCGCGGGGTTTGCGCCGCTTCCGCGGCCGAGGTGAGCAGGCCTGCGGGACCATGCACGACCGCGAAGCCGCGGCGCAGGGTTTCGCGATAGCCCAGGGTCTGGCGCAGCCGGTCGAGCCGCTCCAGCGCCTCGCGGCGCGGCGGCAGGAGGCGGGTGGCGCCGGCGGCCAGCCGCGCCGCGAACTGGTCAAGCGCCGCGCGGTCGCGGGCGAGCTGCCGGGCGCTGTCGGCCAGCATCCGCGACCGGGCACGTTCCAGCCGCTGACCCAGATCGGCCAGCCGCTCGGCCCGGCGCTGCCGCAGCCGGGCCAGCGACAGCGGCAGGCGCT
>NZ_JBHRXE010000012.1:0-64470 GCF_042648325.1 Paracoccus simplex | reverse complement strand
CCGCTCGGCCCGGCGCTGCCGCAGCCGGGCCAGCGCCAGCGGCAGGCGCTGCTGATGGCCCTGCAGCGCCTCGCGCCGGTTGCGCAGCATGGCGCGCAGCGCCGAAAGCGACAGCGGCAGCGCGCTCAGCCGGTCGCGGCGGGCGCGCACGAAGCCGCGCAGCGCCGGTTCCAGCCGCTCGGCGAACAGGTCGAAGCGCTGGCGGACCGGATCGGTCAGCGCCTGCGGCCGGCCAAGCGCGCGGCCGAGATCGGCCAGTCGCTGGCGCTGGCGCTGGTTGCCGGTCTGGGCGGCGCGCATCATCCGGGCCCGGATCTCGGCCAGCCGGGCGGCGAGTTCGGCGCGCACCGGCACCGCCATCTCGGCGGCGGCGGTGGGCGTCGGCGCCCGGCGGTCCGAGGCGAAGTCGATCAGCGTGGTATCCGTCTCGTGCCCCACGGCCGAGATCAGCGGGATCTCACTTGCCGCCGCGGCACGGACCACGGCTTCCTCGTTGAAGCCCCAGAGATCCTCGAGGCTGCCGCCGCCCCGCGCGACGATCAGCAGCTCGGGGCGCGGAACCTGACCGTCCCCGGGCAGCGCGTTGAAGCCCTGGATGGCGGCGGCGACCTGCGGTGCGCAGGCTTCGCCCTGCACTGCCACCGGCCAGATCAGCACCCGGGTCGGGAAGCGGTCGCGCAGCCGATGCAGGATGTCGCGGATCACCGCACCCGAGGGCGAGGTCACCACGCCGATCACCCGCGGCAGATAGGGCAGCGGCCGCTTGCGCGATTCGTCGAACAGCCCCTCGGCCGCCAGCGCCTTGCGGCGTTTTTCCAGCATCATCATCAGCGCGCCGGCGCCGGCGGGCTCGATCTCCTCGACGATCAGCTGGTATTTCGACTGGCCGGGAAAGGTGGTCAGCCGGCCGGTGGCGATGACCTCGATGCCTTCCTCGGGACGGGTGGACAGGCGCGCGGCCTGGCCTTTCCAGGTCACGGCGGCGATGCAGGCGCGTTCGTCCTTCAGGTCGAAATAGAGATGTCCCGAGGACGGGCGCGAGACGCGGCCGATCTCGCCGCGCACGCGGACCCGGCCGAACTCGCCCTCGATCACGCGCTTCACCGCGCCCGAGATTTCCGAGACGGTGAATTCATGGGCGTTGCTGGCGGGCGTGTCTTCGAAAAGCTCCATGACCCGGTTGTGACGCGGGCCGGGCGCGGGATCAAGGGGCTTGGGGGATTGATCCGGGCCGGGCCAGTTCCTAGAAGGCGCGAGACCATTCGCAAGGGGGCCTTTCCGCATGAACATCCTGATCCTCGGCAGCGGCGGGCGCGAACATGCGCTGGCCTGGGCGATCCGGCAGAATCCGAAATGCGACCGGCTGTTCGTCGCGCCGGGAAATGCGGGGATGGAGCCGCTGGCGCGGCTGGCGGATCTGGACATCCTGTCCGGCCCCGCCGTGATCGGCTTCTGCGAGGAGAACGCCATCGACCTGGTGGTGATCGGCCCCGAGGCGCCGCTGGCGGCCGGCGTCGCCGACGAGCTGCGGGCGGCGGGCATCCTGGCCTTCGGTCCGTCCAGGGCGGCGGCGATGCTGGAAGCCTCCAAGGCCTTCACCAAGGAGATTTGCGACGCCTGCGACGCGCCGACCGCCGCCTGGGCGCGTTTCGACGCCGCCGAGCCGGCGCGGGCCTATATCCGCGCGCAGGGCGCCCCCATCGTCGTCAAGGCCGACGGGCTGGCCGCCGGCAAGGGCGTGACCGTGGCCATGACCGAGGCCGAGGCCGTCGCCGCCATCGACGACGCCTTCGGCGGCGCCTTCGGCGCGGCCGGGGCCGAGGTGGTGGTCGAGGAGTTCATGGCGGGCGAGGAGGCGAGCTTCTTCGTGCTGTGCGACGGGGTGGACTGCCTGCCGATCGGCACGGCGCAGGACCACAAGCGCGTGGGCGAGGGCGACACCGGGCCGAATACCGGCGGCATGGGCGCCTATTCCCCGGCCCCGGTGCTGACGGCGGAGATCCAGGAGCAGGTGATGGCCGAGATCGTGCGTCCCACGGTGGCCGAGATGGCGCGGCGCGGCACGCCGTTCCAGGGCGTGCTTTATGCCGGGCTGATGATCCGGGACGGCCGGGCGCGGCTGGTGGAATACAATGTCCGCTTCGGCGACCCGGAATGCCAGGTGTTGATGATGCGGCTGGGCGCCCAGGCGCTGGACCTGATCCTGGCCTGCGCCGAGGGCCGGTTGGGCACGGCCTCGGTCAACTGGGCCGACGACCATGCCCTGACCGTGGTGCTGGCCGCGCGGGGCTATCCCGGCGCCTATGAGAAGGGCAGCGCCATCCGCGGGCTCGACGCCTTGGCCGAGGACAGTTTCCGCATGGTCTTTCATGCCGGGACCGCGCGCCGCGACGGCCGGATCGTCGCCACCGGCGGCCGGGTGCTGGCCGCGACCGGCCGCGGCGTCACCCTGGCCGAGGCCCATGCCCGCGCCTATGCGCTGGCCGATGCCATCGACTGGCCCGAGGGCTTCTGCCGCCGCGACATCGGCTGGCGCGCGCTGTGAACCGCCGCGTCGGTGGCGCGGCCGCCGGGGTATTTGGAAAACGGTGAAAGGCGAAGCGGGGCCTAACGCCCCGCGCGAAGCCGGCCGGTCCTTCCGCCAGAGGGAAAGCCGGTTTCCGGGGCGGGTCCGGGAATTTCGCCGGCGGGGTGTTTTTCGTCTTTTCAAGCCGGTGGCGCGGGGCTTATAGTCCGGCGCATGACCCGGATGTGCCATATCAGCTCCGACCGCGACGCGCAGGACAGCGCGCGCTTCGGCGTGCGTCCCCGCGGTCTGCTGCTTCTTACGCTGCGCTGAGCGGGTCTTCCGGGCCGCCGCTCAGTCTGGTTCGCGCCCGGTTCCCCCCGAGCAAACCTTCGGCGCAAGAAAGACCAAGCCATGACCGACAAAAACCGCGTATTGATCTTCGACACCACCCTGCGCGACGGCGAGCAATCGCCCGGCGCCACCATGACCCATACCGAGAAGCTGGAAATCGCCCAGATGCTGGACGAGATGGGCGTGGACATCATCGAGGCGGGCTTTCCCATCGCCTCGGAGGGCGACTTCGCCGCCGTGAGCGAGATCGCCAAGCAAGCGCAGAACGCCGTGATCTGCGGTCTGGCCCGCGCCCAGTTCCCCGATATCGACCGCTGCTGGGAGGCGGTGAAACACGCCAAGCGCCCGCGCATCCACACCTTCATCGGCACCTCGCCGCTGCATCGCGCCATTCCGAACCTGGACATGGACCAGATGGCCGAGCGGATCGAGCAGACCGTGACCCATGCCCGCAACCTGTGCGACGACGTGCAATGGTCGCCGATGGACGCCACCCGGACCGAGCACGACTACCTGTGCCGGGTGGTCGAGATCGCCATCAAGGCGGGCGCCACCACCATCAACATCCCCGACACCGTCGGCTATACCGCGCCGCGCGAATCCGCCGCGCTGATCCGCATGCTGCTGGAGCGGGTGCCGGGCGCCGACGGGGCGGTCTTCGCCACGCATTGCCACAACGACCTGGGCATGGCGACCGCCAACGCCCTGGCCGCCGTCGAGGCCGGCGCGCGCCAGATCGAATGCACCATCAACGGGCTGGGCGAGCGGGCCGGCAATACCGCGCTGGAAGAGGTGGTGATGGCGCTGAAGGTGCGCCACGACATCATGCCCTATGACACCGGAATCGACACGACGAAGATCATGGGCATCTCGCGCCGGGTCAGCCAGGTCTCGGGCTTTCCGGTGCAGTTCAACAAGGCCATCGTCGGCAAGAACGCCTTCCTGCACGAATCCGGCATCCATCAGGACGGGGTGCTGAAGAATGTCGAGACCTTCGAGATCATGCGCCCCGCCGATATCGGCCTGAACGAGGCCAATATCGCCATGGGCAAGCATTCGGGCCGCGCCGCGCTGCGCGCGAAGCTGCGCGACCTGGGCTATGAGCTGGGCGACAACCAGCTGAAGGACATCTTCGTGCGGTTCAAGGCGCTGGCCGACCGCAAGAAGGAGATTTACGACGACGACCTGGTGGCGCTGATGCAGGATGCCGCCAGCAATACCGAGGACGACTACCTGCAGGTCAAGCATCTGCGGGTGGTCTGCGGCACGGACGGCCAATCGGCCGACCTGACGCTGAGCGTCGGCGGCGAGGAGAAATCCGTCCATGCCACCGGCGACGGCCCGGTCGATGCCTGTTTCAACGCCGTCAAGGCGATCTGGCCGCACAAGGCGCATCTGCAACTGTATCAGGTCCATGCCGTGACCGAGGGCACCGATGCCCAGGCCACCGTCAGCGTGCGCATGGAGGAGGAAGGCCGCATCGCCACCGGCCAGGCCTCGGATACCGACACCATCCTGGCCAGCGTCAAGGCCTATGTCGGGGCGCTGAACCGGCTGAAGGTGCGCCGCGAGATGGTTGGCGAAGGCGCCGATGCCAAGCAGGTCAGCATGTATTCGCACTGATCCGCTGCGGATCGGCGCAGGCGGACGGGGCGGCTGTCAGGCCGCCCCTTTGCGTTCCACGAAGCCCAGATCGACATCCTGCAGGAAGGGGAAATCCTCGGCCAACGCCTGCCGGAAGGCGGTCGGGTCCAGCCGCTGGAACCATTTCGGGAATTTCGCGACGATGGTGGCGACGGAATCGCCCTCGTCCCAGCGGGTCTGCAGATAGCCCAGGCCGGCGATATCGGTGAAGGCCGGGAAATGCTTGGGCAGCTGGAAATGGTTGTAGGCATAGATGCAACGGCCCGCGCCCCGCATCCGCACCGCCACGCCGGCGCCGAGAAAGGGCTGATGCGCGCGCCAGTAGCTGATCGGGTCGCCCTCGTAGCTGCCCATGACCAGGCCCTGCGGATAGCTGATGGCGAAAGCCGGCAGGTCGGCGAAGCGCCTTGCGTGGCTGCGGATGCGGGCGACGTGGTGGCGGCTGAAGGCGTCGTCGTCATCGACGCGGAACTGGATCACCGGCCGGCCCGCCGCCTCGGCCGCCTCGCGCAGCGGCTCGCGCAGCGCGTTCACGGTCTCGCGCTTGTCCGAGACGATCAGCCGGATCTGCGGCACCCCCGCGCAAAGCCCGCGCAGCCGCTCCAGCCATTCGCCCGGCATCTCGGGCGAGGTCAGGATCCAGAAGCGGAAATCCGGGTCGGTCTGCGCCCGGATCGAGGGCAGGCAGAGCGTCTCGAAGGCGGCGAAGCGGCGTGCCAGCCGCCCGGGCGCGTAGAGCATGGCCCGGCGCCGCGCCATCAGGCCGGGGCTGTCGCCGCCCTGCCCCGCGGTCTCGGCCCAGTCGCATTTCCCCAGGAAGGAAAAGCGGCAGATCCCCACGATATCGTCTTGCACGCCGCTGTCCCTTCTTTCGCATCCGACATGCCCGGCAGGCTAGCAGGGCCGGCAGCACGGTCAAGGGAAGCGGCTGCCGCGGAACCCCGCCGTCCCGCCCTGCGGCAGCAATTTTCGGGTTTTCCCCGGGCCGGCCCCGGCCTATATGTCCAACACCTTGGCGGGGCGACTCGTCGGGGCAATCGGGCAATGGCCGTCGGCAAAACGACGGCGGAACGGCCGTCATGGCAGGGGCGGCAGAAGGGGTAGTCACATGGCCTTTGGCGGGTTGTTTTCCACCGATATCGCGATCGACCTGGGGACGGCGAACACGCTGATCTATGTCAAGGGCAAGGGCGTCATCCTGAACGAGCCGTCGGTCGTCGCCTATCACGTCAAGGACGGCAAGAAGCAGGTCCTGGCCGTGGGCGAGGACGCGAAGCTGATGCTGGGCCGCACCCCCGGCTCGATCGAGGCCATCCGCCCGATGCGCGAGGGCGTGATCGCCGATTTCGACAGCGCCGAGGAAATGATCAAGCATTTCATCAAGAAGGTGTTCAAGCGCACCACCTTCTCGAAGCCGAAGATCATCGTCTGCGTGCCGCATGGCGCGACCCCCGTCGAGAAGCGCGCCATCCGCCAGTCGGTGCTGTCCGCCGGCGCACGGCGCGCCGGCCTGATCGCGGAACCCATCGCCGCCGCCATCGGCGCCGGCATGCCGATCACCGAGCCGACCGGCAGCATGGTCGTCGATATCGGCGGCGGCACCACCGAGGTCGCGGTGCTGTCGCTGGGCGACGTGGTCTATGCCCGTTCCGTCCGCATCGGCGGCGACCGCATGGATGACGCGCTGATCAACTACCTGCGCCGCAACCACAACCTGCTGATCGGCGAATCGACCGCCGAGCGGGTCAAGACCCAGATCGGCACCGCGCGGATGCCCGATGACGGGCGCGGCGCCACGATCATGGTGCGCGGCCGCGACCTGTTGAACGGCATCCCCAAGGAAATGGAAATCACCCAGGCCATGGTCGCCGAAGCCCTGGCCGAGCCGGTGCAGCAGATCTGCGAGGCGGTGATGGTGGCGCTGGAAGCGACGCCGCCGGACCTGGCCGCCGACATCGTCGACCGCGGCGTGATGCTGACCGGCGGCGGGGCGATGCTGGGCGAACTGGACCTGGCGCTGCGCGAACAGACCGGGCTGATGATCAGCCTGGCCGACCAGCCGATGAGCTGCGTGGCGCTTGGCACCGGCAAGGCCCTGGAGTTCGAGAAGCAGCTGCGCCACGTGATCGACTACGACAGCTGATCGGACCAGGCCCATGGCGCGCAAGGGCCCAGATTACGCGACTCCGGTCCGCCGCATCCTGGTTTCGCTGCTGGTGCTGGCGCTGCTGTCGATCTTCCTGTTCTGGCAGATCGACAGCCCGCGGGCCGAGCGGATGCGCTCGGCCTTCATCGACCGCTTCGTGCCCAGTTTCGAATGGGTGACCATGCCGGTGACCAAGTTGTCGCGCATGGTCGCGGGCTTCCAGTCCTATGCCCGGCTCTATGAGCAGAACCAGGAGCTGCGGCGCGAGCTGCAGAAGATGTCGGCCTGGAAAGAGGCCGCGGTGCAGCTGGAACAGGAAAACGCCAAGCTGCTGGCGCAGAACAACGTGCGCATCGACCCGGCGCTGACCTCGGTTTCCGGCGTGGTGATGACCGACAGCGGCACCGCCTTCCGGCAGTCGGTGCTGCTGAACGTCGGCGCCCGCGACGGCATCCTGGACGGCTGGGCGACGATGGACGGGCTGGGGCTGGTGGGCCGCATCTCGGGCGTCGGGCAGACCACCAGCCGGGTGATGCTGCTGACCGATCCCTCCAGCCGCATGCCGGTAACCATCCTGCCCTCGGGCCAGCACGCGCTGCTGACCGGCGACAACACCGCCCTGCCGGCGCTGGATTTCATCGAAAGCCCGGAAAACATCCGCCCCGGCGACCGCGTGGTCAGCTCGGGCGACGGCGGCGTGTTCCCGGCCGGGCTGCTGGTCGGCCAGGTGGCGCTGGCCAGCGACGGACGGCTGCGGGTGCGGCTCGCCGCCGATTACGGGCGGCTGGAATTCCTGCGCGTGCTGCGCAGCCACCCGGCCGAGCGGCTGGCCGATACCGGGCTGCTGATCCCGCCGCCGCCGGCCGATTTCATCGGCCCGCCGATGCCGCCGGCGATGAACCTCGACACCCCCAACCCGGCCGCCGCCAATCCCGAACTCGCGGCCGAGCCCGACCCGGCCGGAGCAGCGGATGATTGAGCCGGCCCGCCGCCAGAGGTTCCTGGGCCAGGCGCTGTTCGTGATCCTGTTCCTGGCGATCCTGTTCTGGCGGCTTCTGCCGCTGGCGCCGGGCCGGATCGGCTGGCCCGGCCCGGACCTGGCGCTGTGCCTGGTGCTGGTCTGGGTGCTGCGCCGCCCCGAACAGGTGCCGGTGCTGACCATCGCCCTGCTGTTCCTGATCGAGGACATCCTGCTTTTGCGCCCCATCGGCCTGTTCGCCGCCGTGGCGGTGATGGGGACCGAAGCCGCAAGAAACCGCGAGCAGCATTGGCGCGAACTGCCATTCATGGTTGAATGGCTGCGCGTGACGATGCTTCTGGCGCTGATGATGGTGGCGAACCGTTTCCTGCTGGCGATCTTCTTCCTGCCCCTGCCGCCGCTGGGTCAGGTGCTGCTGCAATTCATCGCCACGACCGGGGCCTATCCGCTGGTGGCCGGGCTGGCGGGCTGGCTGTTCGGCCTGCCCCGCAACCGTGCGGAACGTGACGCGAGGCTTCGCTGACCCATGCGCAAATCGGAACGCCAAATCGCCGAAAGCAGCCGGTCCATCACCCGCCGGGTGGTGATGCTGGGCGCGATCCAGGCGGCTGTGGTCACGGCGCTGGGGTTGAAGCTGCGCTCGATGCAGATCGAGCATGCCGACGAATACCGGATGCTGTCGGACGGCAACTCGATCAAGATCCGCCTGCTGCCGCCGGCGCGCGGGCTGATCCTGGACCGCAACGGCACCATCATCGCCGGGAACGAACAGAACTACCGCGTCACCCTGACCCGCGAGGAGGCCGGCGACGTCTCGACCGTGATCGCCCGGCTGCGCCAGATCATCCCGATGTCCGACCGCCAGGCCGCCGAGATCCTCGAGGAGATCCGCAAGCGCAGCGCCGTCGCCCCGGTGCTGGTCGCCGACCGGCTGAGCTGGGCCGAATTTTCCTCGATCGCGCTGAACGCCCCCGCCCTGCCCGGCGTCACGCCCGAGGCCGGCCTGTCGCGCAGCTATCCGCGCGCCGGCGATTTCGCGCATGTGCTGGGCTATGTCGGCCCGGTCTCGGATTACGACCTGTCGAAGATCGAGAACCCGGACCCGGTGCTGCGCCTGCCCGAGTTCCAGCTGGGCAAGGTCGGCATGGAGGCCAAGCTGGAGGAGGCGCTGCGCGGCAAGGCCGGCTCGCGCCGGGTCGAGGTGAACAGCGCCGGGCGCGAGATGCGCGAGCTGTCGCGGCAGGAAGGTCAGCAGGGCGCCACGGTGCAGACCACCCTGGACGCCGGCCTGCAGAATTTCTCCACCCAGCGGCTGGGCAGCGAAAGCGCCGCCGCGGTGGTGATCGACGTCACCAACGGCGACATCCTGGCGATCTCCTCCTCGCCGGTCTTCGATCCGAACAAGTTCGTGCGCGGCATCTCGGGGCCGGATTACCGGGCGCTGATGGAGCATGACCACCGCCCGCTGGCCGACAAGACCGTGCAGGGCGTCTATCCGCCCGGCTCGACCTTCAAGATGGTGACACTGCTGGCCGGGCTGGAAGCGGGCGTGATCAACCCCGGCTCGCGCTTCTATTGCCCCGGCTACACCCAGGTCGCCGGTCGCCGCTTCCATTGCTGGCGCCGGGGCGGCCATGGCATGGTCGATGCGCAGGGCAGCCTGGAACATTCCTGCGACGTGTATTTCTACGAGCTGGCGCAGCGGGTCGGCATCGACCGCATCGCCGCCATGGCCCGCAAGCTGGGCATCGGCGTGCGCCACGACCTGCCCATGTCCGCCATCGCCGAGGGCATCGCGCCGGACCGCGCCTGGAAGAAGGCGCGCTACGACCAGGAATGGCAGATCGGCGATTCGCTGAACGCCTCGATCGGCCAGGGCTATGTCCTGGCCTCGCCGCTGCAACTGGCGGTGATGACGGCGCGGGTGGCGACCGGTCGCGCGGTCGCGCCGCGGCTGGTCAAGGCCATCGACGGCGCGGTCGAGCCGGTGCCGGACTGGCCCGAGCTGGACATCAACCCGCTGAACCTGCGCACGGCACGGGGCGGGATGGATGCGGTGATGAACAGCAGCCGCGGCACCGCCCGGCGGGCGCGGATCATCGCGCCGGAATGGCAGATGGCCGGCAAGACCGGCACCTCGCAGGTGCGAAACATCACCGCCGCCGAGCGGGCGCGCGGCGTGATCTCGAACGACCAGCTGCCCTGGAACCGGCGCGACCATGCGCTTTTCGTCTGTTTCGCGCCCTATGACATGCCGCGCTATGCGGTTTCTGTGGTGGTCGAGCATGGCGGCGGCGGCTCGGCCGTGGCGGCGCCCATCGCCCGCGACATCCTGCTTTACGCGCTGGCGGACGGGCTGCCGCCGCTATCCGCCTATCCCGAGGGCGAGCGCGCCAAGGTGCAGGAGATGTGGTCGAAGATGAACCTCGCCCCCTCGGCCCGCAAGGGCGAGGCGCGCGCAAAGGCCTGACGCATGAGCTATCTGAACTATCATGTCGCGCAGGCGCCGACCGGCTGGCGCAAGATCCTGCACCTGAACTGGCCGCTGGTCTTCCTGGTCACCGCCGTCAGCTGCATCGGCTTCCTGATGCTTTATTCCGTCTCGGGTGGCGATATCGACAAATGGGCCGGTCCGCAGATGGAGCGTTTCGCCGTCGGCATGGTGGTGATGTTCGCGCTGGCCTTCGTGCCGATCTGGTTCTGGCGCTCGATCTCGGTCGCCTCCTATGTGATCTGCGTCCTGTTGCTGGTGCTGGTCGAGGTGATGGGCCATGTCGGCATGGGCGCGCAGCGCTGGCTGGTGCTGGGGCCGATCCGCATCCAGCCCTCCGAACTGACCAAGGTGGCCTTCGTGATGACGCTGGCCGCCTATTACGACTGGTTGCCGGTCGAAAAGGTCTCGCGGCCGTTCTGGGTGCTGGTCCCGGTGGTGCTGATCCTGCTGCCGACCGGGCTGGTGCTGATGCAGCCCGACCTGGGCACCTCGATCATGCTGATCGCCGGGGGCGGCATCGTGATGTTCGCGGCCGGCGTCAGCCTGTGGTATTTCGCCGCCGTCATCGCCATTGTCGCCGCCGGCATCACCGCGGTGATGGAAAGCCGGGGCACCGACTGGCAGCTTCTGCACGACTACCAGTTCAAGCGCATCGACACCTTCCTCGATCCCGGCTCGGACCCGCTGGGCGCCGGATACAACATCGCCCAGGCGCAGATCGCGCTGGGATCGGGCGGCTGGTCGGGGCGCGGCTTCATGCAGGGCACGCAGTCGCGGCTGAACTTCCTGCCCGAAAAGCACACCGACTTCATCTTCACCTCGCTGGCCGAGGAGTTCGGATTCGTCGGCGCCGGCTCGCTGCTGATGCTCTATGTGCTGATCCTGGGCTTCTGCATGTATTCGGCGCTGACCAACCGCGACCGGTTCGCCAGCCTGATGACCATCGGCATCGCCGGCACGTTCTTTCTGTATTTCTCGATCAACATGGCCACGGTGATGGGCATGCTGCCCGCCAAGGGTTCGCCCCTGCCGCTGGTCAGCTATGGCGGAACCTCGCTGATGATCCTGCTGATGGCCTTCGGCATCGTGCAATCGGCCCATGTCCACCGGCCGCGGGGCTGAGGCGATGCGGGTGCTGTTCGCCGCCCCCGCCCGGCTTTGGGACTCCTGGGCGCCCGCGCTTCGCGCCGCCTGCCCCGAGATGGAGCTGTGCCGCGCCGGCGATCCGGCCGGCTTCGACGCGCTGATCTACGCGCCGGGCTATCCCGAGGACGGCCGCATACTGGATTTCACCCCCTTCACCCGCGCCCGGCTGGTGCAAAGCCTTTGGGCCGGGGTCGAGCGTATCGTGACCAACCCGACCCTGACGCAGCCGCTGTGCCGGATGGTCGATCCGGGGCTGGCGCTGGGCATGGTGGAATACTGCGCCGGCTGGACGCTGCGCGCGCATCTGGGCATGGACCGCTACGCGCAGGACGGCGTCTGGCGCAACCACCTGACCCCGCCCTTGGCCGCCGGGCGCGGCGTGACCGTGCTGGGCATGGGAGAGCTGGGCCGGGCGGTGGCCCTGGCGCTGGCGAACCTCGGATTCCGCGTCACCGGCTGGTCCGGGTCGGGCCGCCCGGTGCCGGGGATCGCGGTCCTGCCCGGCGCGGCCCTGCCCGAGGCGCTGCGCCGCGCCGAGATCCTGATCTGCCTGCTGCCCGACACGCCCGGAACGCGCGGCCTGCTTGGCGCCGAACGGCTGGCCATGCTGCCCAGGGGCGCCACCGTCATCAATGCCGGGCGCGGCACACTGATCGACGAACAGGCGCTGCTGGCCGCGCTGGATACGGGCCTGGGCCATGCCGTGCTGGACGTGTTCCAGACCGATCGCTGCCGCCCGATCATCCTTTCTGGGGCCATCCGCAGGTGACGGTGACGCCGCATGTCTCGGCCGAGACCCGGCCCGAAACCGCCGCCGCCGTCGCGGCCGAGAACCTGCGCCGCGCCATGCGGGGCGGGCCGCTTCTGCATCTGGTGGACCGGGCCCGCGGCTATTGACGCGCGGGTTTGCCGGCATCGGCGCGGCATGGTATCCGGGGGGCGCGGCCCCGCCGCCCTGCCCTTTTGCGCAACTTGCGCGGGCAAGGCGCCGGCGGATAACGAAAGCGGATGGAAACGGCCTTGGCCGATGGAGCGATTTCGATGACGATCACCCCTGTTCTTCTTGCCGGCGGTTCGGGCACCCGGCTCTGGCCCGTCTCGCGCAAGAGCTTTCCCAAGCAGTTCGCGCCGCTGGTGGGCGAGGAAAGCCTGTTCCAGGCCTCGGCCCGGCGGCTTCACGGTCCGCGCTACGGCGCGCCGCTGGTGATGACCAATGCCGATTTCCGCTTCATCGTCGCCGAGCAGCTCGACCAGATCGGCATCGCGCCCTCGGCCATTCTGATCGAACCTGCCGGCCGCAACACCGCCCCCGCCATTCTGGCCGCCGCGCTGACCGCCGCCGAGCAGGATCCGGATGCGGTGCTGCTGGTGGCGCCCTCGGACCATGTGGTGCCCGATGCCGCGGCCTTCGGCCGCGCCGTCGACCTGGGCCTGCCGGCAGCGACGGCCGGCCGCATCGTCACCTTCGGCATCACCCCGACCCGCCCCGAGACCGGCTATGGCTATATGGAGGCCGAAGCGGCCGGCGAAGGCCCGGTCACGCTGAAGCGCTTCGTCGAAAAGCCCGATGCCGGGAAGGCGGCGCAGATGATCGCGCAGGGCAATTTCCTGTGGAACGCCGGGATCTTCCTTTTCGCCGCCCGCACCATGATCGAAGCCTTCGAGGCCCATGCGCCGGAATATCTCGACCCGGTCAGGGCAGCGCTGGCCGAGGCCCATGCCGACCTGGGCTTCCTGCGGCTGGCGCCCGAACCCTGGGAGCGCCTGCCCGACCGCTCGGTCGATTACGCGGTGCTGGAAAAGGCCGAGAACCTGTCGGTGGTGCGCTTCTCGGGGCATTGGTCGGATCTGGGCGGCTGGGACGCGGTCTGGCGCGAGACGCAAGAGGCCGTCCCGGCCGAGCGCGGTGCCGTGACCGACGACCGCTCGACCGCCATCGACTGCGACAACGTGCTGCTGCGCTCGCAGGACGAGGGGATGGAGGTGGTGGGCATCGGCCTGACGGACGTGATGGTCGTGGCCACCAAGGACGCGGTTCTGGTCGCCGGCATGGACCGCGCGCAAGAGGTCCGGCAGGCGGTTTCGGCGCTGAAGGAAAAGGGCGCCCGTCAGGCCGAGAGCTTCCTGCGCGACCATCGGCCTTGGGGCTGGTTCGAGACCCTGGCGCTGGCCGACCGCTTCCAGGTCAAGCGCATCGTGGTCAACCCGGGCGGCGCACTGTCGCTGCAATCGCATTTCCACCGCTCGGAACATTGGATCGTGGTCTCGGGCACCGCGCGGGTGACGGTGAACGACACGGTGACGCTGGTGACCGAGAACCAGTCGATCTACGTGCCGCTGGGCGCCGTGCACCGGATGGAGAATCCCGGCAAGGTGCCGATGGTGCTGATCGAGGTGCAGACCGGCGCCTATCTGGGCGAGGACGACATCGTGCGCTATGAGGATGTCTATTCCCGCGACTGATCGCGGTTTCGTGCCCGAGGCATGGCTTGCGGCAAGGATACGCGCCGTCTAACCATGGCGCGCATGGGGCGTGACGCGATGATGAAATCCCTGATCCCGGCCGTGGCGCTGGTCCTGGCCACCGCGCTTGGCGCGCGGGCCGACAGCCTGACCGTTCAGCTGCGCGGCCCGGCCCTGGCCGAATCCGCCGGCTTCCTGGTGGCCGAGGCCCGCGGCTTCTATGCCGAGGAAGGGCTGGAGGTGGACCTGCGTCCCGCCGACGACGCGCCGCCCTTCGAGGCGCTGGCGCGGGGCGCGGCCGACATGGCCGTCGCCTGGATGCCGCCGGCGCTGGTCGCGCGCGAGAACGGCCTGCCGCTGGTCAATGTGGCGCAGATCTTTTCCCGCCCCGCCCTGCGGCTGACCTGCCGGGCCGATGCCGGCGTCGCCTCGGCCGCCGACCTGCGCGGCAAGACGCTGGGCAGCTGGTTCGGCGGCACGGAATACCCGCTGCTCGCCTGGGTGAACCGGCTGGGGCTGAAACCCGATGACAGCCTCGAAGGCGTGGCGCTGCTGGCACAATGGCCGGGGGCCGAGATGCTGCGCCACAAGCAGACCGCCTGCATCAGCACGCTGAGCTATGACCCCGCCGAGGGCGCGGGGCTGGTGCGGCTGGACCCGCAGCATCAGGGAGTCGACCTGCTCGAGGATGGGCTTTACGTCCTGCCGCAGCAGCTGGCCGATCCCGAGGCGCGCGAACGGCTGGCGCGGTTCCTGCGCGCCAGCATGCGCGGCTGGCACGAGGCCGTGGCCCGGCCCGAGGAGAGCGCCCGCCTGCTCCTGGGCCCCGATCCCGACGACGGCGCCTTGCGCCGCCAGGCCGGAATGCTGCGCGGCATCGCACCGCTGCTTTCGCCCAGCGGCGCCCTGGACGAGGCGGCATATCGCCGCACGGTCGCGGCGCTGCGCGCCGGCGGTGCCCAGGCGGTGCTGCGCCACGAGCCGAAAGACGCTTTTACCAAGCAAATCAGCGATCTGGCGACGCCGTCCGAGACCACGGCCAGCACCGGGGCCAAGGCCACCCGAACCCCCTGACCCCTTGCCGCGGCGCAGCAGGCGGGGCATCACGGGGCGCATGAGCGACAATGGTTCCCCCGCCCGCCACAGCGTCATCGAGGATGCTCAAGGCCTCGCCTATGGCAGTTTCATGGCCGCCGTCGGCGTGCTGCTGCTGACGCATCTGGGCTTCGTCACCGGCCAGACCGCCGGGCTGGCGATCCTGATTTCTTATGCCACCGGCTGGGGCTTCGCGCCGGTGTTCTTCGCGGTGAACCTGCCCTTCTACTGGCTGGGCTACCGACGGCTGGGCCTGGCCTTCATGCTGAAATCCTTCATCGCCGTGGGTGCCATGTCGATTCTGGTGGCGCTGCTGCCGCGCGGGCTGGAATTCGGTCCTGTCCATCCGGCGGTCGGCGCGCTGCTGGTGGGGCTGCTGACCGGCTCGGCGCTGCTGGCGCTGTTCCGCCATGGCGCCTCGCTGGGCGGAGTGGGCATCGTCGCGCTTTACCTGCAGGACGCCACCGGCTTCCGGGCCGGCTGGACGCAGCTGATCTTCGACGCGCTGATCTTCGCCGTGGCGCTGACGCTGCGCGACGGCACGACCGTGGCCTGGTCCTTTCTGGGCGCGCTGGTGCTGAACCTGGTGATCGCCATCAATCACCGCCGCGACCGTTACATCGTCTGAGCGGCGGCTAGGCCGCCAGCCCCAGCGCGCGCTTAACGTTCGCGGTCCAGCCCAGCAGGCGCTTGTCGTCCTGGACGATGGCCGGGCGCTTCATCAGCGAGGGCTTGGCCGACAGCATCTGCAAGGGCGTGCCGGCGCGTTCCGCCTCGGACATGCCGCGCCAGGTCAGGCTGGCGCGGTTGACCAGCTTCTCGCCGAAATCCGCGATCATGCGCCGCCATTCGTCCTGATCCAGCGGCGCCTTGGCGACGTCGCGGAACTCGACCTGCCAACCCGCCGCCTCCAGCTCGGCCTGCGCCTTCTGGCAGGTCGAGCAATGGCCAAGGCCATACATGCTGAGCCGCCCCGCCATCAGACCAGCGGAACCAAAGGCACGCCGCAGCCCGCAAGGGCCAGCAGGACGCTGAAGAAGGGAACTAGTCGCAAGATCGGGCTCCTTTGCCGGTTGGGGGTCTCAATGCTGGGCGTCATGCAGCCGGGCCCGGATGCGTCGCATGCCCAGCCAGACGCTCAGCACCGCGATCGGGGTCAGCGCGGCGATCAGCACCGCCTTGTCGACATGCAGCGCATGGGCCAGCGGGTAAAGCGCATAGCCCAGCAGCCCGACGGCGTAATAGCTGATCGCCACTACCGACAGCCCCTCGACCGTGTGCTGCAGCCGCAATTGCAGGTCGGCGCGGCGATCCATGCGCTGCATCAGCTCCTGGTTCTGGGCGCTGCGCTGCACATCGACGCGGGTGCGCAGCAGCTCGCCCGCGCGCTCGCTGCGGTCCAGCATGGCGGCCAGCCGCTTCTCGGCCGATTTCACCGTGCGCATGGCCGGGTGATAGCGGCGGGCCATGAATTCGGTCAGCATCTGCCCGCCCATGAAGCGCGATTCGCGCAGCGAGGTGACGCGGTCCATGACGATCGCCTCATAGGCGGCGGTGGCGCCGAAGCGGAAGGCCTGCTGCGTGGCCGTGCGCTCCAGCCGGGCCGAAACCATCAGCAGATCGTGCAGCACCGCATCGGCCGGGCGGGAATCGTCGCTCATGCCCTGGAGGATGTCGTTGAGCTTGGGGTCCAGCGCGTTCAGCTGTTCGGTCAGCTGCCGGGCGCCGCCCAGGCCCAGCATGGACATGGCGCGATAGGTTTCCAGGTCGGTCAGCCGCTGCACGATGCGGCCGATGCGGCCCGATTGGGTGCCGGGCTTGACGAACAGCGCAAAGCGCATCCAGCCGTCCGGGTCGATGCGGAAATCGCCCGCGACCACCGCCGCCTCTTCGAGCACCCAGACCGAGGCGAGGCTGTCGGCGGCGAACCATTCCCTGAGCCGCGGCATGATCTCGGCCGGGTCGTCGGGCAGAAAATCGACCTGGATCATCACCGCGGCGATGCGCTTGCCCGGCGCATGATGCTGCCAGTCGTCGGGAAAGATCGCCCCGGCCGAGGGATCGAAGGGCCGCGGCGGCAGCCCCGGCGCAAAGGCGGCATAGGTCACGAATTCGGTATGGCTTTCCCAGCGCAACTGCTGCCGGCCCAGCTGCGCCGCGTAATGGCCGGCGCTGGCATCGGGATGCGGCGCGCCGTGGCGGGCGCAAAGCTCGGCCAGATGCGCCACGTCGCGCCTTCGGTCGCGATTGGCGGCGTCGCGCGGTTCCTTGATGGCCAGGAACACCGCCGTGCACGGCGCCTTCAGGCGCGGCGAAGGCCGGGCGTGAAGCTCGTTCACCAGGGCATAGCGCAGCGGATGTTCGTCATCGTCGGTCATGCCCGCATGTTTAGCGGGCGGCGTCTTTCCCGCAACAGGAAAGCCCAAGGATGCTGTCGATCTTGCAAATCTGCCACGGCTTCGAGGCGATGGACCGGGCCGCATCAGCACTTCGTGAAGGCCGACGTCATTGCCCGGCAGCGGCAAGACGGGCAAAATAAGGCAAAACACCGGATCGAGGGCATCGCATGACAGCTTGGCTGGGTCGTCTCATCGCCATGGCGCTTATCCTGGGACTCGCCGCCTGTGCGCCCAGCAAGTTCAAGACCTATTCCGGCCCGCCGGTCACGCAGATCGTGGTCAACAAGGGCGCGCGGCAGATGCTGCTGCTCAGCGGCAATACGGTGCTGAAGGCCTATCGCATCGGGCTGGGCAACGAGCCCATCGGCCACAAGCAGTTCGAAGGCGACGGCAAGACCCCCGAGGGGCTTTATTACATCGACCGCCGCAACCCCGACAGCCGCTACCACCTGTCGATCGGCGTCTCCTATCCGAACGTGCAGGATTCGGCGTTGGCGGCCTCGCTGGGACGCAGCGCCGGCAGCGACATCTTCATCCACGGCCAGGGCCCCGAGGGCCAGACACTGTCCAGGCTGCGCTCCGACTGGACCGCCGGCTGCATCGCCGTCACCGACGAGGAGGTCGAGGACATCTATTCCATGGTCCGCGACGGCACGCCGATCCTGATCACGCCCTGAACCGGTTCAGCCGCCGGGCGAAAGCATCACCGGACTCACGCCTTTCACTTGTATGGCAGACCTGTGCAAAAGGGCAGATACAAATCCGCGCCGTGAAGGATTACCAGATTGGATGCGTCCAATTTTATCTTTCCGAGTCACCACCGCCATGTATTTGCCCCCCATCATCCATGATGCGCTGATCGATTCAGCCGAGACCGAGGGCTATGTGCCCGGCGTCATCGAAAGCGTCATGCGTTTCGGGCCGCATTCCCGCTGGCGGGCCGGGCTGATCGTGAAAAGCTCGGCCGCGCGGTCGCAAGCCCTTGCCACGCGCTGCGCGCTGCTGATCCCGCGCAAGGGCAGGCGCACCCGCAAGCTGGCGGTGCATCCCGCCCTGCCGGCCGAGGTCATCAAGTCGATGCTCGACGCCACCTGACGGCGGCGGTAACGCCAAAAGAAAAGCGGGCCTTCCGGCCCGCTTTGCTGTTTTTTTTCCGTGCTGGGTTCACTCGATCATGGGCAGGAGCTGGTCGAGGGACTTTTTGGCGTCGCCATAGAACATGCGGGTGTTCTCCTTGTAGAACAGCGGGTTCTCGATGCCGGAATAGCCGGTGCCCTGGCCGCGCTTGCTGACGAACACCTGTTTCGCCTTCCAGACCTCCAGCACCGGCATGCCGGCGATGGGCGAGTTCGGGTCCTCCTGCGCCGCCGGGTTCACGATGTCGTTCGAGCCGATCACGATCGCCACGTCGGTCGAGGGGAAATCCTCGTTGATCTCGTCCATCTCCAGCACGATGTCATAGGGCACCTTGGCCTCGGCCAGAAGCACGTTCATGTGCCCCGGCAGACGGCCCGCCACCGGGTGGATGGCGAAGCGCACGCTCTTGCCCTGGGCGCGCAGCTTGCGGGTCAGCTCCGACACCGATTGCTGCGCCTGCGCCACCGCCATGCCATAGCCCGGCACGATGATGATCTCGTCGGCCTCGTTCAAGGCCGCCGCCACGCCGTCGGCGTCGATCGCCACCTGCTCGCCCTCGATCTCCATCGCCGGGCCGGTCTCGCCGCCGAAGCCGCCCAGGATCACGCTGACGAAGTTGCGGTTCATCGCCTTGCACATGATGTAGCTCAGGATCGCACCCGAGGAGCCGACCAGCGCGCCCACCACGATCAGCAGGTCGTTGCCCAGCGTGAAGCCGATCGCCGCCGCCGCCCAGCCGGAATAGCTGTTCAGCATCGACACCACCACCGGCATGTCGGCGCCGCCGATGCCCATGATCAGGTGATAGCCGATGAAGAAGGCCAGCAGCGTGATCAGCACCAGCCACAGCACCGGCGCCCCGGTGGTGCAGTAAAGGACGACCGCCAGCAGCGACAGAGCCGCCGCGCCGGCATTCAGCGCGTGCCCGCCGGGCAGCTTGCGGGGCTTGCCGTCGATCCTGCCCGCCAGCTTGCCGAAGGCCACGATCGAGCCGGTGAAGGTCACCGCGCCGATGAAGATCCCCAGCGCCACCTCGACCTTGAGCATGGCGATCTCGGCCGGGGTCTTGTGCGCCAGCACCGCGGCGAAGCCGTGGAACTCGGCCGCCGCGTCGGCGGCGCGGGCGCGCAGCACCCGCGAGAGCTCGAACTGGGCGTTGAAGCCGATCAGCACCGCGGCCAGGCCGACCAGGCTGTGCATGGCCGCGACCAGCTGCGGCATCTCGGTCATCTGCACCCGCTTGGCCACGACCCAGCCCACGGCGCCGCCGATGGCCAGCATGATCAGCGTCAGCCCCCAATTGCCGTAGCCCGGCCCGATCAGCGTCGCGACCACGGCCAGCGCCATGGCCGCGATGCCGTACCAGACCGCGCGCTTGGCGCTTTCCTGACCCGAGAGCCCGCCCAGGGACAGGATGAACAGCACGGCCGCGACCACATAGGCGGCGGTGGTGAATCCGTATTCCATGCGCCCTCTCCCCTTACGACTTCTGGAACATGGCGAGCATCCGGCGCGTGACCAGGAAGCCGCCGAAGATGTTGACGCCCGCCATCAGCACCGACAGCGCCGCCAGAGCCACCACCAGCCAGCCGCCCGAGCCGATCTGCAAGAGCGCGCCGACGATGATGATCGAGGAGATGGCGTTGGTGATCGCCATCAAGGGCGTGTGCAGCGAATGGCTGACGTTCCAGATCACCTGGAAGCCGACGAAGACCGCCAGCACGAAGACGATGAAATGCGACAGGAACGATGCCGGGGCGAACAGCCCGACCAGCAGCATCAGCGCCGCGCCCGCGCCAAGCAGCGTCACCTGCGACCGGGTCTGGGCGCGGAACGCGGCCGCCTCCTTCTCGCGCCGCTCCTCGGGGGTCAACTCCTTCGGCTTCTCGCGCGGCTTCTGGGCGGCGATGGCCGCGACCTTGGGCGGCGGCGGCGGCCAGGTCACGTCGCCGTCAAAGGCGACGGTGGCGCCGCGGATCACGTCGTCCTCCATGTTCTGCACGATGACGCCGTCCTTGCCCGGCGTCAGGTCGGCCAGCATGTGGCGGATGTTGTTTCCATAAAGTTCCGAGGCTTGCGCGCCCATCCTCGACGGGAAATCGGTATAGCCGACGATCACCACGCCGTTTTCGGTGACGATGCGCTCGTCCGGGACGGTCAGGTCGCAATTGCCGCCGCGCTCGGCCGCCAGATCGACGATGACCGAGCCGGTCTTCATCGCCGCGACCATGTCGGCGGTCCACAGCTTCGGCGCGTCGCGGCCGGGGATCAGCGCCGTGGTGATGACGATGTCCATCTGCGGCGCGAGTTCGCGGAACTTCTCGAGCTGCTTTTCGCGGAACTCGGGCGAGGAGGGCGCGGCATAGCCGCCGGTGGCGGCGCCGTCCTGCACCTGGTCCTGGAAGTCCAGATAGACGAATTCGGCGCCCATGGATTCGATCTGCTCGGCCACTTCCGGGCGCACGTCGAAGGCATAGACCTGCGCGCCCAGGCTGACCGCGGCGCCGATGGCCGCCAGCCCGGCGACGCCGGCGCCGACCACCAGCACCTTGGCCGGCGGCACCTTGCCCGCCGCGGTGACCTGGCCGGTGAAGAAGCGGCCGAAATTGTTCGCCGCCTCGATCACCGCCCGGTAGCCGGCGATATTGGCCATCGAGCTGAGCGCATCCATCTTCTGCGCGCGCGAGATCCGCGGCACCATGTCCATGGCGATGGCGGTGACGCCCTGTTCGCGCGCCAGTTCCAGCAGCTCGGCGTTCTGCGCCGGCCAGAAATGGCTGATGAGCGTCTGGCCGCGCCGCATCTGCCGCAGCTCCGCCGGCTCGGGCGGCCGCACCTTGGTCACCACCTCGACCGCGCCGATCAGCGCCGCGGCGTCCGGCAGAACCGTCACCCCGGCCGCCTCATAGGCCGCATCGGAAAACCCCGCACGAACCCCCGCGCCAGCTTCCACGAACACCGAGTGCCCCAGCTTGCGCAGATGCGCCGCAGAGGACGGCGTCACAGAAACCCGAGCCTCCCCATCAAAACGCTCTCTCAATCCGCCGATCTTCACCAGGCGATCTCCCCTGTTAGCGACTTCCAACGTCCCCCATAGCAGAGCGCAATAATCTTTCACAAGGGCGCGACCGCGGGTCTAATCCGTAAATGTTACGCCACGTCAGAATCGTAATCGCTAACCAGAAGATGCAGCGGCGGCTCGTCCTCGACGACATTCGCGAACCTGCCGATCGGGGCTGCGAAGATATTGTCGGTCAGGTCGTCATTGACCGTCGACACCTCGCCGATCAGCACCGGCCCGCCCTCGGCCCAGAATTCGTGCCAATCGCCGGGCCGCAGGGTCACGGATTCGCCCGGCGCCAGCCGCAGCACCCCGCCCGGCGCCACCTCGCGCGCGATGCCGTCGCAATCGACCCGGCAGGGCGCAGCCCGGTCCATGCGCCCCTGCGCGTCAGAACCGCAGAGCCGGATCGCCAGCGTCGCGCCCCAGCGGTTGATGATATCCTCGGTCTTGATGACGTGGGTATGCATCGGGCTGATCTGGTTTTCCTGCGAAATCAGCAGCTTTTCGGCATAGACCATGCCGCGCCCGGCCTGCAGGTCGGTCAGCCGGCCGTTGCGCAGGGTAAAGAGAAACAGGCCGAGCCGGTCGAAATCGCCCTGTCCGTAATCGGTGATGTCCCAACCCAGCCGACCGTCGCGGATGGCGGGGGTGGCGCGGGCGCGAAATTCGTCCGGGCTCCAATGCGCAAAGGGCGGCAGGTGAAAGCCCGCCCTGCCGATCAACTCGGCCGCCTCGGCCATGATCCTGTTGATGCGCGAGCGTTCCATGGGCCCCCTCCTGCTAGATCCAGCGCCTGACCCGCAGCCTATACCGGTCGTAGGCGGAACCGAAGGCGGCGGCGATCACTTCTTCCTCCTTCCGGATGAAGCGGTCCTGCAACAGCCAGACGAAGACCGGCAGCAGCGCCAGGCCCAGCGGTGCGGACAGTGCCAGCATCAGGCCGGCCAGCAGAATCACGTCGCCCAGATAGATCGGATTGCGGGAAAAGCGGAACGGCCCGGCCTCGACCAAGGCCTCGGGGCGGCGGCCGGGCATGACGGTGGTGCGGGCGCGGCGCATGGTCAGCGCCGCCCAGAGCATCAGCCCCAGCCCGGCCGCGACCAGAAGCAGGCCGGCGCCGCGCAGCAGCGGCGGCAGGTTCAGCGGCAGAAACCACCCCAGGCCCAGCCCGGCCGCTGCAAAAAGCACCAGCCAGGCCTGCGGCAGGGCGGCCAGCCGGGTCACGCCGCCTTCTGCGCCTGTTCGGCCTTGGCCTGCAGGCGGCGGGCATGCAGCACCGGCTCGGTATAGCCCGAGGGTTGCACGCGGCCCAGGAAGACCAGGTCGCAGGCGGCCTGGAAGGCCACGCCGTCATATCCGGGCGCCATCGGCCGGTATGCCGGGTCGCCGGCATTCTGGCGGTCCACCACCATGGCCATCTTGCGGAAGGCGTCCATGACCTGCCGGTCGGTGACGATGCCGTGATGCAGCCAGTTCGCCAGCGATTGCGCCGAGATGCGCAGCGTCGCCCGGTCCTCCATCAGGCCCACGTCGTTGATGTCCGGCACCTTCGAGCAGCCGACGCCCTGGTCGATCCAGCGCACCACATAGCCCAGGATGCCCTGGCAGTTGTTCTCCAGCTCGCGGGCGATCTCGGCCGCGCTGTAGTTGCGGCCGCCGGCCAGCGGGATGGTCAGCAGGTCGTCGAGCCGCGCGGGCCGGCGCAACGCCGCGATCTGGGCCTGGCGGGCAAAGACATCGACCTTGTGATAATGCGTCGCGTGCAGCGTCGCCGCGGTCGGGCTGGGCACCCAGGCGGTGTTGGCACCGGCCATGGGATGGGCGATCTTCTGTTCCAGCATCTCGGCCATCTTGTCCGGGATCGCCCACATGCCCTTGCCGATCTGCGCCTTGCCGGCCAAGCCGCAGGCCAGACCGATATCGACGTTGCGATCCTCATAGGCCGAGATCCAGGGCTGCGCCTTCATCTCGCCCTTGGCCAGCATGGCGCCTGCCTCCATCGAGGTGTGGATCTCGTCCCCGGTGCGGTCCAGGAAGCCGGTATTGATGAAGGCAACCCGATGCTTCGCGGCACGGATGCATTCCCCGAGATTGGCCGAGGTGCGGCGCTCCTCGTCCATGATGCCCAGCTTGACGGTATGGCGGGGCAGGCCCAGCACCTCCTCGACGAAATCGAAGATCTCGCAGGCGAAGGCGACCTCCTCCGGACCGTGCATCTTGGGCTTCACCACATAGATCGACCGGGTGACCGAGTTCCGGGGCCCTTCCTCGCGGTCCAGGTCGCGTTTGGCGCAGAGCGCGGTGACCATGGCGTCAAGCAGCCCCTCGTAGACCTCGTTCCCCTCGCGGTCCAGCACGGCGGGGGTGGTCATCAGATGGCCGACATTCCTGACCAGCATCAGCGCCCGGCCCTTGGCGGTGACTTCCGAGCCGTCGGGGCCGGTGAAAGTGACGTCGGGGTTCAGGCGGCGGGTGAAGGTCTTGCCGCCCTTCTCGACCTCTTCGGCCAGGGTGCCGTCCATCAGGCCCAGCCAGTTGGCATAGGCCAGCGCCTTGTCCTCGCCATCGACGCAGGCGACGGAATCCTCGCAATCCAGGATCGCCGACAGCGCCGACTCGATGACGATATCCGCGATTCCGGCCCGGTCCTGCGCGCCCACCGGCTTGGACGGATCAATCACGATGCGGATCAGCAGGCCGTTGTTCTTCAGGAAGATGTCGGTCGGCTTTCCCGCCTCGCCGCGATAACCGGCGAAGCGGCCGGTGTCGCGCAACGCGGGGACCAGCGTGCCATCCCTGACCGAGAGCGCCTCGATCCCGGCCCAGGAACCCTCGGCCAGCGGCGCGGCGGTGTCGAGAAAGTCGCGGCCCCAGGCGATCACCCGCGCCCCGCGGGCGGCGTCGTAGCCCTTGCCCTGCGGCAGGTCGCCGAGCGCATCGGTGCCGTAAAGCGCGTCATAAAGGCTGCCCCAGCGGGCGTTGGCGGCGTTCAGCGCATAGCGCGCATTGGTGATCGGCACCACCAGTTGCGGTCCGGCGATGCTGGAAAATTCCGGATCGGTCTCGGGCGTCTCGATCTGGAAATCCTCGCCCTCGGGGACCAGGTAGCCGATCTCGGTCAGGAAATCGCGGTATGCGCCGGCATCCTGCGGCTTGCCACGCTGCGCGACATGCCAGGCGTCGATGGCCGATTGCAGTTCGTCGCGCCGGGCCAGCAAGGTCCGGTTGCGCGGGCCGAACTCATGGATCAGGGCCGAGAGCCCTTCCCAGAAACGGCGCGGCTCGACGCCGCTGCCGGGCAGCGCACGCTCGTTGATGAAGGCGGCAAGCGTCTCGTCCACCCGCAATCCTGCCTTTTCCACGCGACCCATCGCACTTCCCCTTGCTTCATTGTCCGGCTGGTTTGGTGCACCGTGGTATGCCAAACCCAGCCCCGTTTCAACCGGCACCGCCCTCAAGGATTCCGCAATTCAGCATTCCAGAAAAATTGAAAATCCGCCGCCCGGGGACCGGACGGCGGCATGATCCTGCAGCCGCAGCTCAGTTGTTGGCGGGCGGCGTGGTCGTGGTGGTGGTGTCGGCCGGCGGCGGCGTCGTCGGCTCTTTGACGGTGATGGCATTGTCCACCGCCTCGCCCGCATTCTGCATCGCCTCGCCAGCGGCATCGGCGGCGCTTCCGGCGGCATCCTGCGCGGCCGCGCCGGCCTCGCCCGCGGCATCGGCGGCGTTCTGGGCGGCTTCGCCAGCGGCATTCGCGGCATCCTCGGCCGCCTCGCCCATGGCGGCGCCGGCATTCTCGGCCGCGGTGGCGGCATCGTCGGCAGCTTCGCCGGCCGCGGTGGCGGCGGTATCGGCAGCGGTGGCAGCGTCATCCGCCGCATCCGCAGCCGCGTCGGCAGCGGGTTCGGTGGTGGTTCCGGTCACCGCCGGCGCGGTATCGGCCGGCTCGGTGGTGGTCACGGCGGCATCCTCGCCGGTGGTGCCCACCTCGCTGCTTCCCATGAAATACTGCAGCACGAAATAGGCGATCGCCAGCGCCAGCAGGATGCCGATGATCAACGGCAGCGGCGAGGCGCGGCGCTCGACCGGCTCGACATAGTTCTCGGGCGCGGCGGCCGGGCGATGAGGATCGGTGCTTTCCGTCCGTTTCGGATCGTTCGGGTCGTAGTTGGCCATTGAGAGGTCCTCGCTCTTCTGCTTCTTGCTTGCGGCTGGGCGCCTAGGGGGCGAGGCCCCGGCTTGCGACCCGGCTATCCTGCGTCTAACACTTGGGTTTCGCACAAGTTCCCCTGTGCCCCCGTTTTTTTCACCTGCCCGGAGGGTGCCCGCATGACCGTCACGCAATATCTCGCCGACTGGCGCCCCTATCCGTTCCAGATTGCCGAGACCCGGCTGGAATTCGATCTCGCCCCCCGCGCGACGCGGGTGCGTTCGCAGATCGACTTCCGCCGCAAGCATGCGGGCGATCTGGTGCTGGACGGCGCCGGGCTGAAGACGCTGGCCCTGGCCATCGACGGCCGCCCGCTTGACCCGCAGCGGGCCGAAGCCGGGCGGCTGGTGATCCCCGCCGCCGAACTGCCCGACGCCTTCACCTTCTCGGCCGAGGTCGAGATCGACCCCGAGGCCAATACCGCGCTGGAAGGGCTCTACCTTTCGGGCGGCATGTTCTGCACGCAATGCGAAGCCGAGGGCTTCCGCCACATCACCTGGTATCCCGACCGCCCGGACGTGATGGCACCCTTCCGCGTCACCGTCCGTTCCGACAAGCCGGTGCTCTTGTCGAACGGCAACCCGGTCTCCAGCGCGCCGGGCCAGGCGGTCTGGCACGATCCCTGGCCGAAGCCCGCCTATCTGTTCGCGCTGGTCGCGGGCGATCTGGTGGCGATTTCGGACAGCTTCACCACGATGGCGGGCCGCGCGGTGGCGCTGAACGTCTGGGTGCGGCCCGGCGACCAGGACCGCGCCGGCTATGCGATGGAATCGCTGATCCGCTCGATGAAATGGGACGAGGAGGCCTATGGCCGCGAATACGATCTCGACGTGTTCAACATCGTCGCCGTTGACGATTTCAACATGGGCGCGATGGAGAACAAGGGGCTGAACATCTTCAACTCCAAGCTGGTGCTGGCCAGCGCCGAAACCGCGACCGACGGCGATTACGAGCGCATCGAAGGCGTGATCGGCCATGAGTATTTCCACAACTGGACCGGCAACCGCATCACCTGCCGCGACTGGTTCCAGCTTTGTCTGAAGGAAGGGCTGACGGTGTTCCGCGACCAGCAGTTCACCAGCGACATGCGCTCGGCGGCGGTCAAGCGCATCCATGACGTGCAGACCCTGCGCGCGCGGCAGTTCCGCGAGGATGCCGGACCGCTTGCGCATCCGCCGCGGCCGGACAATTACCAGGAGATCAACAACTTCTATACCGCCACGGTCTATGAAAAGGGTGCCGAGGTCATCGGCATGCTCAAGCGGCTGGTCGGTGACGACGGCTATCGCCGGGCGCTCGACCTGTATTTCGACCGCCATGATGGCCAGGCCTGCACCATCGAGGACTGGATCAAGGTCTTCGAGGACGCGACCGGCCGCGACCTGACCCAATTCAAGCGCTGGTATACCGATGCCGGCACCCCCCGGCTGACATTGGCCGAGAACTGGCGCGACGGCCGGCTGACCCTGACCTTCCGCCAGGAAACCGCGCCCACCCCCGGCCAGCCGGAAAAGCCGCCGCGGGTGATCCCCATCGCGCTTGGCCTGATCGGCCCCAATGGCGACGAGGTGCTACCGACCACGGTGCTGGAGATGACCGAGGCCGAGCAGAGCTTCCGCTTCGACGGGCTGGGCGCCCGGCCGGTGGTCTCGCTGTTGCGCGGCTTCTCGGCCCCGGTGACCGTCGCGCGCGAGATCGCCGCGGACGAACAGGCACTGCTGCTGGCGCATGACACCGACGCTTACGCGCGCTGGCAGGCCGGCCACGACCTGGCGCTGGACGGGCTGATCGCCCGCGCCACCGGAGCCGAGGGCGGGGCGGCGTTCAGCCGCGCCATCGGCGGGTTGCTCGACGATGCCGAGACCGGCCCGGCCTTCGCCGCGCTGTGCCTGGCGCTGCCGGGCGAGGAAGAGATCGCCACCACCATCGCCGCGCGCGGCGGCATTCCCGACCCCGACGCCATCCATGCCCGGCGCGAGGCGCTGGCCCGCGACATCGCCCGGGCGCATGAGCCGGCGCTGGCGCGGCTTTACGAGGTGATGCAGACCCCCGGCCCCTACCGGCCCGATGCCGAGGGCGCGGCGCGGCGCAGCCTGCGGCTGGCCTGCCTGGGCCTTCTGTCGCGCCTCGACGACGGCACGCGGGCCGAGGCGCTGTTCGGCGCCGCCTCGAACATGACCGAGCGGCAGGGCGCGCTGGAATGCCTGATCGCCGCCGGCCGGGACGAGGCGGCGCTGGCCGGTTTTGCCCGGGAATTTTCCGGCAACCGTCTGGTCATGGACAAGTGGTTCATGGTCCAGGCGCTGCGCGCCGCGCCCGAACGCGCCGTGGCCCGCGCCCGCGAACTGGCCGGCCGGCCGGATTTCGACTGGATGAATCCCAACCGCTTCCGGGCCCTGATCGGCGGGTTGACCGCCAACCACGCCGCCTTCCACGCCGCCGACGGCTCGGGTTATGCCTTCACCGTGGACTGGCTGATGCGGCTCGATCCGGTGAACCCGCAGACCACGGCGCGCATGTGTTCGGCCTTCGAGACCTGGACGCGCTACGATGCCGGCCGCCAGGCCCGGGCCCGCGCCGCGCTCGGCCGCCTGGCGGCCATGAAGGGCCTGTCGCGCAACAGCGCCGAGATGGTTACGCGCATCCTTGCCGGTGGCGTCTGACCATGGCCGAACCACTCTTGCGGGCACCCGGCGGGCACGGCAATACTGGCCGCATGGATGCCCGCAAGGACATGACCCAACGCCTTGATCCGCTGATTGCCGAGCGGGCGCCGTGGCTTTTTTCCGGTCGACGGCACCACGCGCTGGCGCGCCAGGCGCTGATGTGGCTGTTGCGCTATCCGCGCACGCTGGACCTGGCAGCCGAATACCGCGACCTGCCGACCGACGAGATCATGCGCCGCCTGGCGGCGCTGATCCTGCGCGACCTGCAGGTCGAGGGGCTCGAGCATATCCCGGCCACCGGCCCGGCGCTGATCGTCTCGAACCACCCGACCGGCATCGCCGACGGCATCGTGCTGAACGCGGTGATCGCAGCGGTGCGCGACGACCTGTTCGTCTATGCCAATCACGACATCCTGCGCATCCTGCCGCAATTCGACAGCCTGATTGCGCCGGTGGAATGGCGGGTCGAAAAGCGCAGCCACGCCAAGACCCGCGCCACCATGGATTACACGCGCGAGGCGTTGGGCCGCGGGCGGATCGGGCTGATCTTCCCCTCGGGCCGGCTGGCCAAGCGCCAGGGCCTGACGCTGCACGAACGGCCCTGGATGGCCAGCGCCGCGATGATCGCGAAGAAATTCGACGCGCCGGTCATCCCGCTGCGCATCCGGGCCCGAAACTCGGCGCTGTTCTACCTGCTCGACGCCATCCACCCGACCCTGCGAGACGTGACGCTGTTCAACGAGGTGCTGAACAAGGCGGGCCAACCCTTCCGCGTCACCATCGGCGCGCCGATCCAGCCCGCCACCCTGCCCGGCCGCAGCGAGGACGGCATCGCACAGCTGCGCGATGCCGTTCTGGCCCTGCCGGCGCCGGGCCGGAATGCCGCGCGCATGTCGCAGATCCGCGGCCTGTTCCAGCGCCGCCACGCGCTCGCCAAGCCGCACCCGATCGAGTGAAGGGCTGCGGCGGTCCACCCCCGAAGGGTTGCATGGGTATTTGAGAAACGGTGAATGGCAGGGGCGCCGCACCGCTTTCACCGTTTCTCAAATACCCATGCGGCCTTGACGCGAAGACCCCGGGGAAGCTGTCACACCACCATGTCGTCGCGATGGACCAGCGCAGCGCGGCCGGGATAGCCGAGGATGCCCTCGATCTCGTCGCTGCGATGGCCGGCGATGGCGCGCGCCTCGGTCGAGGAATAGCGCACGAGGCCGCAGGCCAGCCGCGCGCCCGCGCCGTCCTGCACCACCACCGGATCGCCGCGGCCGAAGCGGCCCGAGATCGCGGTCACGCCGGCGGGCAGCAGCGATTTGCCTTGTCCCAGCGCCCGCGCCGCGCCGGCATCGACGGTGATTTCGCCCTTGGGTTTCATGGCCACGATCCAGCGCTTGCGCGCCGCCTGCGGGTCGGTATCGGGCAGGAACCAGGTCGCCCGGGCGCCATTCTTCACGGCGGAAAGCGGGTTCAGCACCGAACCCTCGGCAATCGCCATGGCGCAGCCGCCCGCCACCGCCGTGCGGGCCGCCAGCAGCTTGGTCTTCATGCCGCCCTTGCTGACGCCCGAGATCGGATCGCCGCCCATGGCCTCGATCTGGGGGGTGATCTGTTCGACCACCGGCAGATGGCGTGCCGAGGGGTCGGTCTTGGGATTGGCGGTGTAGAGCCCGTCCACGTCGGAAAGCAGCAGCAGCTGGTCGGCGCCACAGGTCACCGCGATCTGCGCCGCCAGCCGGTCATTGTCGCCGAAACGGATCTCGTCGGTGGCCACCGTGTCATTCTCGTTCACGATCGGCACCACGCCGAGGCCCAGCAGCGTCTGCATGGTGGCGCGGCTGTTCAGGTAGCGGCGCCGGTCGGTGGTGTCATCCAGTGTCACCAGCAGCTGCGCGGTCTTGACGCCATGCGGCGCCAGCGCCTCCTCATAGGCGCGGGCCAGCCTGATCTGGCCGACGGCGGCGGCGGCCTGCGACTGCTCGACCCGCAGGGGGCCGGCGGGCAGGCCCAGCACCTGCCGCCCGAGCGCGATGGCGCCCGAGGAGACCAGCACCACATCCGTGCCCCGCGCCCGCGCCTGGGCCACGTCGTCGCAGAGCCCGCGCAGCCATTCGGCACGCAGCCCGGCGCCGTCCACCAGAAGCGCCGAGCCGATCTTGACCACCAGCCGCTGCGCGCGGCCAAGTTCAGGCGTCACGGCTGCCACGGCTTGTCTTCCCGATCCTCGGCCGGCTTGCGCGAGGGCGCGATGCGCGACCAGAGTGCGCGCAGCACCTCGGTCACGCCTTCGCGCGAGACGCCGGACATCAAGAGCACCGGGCCGCCGATCTCGGCCTCGAGCGCCGCCTGGCGCTCGGCCAGCATCTCGGGGTCGAGCGCGTCGATCTTGTTCAGCGCCGTCACCCGCGGCTTGTCCGCCAGCGCCGGGGAATAGGCTTCCAGCTCGGTCAGGATGGTGCGGGCGTCCTGCGCCACGTCCTCGGCGGTGCCGTCGACCAGGTGCAAGAGCACGCGCGAGCGTTCGACATGGCCCAGGAACTGGTCGCCGAGACCCCTGCCCTCGGACGCGCCCTCGATCAGGCCGGGAATGTCGGCCATGACGAATTCATGCCCGTCCACACCCACCACGCCCAGATTCGGGTGCAGCGTGGTGAAGGGATAGTCGGCGATCTTGGGCCGGGCGTTCGAGACCGCAGACAGGAAGGTGGATTTCCCGGCATTGGGCAGGCCGACCAGCCCGGCATCGGCGATCAGCTTCAGCCGCAGCCACAGCGTGCGCTCGACCCCCGGCTGGCCGGGATTGGCGTGGCGCGGCGCGCGGTTGGTCGAGGATTTGAAATGCAGGTTGCCGAAGCCGCCATTGCCGCCCCTGGCCAGCAGCACCCGCTGTCCGGGCGCGGTCAGATCGGCGATCGCGGTTTCCTGATCCTCCTCGAGGATCTCGGTGCCGACCGGGACGCGCAGCACGATGTCGTCGCCCGAGGCGCCGGTGCGCTGTGCGCCCATGCCATGGCCGCCGGACCTGGCGAAGAAATGCTGTTGGAAGCGGAAGTCGATCAGCGTGTTCAGCCCATCCACCGCCTCGGCCCAGACATCGCCGCCGCGACCGCCATCACCGCCGTCCGGCCCGCCATATTCGATGAATTTCTCGCGGCGGAAGGACACGCAGCCTGCGCCCCCGCCGCCCGAGCGGACATAGACCTTGGCGAGATCGAGAAATTTCACGGGGCGGCATCCTTGCGGCGGAAATGAGGCAGGGGTGGGATACGCGCTTGGGCCATTCGGTTCAAGGGCACGCTGCCGGGACGGCGTGACTTTCCCTCGTGCCTCTGGCTAGATGGGCCGGCGACGAACCAGTGGAGACGCCATGCCGGTCCTGACCTATGCCACGCTTTTCACCGCCATCACCCTGGAGGTTGTCGGCACCACCTTCCTGCAACGCAGCGAACAGTTCACCCGGCTGGTGCCGACGCTGCTGATGGGGCTGTGCTACGCGGCTTCGTTCTATTTCCTGTCGCTGGCGCTCAGGGCCATGCCGCTGGGCATCGCCTATGCGATCTGGAGCGGGTTGGGGATCGTGCTGGTGTCGCTGATCGGGCTGTTCGTCTTCGGCCAGAGACTGGATTTCGCGGCCGTGGTCGGGCTGACCATGATCGTCGCGGGTGTCATCATCGTGAACCTGTTCTCGGGCAGCGTGACGCATTGAGCCCGATACGCCCTTAACATTCCAGCAATCGCGGTTAGATAATGTCGAAATGGAGGGCCGCGATGATCCGCTTCGACAACAGCTATGCCCGACTGCCGGAAGGTTTCTTCACTCGCACCCGACCGACGCCGGTGCGCGACCCGAAGCTGGTGGCGCTGAACCGGCCGCTGGCCGAGCGGCTGGGCCTGGATGCCGACTGGCTCGCCAGCCCCCAGGGCGTGGCGATGCTGGCCGGCAACGCCCTGCCCGAGGGGGCCGAGCCCATCGCCCAGGCTTATGCCGGCCACCAGTTCGGCGGCTTCGTACCGCAGCTGGGCGACGGGCGCGCGGTGCTGCTGGGCGAGGTGGTGGCGCCGGACGGCACGCGTTTCGACATCCAGCTGAAGGGCGCCGGGCCAACGCCCTTCTCGCGCCGGGGCGACGGCCGGGCCTGGCTGGGACCGGTGCTGCGCGAATACCTGGTCAGCGAGTTCATGGCGGCCTTCGGCATCCCGACCACGCGGGCGCTGGCCGCCGTCACCACCGGCGAGACGGTGATCCGCGAGACGCTGCTGCCCGGCGCGGTGCTGACCCGCGTCGCCGCCAGCCATATCCGCGTCGGCACCTTCGAGTTCTACGCCGCCCGCGGCGACCGCGAGCGGCTGCAGCTGCTGACCGATCACGTCATCGCCCGGCACTATCCCGATGCCTCGGGGCCCGGAGAGCTGCTGCAGCGCGTGGTCGAGCGGCAGGCGGCGACCATCGCCGGCTGGATGGCGCTCGGCTTCATCCATGGGGTGATGAACACCGACAACATGTCGATCTCGGGCGAGACCATCGACTATGGCCCCTGCGCCTTCATGGACGGCTACCGGCCCGACAAGGTGTTCAGCTCGATCGACGCCCACGGCCGCTATGCCTGGAACGAGCAGCCGAACATCGCCGTCTGGAACCTGGCGCAATTCGCCAGCTGCCTGGTGCCGCTGATGGGCAATGACGACGCGGCGGTGGCCGAGGCGACGCGCATCGTCCACAGCTTCCCGGGCCTGTATCAGGCCGAATGGCTGAAACGCTTCGCCGCCAAGCTGGGCATTGCCGCGCCGCGCCCCGAGGACCGGGCGCTGATCGAGCGGCTGCTGACGCTGATGGCGGCCGAGGAGGCGGATTTCACCCGCACCTTCGCCGGGCTGGCGGATGGCAGCGCCCGCGGCGCATTCGCCGCGCCCGAGCAGTTCGACGCCTGGGCCGAGGGCTGGCAGGCGCGCATCCGCGACCTGCCCGATGCCGCGCAGGTCATGGCGCGCGCCAATCCGCGCCGCATTCCGCGCAACCACCGCATCGAGGAAGCCATCGCCGCCGGGCGCGAGGGCGATTACGCGCCCTTCCACGCGCTCGACGCGGCGCTGCGCGCGCCTTTCGAGGACCGGCCGGATTGGCAGCCCTATGCGCTGGCCCCCGCGCCAGACGAAATCGTCCGCCGCACCTTCTGCGGCACCTGAGCGGCAGCGAAAGGCCCCATGTCGAAAAACCCCGACCAACTGAGACTGGCCAGCTACAACCTGCACAAGTGCCGCGGCATGACCGGCCCGCATGCACCCGAACGCAATCTCTCCGTCATCGCCGAGCTGGGCGCCGACGTGATCGCCCTGCAAGAGGTCGATTTCCGCTTCGGCGCCCGACCCGAGGCGCTGCCGCGCAAGCTGATCGAAAAGACCACCGGCATGGTGCCCGCGCCGTTCGTCGGCACCGGCGAGAATTCGCTGGGCTGGCACGGCCAGACTATCCTGTTGCGGCCGGAACTGCGCGACAAGGCCGAGATCCGCCGCCTGCCGCTGCCGGGGATCGAGCCGCGCGGCGCGCTGGTGCTGCGGCTGCCCGGCCTGACGGTGGTGGCGGTGCATCTGGGGCTGATCCGCTCGTCGCGCCGCGCGCAGCTGTCGCGCATCATCGCCCAGGCCCGGCGCATCGGCCACGACCGGCTGGCGCTGACCGGCGATTTCAACGAATGGCACGACTCGCGCGGGCTCGAGGCGCTGGAGGCGCTGCGCGTCGTCACCCCCGGCCCAAGCTGGCCCGCCCCCTTCCCGCGCCTGCGCTACGACCGCTTCGCCGTCTCGCGCAGCATCGAGGTGCTGGGTTGCGGCGTCCTCGACAACGACACCGCACGGCAGGCCTCGGACCATCTGCCGGTCTGGGCCGACCTGGCGGTCGATGCTCATGAGGAGGTGCCCTGCGGCTATCATCCGGCGCGCATCACCTCGCGCATTCCCGGCCAGGACGGGGTGGCCGGGGCAGAATGACGCTTTCCCGTCCGGCCCCCGTCGGCTAAACAGCGGCCAACACTCGTCAGGAAGAGGGACGCAGACATGACGGCCATCATCGACATTTTCGCGCGCGAGATTCTGGACAGCCGGGGCAATCCGACGGTCGAGGTCGATGTGACGCTGGAAGACGGCACCATGGGCCGGGCGGCGGTGCCCTCGGGCGCCTCGACCGGCGCGCATGAGGCGGTCGAGAAACGCGACGGCGACAAGGCGCGCTACCTGGGCAAGGGCGTGCTGGAAGCCGTCGCCGCCGTCAATGGCGAGATCGCCGAGAACCTGATCGGCGAGGACGCGACCGAACAGGTCGCCATCGACCGCATGATGATCGAACTGGACGGCACCCCGAACAAGGGCCGGCTGGGCGCCAATGCCATCCTCGGCGTGTCGCTGGCGGTGGCCAAGGCCGCGGCCGAGACCTGCTCGCAGCCGCTCTACCGCTATGTCGGCGGCGCCGGCGCCCGCGTGCTGCCGGTGCCGATGATGAACATCATCAACGGCGGCGAACATGCCGACAACCCGATCGACATCCAGGAATTCATGATCATGCCGGTCGCGGCGGAGAACATCCGCGAAGCCGTGCGCATGGGCTCCGAGGTGTTCCATACGCTGAAGAAGGAACTCTCCGCCGCGGGCCTCGCCACCGGCGTCGGCGACGAGGGCGGCTTCGCGCCGAATCTCAGCTCGACCCGCGACGCGCTGGACTTCATCCTCAGGGCCATCGAGAAGGCCGGCTACCAGCCCGGCGACGACATCATGCTGGCGCTGGACTGCGCCTCGACCGAATATTTCAAGGGCGGCAAATACGAGATGGCCGGCGAGGGCAAGTCGCTGAGCCCGGCCGAGAACGTCGCCTACCTGGAAGCGCTCTGCAACGACTACCCGATCCTGTCGATCGAGGACGGCTGCGCCGAGGACGACTGGGACGGCTGGAAACTGCTGACCGACACGCTGGGCGACCGGGTGCAGCTGGTGGGCGACGACCTCTTCGTGACCAACCCGGCCCGTCTGGCCGAGGGCATCGCCCGGGGCTGCGGCAACTCGCTCTTGGTCAAGGTGAACCAGATCGGCACCCTGACCGAGACGCTGGACGCCGTGCGCATGGCCGACCGGGCGCGCTATACCTCGGTGATGTCGCACCGCTCGGGCGAGACCGAGGACGCGACCATCGCCGATCTGGCCGTGGCGACCAATTGCGGCCAGATCAAGACCGGCTCGCTGGCGCGCTCGGACCGGCTGGCGAAATACAACCAGCTGATCCGCATCGAGGAAATGCTGGGCGCCACCGCCGAATATGCCGGGCGGTCGATCCTGCGCGGCTGACTTCCGCGCCACCCGAATGACGCAGGGCGGCCCGGGGGGCCGCCCTTTTCATCTCCACCAGCGCTGCGTCAGCGCGAAGCCGCCAAGCGCCAGGCGGCGGCGGAATTCCGAGGGCGCGACGCCGGCCAGCGCCTCGATCCCCCGCGGCGCCGCCTGCAAAACCGCCCGGATGCCGGCACCCGGAAACAGCGCCGGCGCCAGCCGGCGCGGCATATGGCGGCGCTGCGCCTTGGCCTCGGCCAGCCGCGCGCCGGCCTGGTCAGCGATCCGCCCCAACGCCTCGGCCGACGGATCCCAAAGACCGAGCCCGAGCCCCTGCAGCGCCGGCAGCGCGGCCAGCCAATGCGCAAGCCCCACCCCCTCGGCCTGGGCGGCGATGACGCGCGCCGCGCCCGTGTTTCTCCGTTTGGAAAATACCCCGCGGGGGTCCGGGGGCGCGAAGCCCCCGGCGGTGCCCGCCAGGGCCTCGGCGGCAAACACGGTCAGCGGCACCGCCGTGTCCCGCACATAGGCAGCGACGGCATCCGGCCCGTCCAGCGGCTCGCGAGCCGCATCCCGGCGCCGCGCTTCCGCCAGCACGGCGAAAGCGGCGGCGCGCGGCCCCCAGGCCTCGGCCAGCGGCGTCAGCAACTCATGCGCTTGCGGCTTGCCGGCGCCGATATCCTCCAGCCGTTCGATCCACCATTGCAGGCGCATCTCGGCGATCAGCGGCTCGGCCGAGGCCAGCGGCGCCCGCGCCAGCTCCAGGTTCAGCGCATAAAGCGTCATGAGCTTCGGCCGGGCCCCGGCCGGCGCCAGCAGGCAGATGCCGAAACGGTCGGGATCATGCGCACGCAGCGCCTCGGCGCAATCCTGCAGGCTCATGCCGGGGCCACCCGGTCGCGGATCAGCTTCCAGCGGATCGCGTCGACCAGCGCCTCGAAACTGGCATCGACGATATTGGGCGACACGCCGACCGTGGACCAGCGATGGCCCTGGCCGTCGGCGCTGTCGATGATGACCCGGGTCGCCGCCTCGGTGCCACCGCCGGTGATGCGGACGCGGAAATCCACCAGATGCATGTCGTCGATGGCCGCCTGATAGGGGCCCAGATCCTTGGCCAGCGCCCGCCACAGCGCGTTGACCGGGCCGCGGTCCTGACCCAGCTCGTCCATGCTTTCGCTGACCGAGAGCATGCGCTCGCCGCCGATCTGCACCACCACCACCGCCTCGGAAACCGAGATGCGTTTCCCCAGCGCGTTCCGGCGCCGCTCGACGGTGACACGGTAGCGCTCGACCGAGAAGTAATGCTGCATCCGACCCAGTTCGGTCAGCGCCAGCAGCTCGAAACTGGCCTGGGCGCCGTCATAGGCATAGCCGGCATCCTCGCGCGCCTTGACCAGGTCGAGGATGCGCGCCAGCGCCGGATCGTCGCGGCCGACCTCGATCCCCGCCTCGCCCAGCCGGGCGCGCAGGTTCGATTGCCCGGCCTGGTTGGACATCGGGATGATGCGCTCGTTGCCCACCGTCGCCGGCTCGACATGTTCGTAGGTGGCGGGATTCTTCAGGATGGCGCTGGCATGCAGCCCGGCCTTGTGGGCAAAGGCGGATGTGCCGACATAGGGCGCGGCGCGGCTGGGCGCGCGGTTCAGGATCTCGTCCAGCCGGCGCGAGATGCGGGTCAGCCCGGCCAGCCCCTCGGCCGAGACGCCGGTCTGCAGCACCGAACGATAGGGCGCCTTCAGCAACAGGGTGGGGATGATGCTGGTCAGGCTGGCATTGCCGCAACGCTCGCCCAGACCGTTCAGCGTGCCCTGCACCTGCCGCGCCCCGGCATCGACGGCGGCCAAGGTGCAGGCCACCGCATTGCCGGTGTCGTCATGGCAATGGATGCCCAGCCGCTCGCCCGGGATGCCACCGGCGATCACGGCGCGGGTCACCTGCCCCACCCGCTCGGGCAGGGTGCCGCCATTGGTGTCGCAAAGCACCAGCCAGCGCGCGCCCGCCTCCAGCGCCGCGCGCAGGCAGGCCAGCGCGTAATCGGGATCCTCGGCATGGCCGTCGAAGAAATGCTCGGCATCGAACAGCGCCTCGCGGCCCAAGCCGACCAGATGCGCGACCGAGGCGCGGATATTGTCGAGATTCTCCGCCAGCGAGATCCCCAGCGCCTCGCGGACATGGAAGGGATGCGTCTTGCCGACCAGGCAGACGGCGCGGGTGCCGGCATTCGTCACCGCCGCCAGCACGTCGTCGTTATCGGCCGAGCGGCCCGCGCGCTTGGTCATGCCAAAGGCGGTCATGGTGGCGCGGGTCGCGGGCGCCTGGGCGAAGAAATCGCTGTCGGTCGGATTGGCGCCGGGCCAGCCGCCCTCGATGTAATCCACGCCCAACTGGTCCAGCATCTGCGCGATCTCGGCCTTCTCGGCGGCGGAAAACTGCACGCCCTGGGTCTGCTGCCCGTCGCGCAGCGTGGTGTCGTAAAGGTAAAGGCGCTGGCGCGTCATCGGGGCGGCCCCTTCGGCTGGCTGATATGCGGTTATTCGGGCAGTTTCGCCGCGTCGAAATCCGGGCCGGGCAGAAGTTCGACCCCGGCCGGCCCCATACGGACCTCGACCCCGGCGGAAACCAGGCATTGCTTGAGCGCATCGACGGCCGAGAAATCCTTGCGGGCCTTGGCCTCGGCCCGCAGCGCGTTCATGCGCTCGGCCCAAGGCGACAGGTCCGGGCCTGCGGCGATCCAGCCGCCCAGATCGTCGGTCAGCAGCCCCAGCATCCGGGCGCCGGCGAGCAGGCCGGGCGCATCGCCCTGCCCCGCCATCTCGTGCAGCGCCGCGATCGCCCCCGCGGTATTCAGGTCGTCGGCAAGCGCGGCCAGCACGGTGGGGGCCGGGCTTGGCGCGGGTTCGATGCCCGCGACAAGGCCGCGCCACTTGCGCAGCACCGCCTCGGCCTCGCGCGCCTTCTCGGTCGTCCAGTCCATCGGCTTGCGGTAATGCGTGGACAGCAGCACGAAGCGGATCACCTCGCCCGGGATGCCCTGATCCAGAAGATCGCGCACGGTGAAGAAATTGCCGAGCGACTTGGACATCTTCCGGCCTTCGACCTGCAGCATCTCGTTATGCAGCCAGATATTGGCGAAGCGCCCGTGCGGATGGGCGCAGCAGCTTTGCGCAATCTCGTTCTCGTGATGCGGGAATTGCAGGTCGATGCCGCCGGCATGGATGTCGAAGCTGTCGCCCAGAAGCTCGTAGGACATGGCCGAGCATTCGATATGCCAGCCCGGACGGCCGTGGCCCCAGGGGCTGTCCCAGCCGGGCAGCTCGTCGTCGGACGGCTTCCACAGCACGAAATCCATCGGGTCTTCCTTGAAGGGCGCCACCTCGACGCGGGCGCCGGCGATCATGTCATCGACGGAGCGGCCCGAGAGCTTGCCGTAATCGGCATAGCTGCGCACCCGGAACAGCACATGGCCGTCACGCGCATAGGCATGCCCGCCGGCGATCAGGGTCTCGATCATGGCGATCATCTCGGCGATATAGTCGGTGGCGCGCGGCTCATGATCGGGGCGCAGCGCCCCCAGCGCATCCATGTCGGCATGATACCAGCCGATGGTCTCATGCGTGCGCTCGCGGATCAGTTCCTCCAGCGAACCGGCGGCGCCGGCCTGCTTGCGGGCCAGGGCGGCGGCGTTGATCTTGTCGTCCACGTCGGTGAAGTTGCGCACATAGGTGACGCGCTCCGCGCCGTGAAGGTGGTGCAGCAGGCGCACCAGCACGTCGATCACCACCACCGGCCGGGCATTGCCCATATGCGCGCGGTCATAGACCGTCGGCCCGCACAGGTACAGCCGCAGGTTCTGCGGGTCGATGGGTCGGAAAACCTCTTTCCGCCGCGTCCTGGTATTCGTCAGCCTGATCTCGACCATGACTTCCCCTTTGCGGGCGTCAACTGGTCACCGTGAACCGCCCGCCTGAAATTTCAGCCGGTAATGATGCAGCGGATGGTGGCGGTTCTTGCCTTCATGCGCTCGCCATAACGCATTGTCTTGCCTATGCCAAGAGAGGCTGCAAAACTCGGGCCATGAGCCGCGAACTGGTCAACGAGATCTGCGCCGCGCAGCCCGGGGCCGAGTGGTCGGATCCCTGGGGCGGCGGCCATGATTGCTGGAAGATCGGCGGCAAGACCTTCGCGGTGACCGGCACGGCGGGCACGCATGTCTCGGTCAAGACCGACAGCGCCGAGACGGCCGAGTTCCTGTTCGAGACCGGCGTGGCCGAGCGCGCCGCCTATCTGCATCGCAGTTGGGTCGCCCTGCCGCTCGATTCGGCGCCCGACGAGCTGGCGCATCGCATCCGCCATTCCTATCGCCTGGTGCGCGGCAAGCTGCCCAGGAAGGTTCAGGCGGCGCTGCCGCCGCTCTGACGAAAATGGCCGGCCCCGGAAGGGCCGGCCAGCGGCAGGGGTCCGAGCGACTGGATCCCTGCCGTTCCCGTCAGCTCCGGCTCAGGCCGGAACCTGCGAGGCGAGCTGCTGCAGCAGCGCGTCCATCTGCTTGCAAAGCGCGTCCTCGCTGGTGTTCTTCTCTTTCGCGGCATCGGCCAGGGTGCGCTCGACGCCCATGGCGGAAACCGTGCCTTCCTTGCCCTTCGCCTCGGCCGCATCGCCCTTGGCGGTGTCGCCGGCCGGGATCATCGCCAGCAGCTTGGTCTGGGTCTCGACCGCCTTGCCGTCGATATAGCCCTTTTCCTGGCAATAGCTCAGGACGCCCAGCTGGTTGCGCGCGCTTTCATAGGCGGCGCCGCTGTCCTGCGCGGCGGGGGCCGCGGCAGGGGCGGCCGCCGGTGCCTGGGCGGTGGCCGCGGGCGCACCCTCGGCCGGCGCCGCCGTCTCGGGGGCGGCGGCTTCCTGTGCGATGGCGCCGGCGCTCAGGCCGGCCACCGTCAGCGCGGACAGGATGGCGGTGCGGAATTTCGCGGAACGTGCGATCATGTCGATCTCCGTCTGTTGCATTGTGCGGGGACTGTGGCACGCGCGCCGCCGGGCCGCAAATCGGCTCGGCGGAATGTCGCGGCGGGTTTCGCGCCGATCAGCGGAAAAGCACCAGAGAGCCCGGGGACCAGCTCACATTCGCGCGGGTGCCGACATCCTGGACCTCGCGGCCGAAGACGTTGCGCATGGCGATGCGGACCGGGCGGGCCTTGCCGTCGAAACCGGCCGAGCCGTCCAGCCGCACGTCGTAATAGGTCATGTCGCCGTAATAGACGACCTCGTCCACCACGCCCTCGGCCACCCGGTTGCTGCCCTGCGCGCCGGGCGCCACCAGCGACACCGCCTCGGGCCGGAAGCCGACCGAAGGGCCGTCGTCGCCCGGATCGGCGCGGCTGACATTGGCCATGGGAATATCGACCCGGCCCAGGCCCGGCGCCTCGATCTGCACGGCGTCGCCTAACTCGCCCAGCACCCGGGCCGGCAGGAAGTTCATCACGCCGATGAAATTCGCCACCCGGCGGCTGGTCGGGCGGGCATAAAGCGCCTCGGGCCCGTCCATCTGGGCGATCTGGCCCTCGAACATCACCGCGATGCGGTCGGACATGACCAGCGCCTCCTCCTGGTCATGGGTGACCAGCACGAAGGTGATGCCGACCTGGCGCTGCAGCTTGATCAGTTCGACCTGCATCTGCTCGCGCATCTTGCGGTCCAGCGCCGAAAGCGGTTCGTCGAGCAGCAGCACCTTGGGCTTCAGGATCAGCGCCCGCGCCAGCGCCACCCGCTGGCGCTGGCCGCCCGACAGCGCATGGCTGGCGCGGTTGCCATAGCCTTTCAGGCCCACCATCTCCAGCGCCTCCTCGACCGCCGCGGCCTTCTCGGCGCGCGAGCGCGGGTCGCGGCGCAACCCGAAGCCGACATTCTCGGCCACGCTCAGATGCGGGAAGATGGCATAGGACTGGAACACCATGTTCGTCGGCCGCCGGTTCGCCGGCACGTCCTGCATGTCCTGCCCGTCGATCAGCACCGCGCCCGAGGAAATGTCCTCGAACCCGGCGATGGTGCGCAAGAGCGTAGTCTTGCCGCAGCCCGACGGCCCCAGCAGCGAAAAGAACTCGCCCGCCCGGATGCTCAGGTCGATGCCGCGCAGGGCGTGATAGTCGCCGTAATGCTTCTGCACCGCGCGGATCTCGATCATCGGCTTCGCGCCGGCCATGGCGGCGCGATGGGCGGCGGTGCTTTTCGGGCCCGGGTTTTGGGTCGTCACAGGAAACCTCCGGTATCCTTGGCGCCGGTTTTCGCGATGCCGCGGCGGCGGAAATATTCGGCGATGGTCAGAAGCAGGATCGACAGGACCACCAGCACCGTCCCCAGCGCCATGATCATCGGGATCTGCTTGGGAAAGCGCAACTGGCTGAAGATATAGGTGGGCAGCGTCGGCTCGTTCCCGGCCAGGAAGAAGGCGATGATGAACTCGTCCAGGCTGATGGTGAAGCTCATCAGCAGGGACGAGATGATGCCCGGCATGACCAGCGGCAGGATCACCAGCCGGAAGGCGCTCCAGCGGGTCTCGCCCAGGTCATAGGCCGCTTCTTCCAGCGAGCGGTCGAGCGAGTTGAAGGCGGTGGACAGGATCACCGTGGCATAGGGCATGCAGATCAGCGTATGGCCGACGATCACCGTCAGCACGCTGAGCGTGACCCCCAGCGACAGGAGCACCACCAGAAGCGAGATCGAGACGATGATCTCGGGCAGCACCAGCGGCAGCATGATCAGCCCCATGATCGGGCCCTTGCCGGGAAATTCGAAGCGGGTCGAGGCGCGGGCGGCGAAGATGCCCAGGCAGGTGGCCAGGATCGAGGCGCTGACGGCGATGGTCAGCGAATTGGTCAGCGCCCGGCGCAGCGAGGCGTTGCCCCACATCTGCGCGAACCATTCGGTGGTGAACTCCTTCAGCGGGAAGGCGATAATGGTGCCCGAATTGAAGGCGAAGACCGGCAGAAGCAGGATCGGCGCGTAAAGGAACAGCAGATAGATGACCGCATAGACGCGAAGCCCGCCGCCCTTCATTGCCGCACCTTCAGGAAACGCCGGTTCATGGCGACGAAGATCAGGCTGAGCAGCGCGACGATCAGCATGGCGGTGACCGCCAAGGCCGAGCCCATCGGCCGGTTGTCCTGGTCGAGCATCTGGCTTTGGATCATGTTGGCGATCATCGGGATCTTGCCGCCGCCGATCAGCGCCGGGGTGACATAATCGCCGATGGTCGGGATGAAGACGATCAGCGCCGCCGCCACCACCCCGGGCATGGCCAGCGGCAGGGTGACGCGCCAGAAGGTCATCGCCCGGCTTTCGCCGAGGTCGCGCCCGGCTTCCAGAAGCGAGCGGTCGATCTTTTCCAGCGCGATGAAGATCGGCAGGATGGCGAAGGGCGCATAGGCATGGGCCAGCGTGATGACCATCGAGTTCACGTTATAAAGGATGAAGGTCAGCGGCTGCTCGATGATGCCCAGCGATTTCAGCCCCGAATTGATGACGCCGTTATAGCCCAGGATCACCTTCCACAGGAACACCCGGATCAGGTAGCTGGTCCAGAACGGAATGGTGATCAGGAACAGCCACATGGACTTCTTGCGCGGATCGACCGCAAAGGACAGGAAATAGGCCACCGGAAAGGCCAGCACCACCGTCACCAGCGTCACCAGCGCGGCGACCCCCAGCGAACGCAGCATGATCTTGTGAAAGATCGGATCAGACCAGACGGCGCGGTAATTCTCCAGCGTGAATTCGCGGATCACCGTCAGGTAGCCGTCCTTGAAGAAGGAATAGGCCAGGATGGTCAGCAGCGGCGCGGCCAGGATCAGCACCGCATAGGCCAGAGGCGGTGCAATCAGGGTCAGCCCCTGAGCCGCTTGCGATCGGTTGCCTGCCGCCATCCCTTGCCCTTGCCGTCTGAATCCGCCCGGTTTCCGCCCCGGTCAAGGCCGCAGGTTTCCACATCCGGCGCGCAAGGGAAAGGGCTTTCCTGCGCCCCGCCGCGCCGGTTCAGCCGGGCTGGAACCGCGCCGCCACCTCGCGCCGATGCGGGCTGGCGCGGTGCTCGACCAGATAGATGCCCTGCCAGGTGCCCAGTTCCATGCGGCCGGCAAAGACCGGGATCGACAGGTTGACCGGCAGCACCGCCGCCTTGAGATGCGCCGGCATGTCGTCCGGTCCCTCGGTGCGGTGGGTCAGATAGCGCATCGACGGATGATCGGCCGGCGGCGCGATCCGGTCGAGCCAGTTGAGCAGGTCGCGCTGCACGTCCGGATCGGCATTCTCCTGCACCAGCAGCGAGCAGGAGGTATGGCGCACGAACAGCGTCAGCACCCCGTCGCCGGCGCCGATGGCGCGCAGCCAGCCCGCGACCTCATGGCTGAAATCGTGGCAGGCCGGGCCGCGGGTCGGGATCACGAAACGGGTGGCGCTCATTCCGCCGCCTCGTCGGGGGCTTCCAGGGCTTCGAAGCCGTCATGATCCAGCGCCAGCCGCTTCTGGGTGCGGGCGCCCAGTTCGCGCAGCATCTCGGCCTGGCGGATCACGTTGCCGGGGCCGCGGGTCAGCCGGTCCATGGCGGTGGCGTGGCTTTTCTGCGCCCGGTCCAGCGCCATGCCCACCTCCTCGACGGCGCCGACGAAACCGTGCAGCTTGTCGTAAAGCTGGCCGGCACGGGCGGCGATGGCCATGGCGTTCGATTCGCGCCGCTCGACCGTCCAGATGTGATCGACGGTGCGCAGGGTCAGCATCAGGGTGGTCGGCGTCGCCAGCCCCACCCGGTTCTCCATCGCGTGCCGCGCCAGGTCGGGATCGACGCGCAGCGCCTCGGAGAAGGCGCCCTCGACGGGGATGAACATCAGCACGTAATCGACCGAACCCTCGTCCAGCGCCTGGTAACCCTTGGCGGCCAGTCCGGCGACATGGGCGCGGACCGAGGCGACATGCCGGCGCAGCGCCGCGTCGCGGGTCGCCATGTCCTCGGCATTCACCGCCTCCTCATAGGCGTTCAGCGAGACCTTGCTGTCGATCACCAGAAGTTTCTTCTGCGGCATCTTCACGATCACGTCGGGCCGCCACAGCTTGCCGTCGCCGTCGCGATGGCTGGCCTGCGTCTCGTAATGCGTGCCGGCGATCAGGCCGGAATCCTCCAGGATGCGTTCCAGGATCATCTCGCCCCAGGCGCCGCGCTTCTGGCTGTCGCCCTTCAGCGCCCGGGTCAGCGCCACCGCCTCGCGCGAGATGTCCTCGGAGCGCTTGTGCAGGTATTCGATCTGCTCGCGCAGCCGCGCACGTTCCTCGTCGGTGGCCTTGTTGCGGGCCTGCAGCTCGGTCTGGAAGCGATGCACCTGGTCGCGGAACGGGGTCAGCAGCGCCGAAAGCTGCTCGCCATGCGCCTTTTGCATCTCGCTGCCCTGGGATTTCAGCGTCTCGTTGGCCAGCAGCCGGAACTGGCCGCTCATCTCCTCGCGCAGCTCGCGCAGGGTGGCGATGTCGCGCTCGGCCGCCTCGCGGTCCTTCTGCGCCGCCAGCCGGGTCTCGGCCAGCTCGCGTTCCAGACGCGAGACCAGCTGGCGCTCGCGATGCAGCGCATCCGCCAGGCCGTCGCGCTCCTCGACCAGTTCCTGAAGCCGCGCGCCGAGGGTCTCGTTGCGGGTTTCCAGCCGGCTCGCCGCCAGAAGCTGGGCGCGCAACTGCTCCGATTCGGCGGCAAGGCGGGCCTGCCAGCCGGCCTCGCGTTCCGCAGCGCCCGCGACGGCCGCCTCTGCCGAACGCCGCGTTCGGCGCAGGGCAACAAGGCACATGACCAGCACGGCCAGCACCGCGACCAGGATGATCTGAAGATTAGCCGAATCCGCCAGCCATGCCTGGATTTTTGCTGCTTCCCAGCCGGGCATTTCCGCCTCTCCGCTTTGTGCCTGCATTTTCGTGGCGCCGACTGTTCACCTTTTCCCCCCACAATGCAAGGGACGGCGCCCCTTTCATCCTGGTGGTCGCCACCCTAGCTTGCATCCGCAAACCGCAAAAGGAGATCGGGCATGGCCAAGACCGTTGCCGTCATGGTGGGATCGCTCCGCAAGGACTCGCTCAATCACAAGCTGATGCAGGCGCTGCAGAAACTGGCCGAGGGCCGGCTGGAATTCCACCTGCTGCATATCGGCGACCTGCCGCATTACAACGAGGAACTCTGGGCCGAGCCGCCGGTCCCGGTGCTGCGGCTCAAGGACCGGATCGAACATTCCGACGCGGTGCTGGCGATCACGCCGGAATACAACCGCAGCTATCCGGGCGTCATCAAGAACGCGCTGGACTGGGCGACCCGCCCCTATGGCGAGAATTCCTGGAAGGACAAGCCGGCCGCGGTCACCGGCACCTCGCCCGGCGCCATCGGCGCCGCCGTGGGGCAGATCCGGCTGAGGGCCGACATGCTGGGCGTGGGCATGGTGGTGATGAGCGCGCCCGAGGCCTATGTGCAATGGAAGCCCGAAGCCTATGCCGCCAACGGAACCATCACCGACGAGACCACGGCGAAATTCCTGCAGGGCTTCGTCGACGCCTTCGCGGACTGGATCGAGACGCACGGCTGAGCCCGACGGGAAAAGGCCGCGCCTTGGGGCGCGGCCTTTTCGATTCCCTGCCCTTGCCGGTTTACTGATCCAGGAAGGAGCGCAGCTTGCGCGACCGGCTGGGATGCTTGAGCTTGCGCAGCGCCTTGGCCTCGATCTGGCGGATGCGCTCGCGGGTGACGCTGAACTGCTGACCGACTTCCTCCAGCGTATGGTCGGTGTTCATGCCGATGCCGAAGCGCATGCGCAGCACCCGCTCCTCGCGCGGGGTCAGCGACGCCAGCACGCGGGTGGTGGTTTCCTTGAGGTTTTCCTGAATGGCGCTGTCCAGCGGCAGCACGGCATTCTTGTCCTCGATGAAATCGCCAAGCTGGCTGTCCTCCTCGTCCCCGATCGGGGTTTCAAGGCTGATCGGCTCCTTGGCGATCTTCATCACCTTGCGGACCTTTTCCAGCGGCATCTGCAGCTTTTCGGCCAGTTCCTCGGGCGTCGGTTCGCGGCCGATCTCGTGCAGCATCTGGCGGCCGGTGCGCACCAGCTTGTTGATCGTCTCGATCATGTGCACCGGGATGCGGATGGTGCGGGCCTGATCGGCGATGGATCGCGTGATCGCCTGCCGGATCCACCAGGTCGCATAGGTCGAGAACTTGTAGCCGCGGCGATACTCGAACTTGTCCACGGCCTTCATCAGGCCGATATTGCCTTCCTGAATAAGATCGAGGAACTGCAGGCCCCGGTTCGTGTATTTCTTGGCAATCGAGATCACCAGCCGCAGGTTCGCCTCGACCATTTCCTTCTTGGCCTGGCGCGATTCCTTTTCGCCGCGCTGGACCTGGCTGACGATGCGGCGGAATTCCTCGATATCGACGCCGACATGCTGGCCGACCATGGCCATGTCGCCGCGCAGCTGCTCGACCTGAGTGCGCGAGCGGTCGAACAGCGCCTGCCAGCCGCGGCCCTTGTTTTCCATCATCCGCTCGACCCAGGTCGGGTCCAGTTCGCTGCCGCGATAGGCGTCGATGAATTCGCGACGGTTGATGCGGGCGGCATCGGCCAGCTTGACCATGCCCGAGTCGATGGTGACGATCCGGCGGTTGATGCCATAGATCTGGTCGACCAGCGCCTCGATCCGGGCATTGTGCAGATGCAGTTCATTGACCAGCCCGACGATGCGCGAGCGCAGCACCTGATAGGCCGATTCCTGCGCGGCCGAGAAGGTGCCGTCCTCGTTCAGCGTGGCGGACATGCGGTTGTCCTGCATATGCGCCAGCTCTTCGTAGCCGCGGGCGATCGCTTCCAGCGTCTCCAGCACCTTGGGCTTCAGCGAGGCTTCCATCGCGGCCAGCGACAGGTTCTGGCCGTCATCCTCGTCCTCGTCATCCTCGCCCCGGCCCATCGGATTGCCGTCGGCGTCCAGCTCCTCCTCCTCGCGCGCGGCATTGCCGGCGGCGGGACGCGGGCTGTCGGCGTCGACCACCTCTTCCTCTTCCTCGCCCTCCTCGTCCATCGAACGGCCGAAGGTGGTCTCAAGGTCGATGACGTCACGCAGCAGGATCTCCTCGTCCAGCAGCTCCTGCCGCCAGAGGGTGATGGCCTTGAAGGTCAGCGGGCTTTCGCAGAGGCCCGCGATCATGGTGTTGCGGCCGGCCTCGATGCGCTTGGCGATGGCGATCTCGCCCTCGCGCGACAGCAGCTCGACCGAGCCCATCTCGCGCAGATACATGCGCACCGGGTCGTCGGTGCGGTCCAGCTTCTCGGTCTCGGCGGTGGCTACGGCGATCTCGCGCGAACCCGAACCCGAGCCGGTGGTGGCCAACTCGCCGCCCTGCTCGGCCTCGTCGGCCTCCTCGTCGGTCTCGACCACGCGGATGTCCATCTCGGACAGCATCGACATCACGTCCTCGATCTGGTCCGAGCTGACCTGCTCGGGCGGCAGGACGGCATTGAGCTGGTCGTAGGTGATGAAGCCGCGCTCGCGCCCTTCGGCGATCATGCGCTTGACCGCGGCCTGCGACATGTCCAGCGAGTGATCGTCGTCCTTGGTGTCGGGCTTCTGGTCGTCGTCGTTGGCTGCCATGCTGGCTCCCTTGAAGCGGTGATTCGCGAATCGGCGAATCGGGATCGGCTATCGGCCGCTTCTATCCGAATCGCGGAGGGGATTCAAATCCGCGACCCGGCGCGGCCGGGGTGATTCGGCGCTGGCCTTCCCGCATCCGTCAGCGGCGCGGCTTGCGCCAGATCTCGTTCTTCAGCGCCGCGTCGAGAATGGCCCGATAGGCGTCGCTGTCCTCGCCCAGATCCGACAGGTCGGCCAGCGAGGGGTGGTCGGCCAGTTGCCGGGCGCGGGCGGATTGCGCCATGCGCCAGGTCAACCCCTCGTCGGCCAGCCCCTCGATCTCGGCCTCGGCGCGGGCGATTTCCTCGCGCGCGGCGCGGCGCGCCTCGATCCGGTCCAGGGCATTGGCCAGGATTTCCGCGGCGGCATCGCCGTCATGCGGGCGCAGGATGGCCGGAGCCGCCCTCACATGGGGGTCGGCCAGGATGCTTTCAAGGGCGCGCTGGCCCGCCTGCGACTGCGTGCCCGAAAGCAGGTCGTGGATCAGCGCCGCGCGGTCGGCGTCATGCGGCTCCAGCCGCTCGAGGCGCGATTCCACCGGGGCGATCAGGCCGGGATGGGTGGCGCAGATCGCCAGCACCATGGCCTCGATCAAAAACTCGGCCTCATGCTCGTCCGCATCGGGCGCGGACAGGCGCGAGGCGCGGGTCGGCGCCGCCGGCGCGACGGGCTGGAAGCGCGGATTGCGGCCCTGGCCCTGCCAGCCCTCGCGCGGCGGGCGCGCCTGGGCCGGGTCGCGGCGGCGATTGCCGAACAGCTCCCATTTCAGGTTGCGCAGCACCGAATGGTAATGGTCGCGGGTATCCTTGTCGGGGATCTTTGCCACCGCCTCGCCAAGCGCCTTGTCCAGCGCCGCGCGGCGCTCGGGGCTGTCGAAGACCCGGCCGTCGGTCTCGCGCCGCCATAGCAGGTCGACCAGCGGCCGCGCCTCCTCCAGCACCGCAGCCATGGCCGCGGCGCCGCGGGCGCGGATCAGGTCGTCGGGATCCTGGCCCTGCGGCAGGAAGGCGAAGCGCAGCGCCTGCCCCGGCCCGGTCATCGGCAGCGCCAGGTCGATCAGCCGCATCGCGGCACGCAGACCGGCATCGTCGCCGTCCAGCGCGATCACCGGCTCGGGCGAGATGCGCCACATCAGCCGCAACTGGTCCTCGGTGACGGCGGTGCCCAGCGGCGCCACCGCGCCCTCGAAGCCGGCGCGGACCAGGGCGATCACGTCCATATAGCCCTCGGCCACCACCAGCGGCCTGCCCTTGGCCACCGCCGCCCGCGCCGGGCCGACATTGTAGAGGTTGCGGCCCTTGTCGAAGAGCGGCGTTTCGGGAGAGTTCAGGTATTTCGCCCGCGCGTTCGGGTCCATCGCCCGGCCGCCGAAGGCGATGCAGCGCCCGCGCCCGTCGCGGATCGGGAAAATGATGCGGCCGCGGAAGCGGTCGAAGGCCGCGCCGCCGTTGTCGGGCTTGGCCGCCAGCCCGGACTCGACGATCAGCGCCTCGGCGATGCCCTTGGCGCGCAGGGCGTTGAACAGGCCCTGGCGCTGGTCGGGGGCGAAGCCGATGCCGAAGCGTTCGCAGGCGGCCTCGTCCAGGCCGCGCTGCGCCAGATAGGCGCGCGCCTGCTCGGCCGCGGCCATGCCAAGCTGCATGCGGAACCAGCGCACCGCCTGTTCCATGACCTCGACCAGTTCCGTGCGCCGGTCGGCGCGCTGCACCTGGCGCGGGTCGCGTTCGGGCATCGGCAGCCCGGCCTCGGCGGCCAGCAGCTCGACCGCTTCGATGAACCCCAGCCCCTCGGCCTCGCGCAGAAAGGTCAGCGCGTCGCCTTTGGCATGGCAGCCGAAGCAGTAATAGAAGCCCTTCTGGTCATCGACATGAAACGAAGCTGTCTTTTCGCCGTGGAAGGGACAGGGCGCCCACCAGTCACCCTTGGCCTGATTCGAACGGCGCAGATCCCAGACCACCTTGCGGCCGATCACGCGCGACAAAGGCACGCGGGCGCGGATCTCATCAAGGAATTGCGGCGGCAGGCTCATGCCATCCTATATCGGATCAGGACCGCCGGTTGAAAAGGGGATTCGCACCGACGGCGCCACGCACCAGATCCCAATAGACCGCGACCACGCGCTCCTGGTCCAGCCGCCCGCCCTCGCGGTACCAGTTGGTGACGCCGGTCAGCATGGCGATCAGCGCCATGGTGGCCAGCCGCGTATCGGGCACCGTCATCGAGCCCTCGGCCTCGCCGGCGATCAGGATCGCCTCCAGCGCGTCCTCGTAGCGGCGGCGCAGGCCGGCGATCTCGGCGCGGTTGTCCGGCGTCAGGTTGCGCAATTCCATATAGGACAGGAACACCGCTTCGGGCCGCTGCAGGCTGGTCTGGATGTGAAAGCGCAGGAAAGCCTCCAGCCGCTCCAGCGCCGGACGCGCCGGATCGTCGTGCCAGGCGGCCAGCAGCTCCTCCATATGCACCCGCAGCAGGTCGACCAGCAACGCCTGCTTGTCGGCGGTATAGGCATAAAGCGCGCCGACCTGCACGCCGACCTCGGCCGCGATCTGCCGCATCGAGACCGCCGCATAGCCGTGGCGCGCGAACAGCGTGCGCGCCGTGTCGCGGATCAGCGGTCCGGTGATCTCTGCCCGTGAGCCCTGGGTTCTTGCCATGCCGCCTTCTAGGAGGCGCCGCCGCGCAAGGAAAGAGCGCATCTTGCCCCCGGGGCTCGCCCCGCCCTATGGTCCGGCCGTGAAAGTTCAGGGGGACGGGATGAGCCTGGCGAAGATTTGCGGCGCGCTGGCGCTGGCGGCGCTGGCCGCATGCAGCGACGACACCAGCGACTATCCCGCGCTCATGCCCACCGACCGGCTGCTGGCGCCGCCCAGCCTGCCCGGCCATGCCGCGGATGCCGCCAACGACCCCGAGGCCGCCACGGCGGCGCTGGATGCGCGGGCGCAGGGTCTGGCGGGCCGCGCCGGATCGGGTCAGGTCGACAACGATGCCGAGCTGCGCCGCCGGGCCGAGGCGCTGCGCGCTCGCGCCAGGGCGCTGTCCGAACGCCCGCTGGACGACTGCACCCCGGACGATGCCGATTGCGCGCCCGAAGCCGCGCCGAACTGAGGAGACCCCAATGCCGGCCATCACCTGCATCGACGATCTGAAGACGCTCTATCGTCGGCGCGCGCCGCGCATGTTCTACGACTACGCGGAAAGCGGCAGCTATACCGAAAGCACCTTCCGCGAGAACTGCACGGATTTCCAGCGCATCAAGCTGCGCCAGCGGGTCGCGGTGGACATGACCGGCCGCACCACCAAAAGCACGATGATCGGCCAAGAGATGGCCATGCCGGTGGCGCTGGCCCCGGTCGGGATGACCGGCATGCAATGCGCCGACGGCGAGATCAAGGCGGCGCGGGCGGCGCGGGATTTCGGCGTGCCCTACACGCTGTCCACCATGTCGATCTGCTCGCTCGAGGATGTGGCCGAGGCGGTGCAGGCGCCGTTCTGGTTCCAGCTCTATGTGATGCGCGACCAGGAATTCCTTGAGGCGATCATCGAGCGGGCCCGGCGCGCCCGGTGCTCGGCACTGGTGCTGACGCTGGACCTGCAGATCCTCGGCCAGCGCCACAAGGATCTGAAGAACGGCCTGTCGGCGCCGCCGAAGCTGACGCTGCCGGTCCTGCTGGACCTGGCGACGAAATGGCGCTGGGGCATCGGGATGCTGCGGACCAAGCGCCGCTTCTTCGGCAATATCGTCGGCCATGCCAAGGGCGTGGGCGACACCTCGTCGCTGTCGAGCTGGACGGCCGAGCAGTTCGACCCGCAGCTCGATTGGGACAAGATCGCCCGCATCCGCGACCTCTGGGGCGGCAAGCTGATCCTGAAGGGCATCAACGACCCCGAGGACGCCCGCATGGCCGCCGGCTTCGGCGCCGATGCGATCATCGTCAGCAACCACGGCGGCCGGCAACTGGACGGCGCGGTCAGCGCGATCCGCATGCTACCCGAGATCGTGCAGGCGGTCGGCGACCAGGTCGAGATCCATCTCGACAGCGGCATCCGCTCGGGCCAGGACGTGCTGAAGGCGCTGGCGCTGGGGGCGCATGCCGCCCATATCGGCCGCGCCTATATCTACGGGCTCGGCGCCATGGGCGAGGCCGGGGTGACCCGGGCGCTGGAGATCATCCGCAACGAGCTGGACGTGACCATGGCGCTGTGCGGCGAACGTGACGTGACGGCGCTGGGGCGGCAGAACCTGCTGATCCCGCCGGATTTCCTGCAACCCTGGGCCTGAGCGGCGCCCGCCGCCACGCTCAGGCGCGGGGGCCGCGCTGCGCGTCGTAGCGATGTTTCGGCTTGCCGAAGCCGGGAATCGGCAGTCGCTGCAGCAGCAGCGCCGCCAGGGTCGGCAACCCGACTGCGAACAGCATAAGCTCGCCCAGATCCTGAAAGCCCAGCGAGCGCGCCAGATGCAGCGCCAGCACATGCATGAAATAGATCGAAGCCGAAATCGGGTCGAGCCGAAGCGGCGGCGCCGGTATGGCCGTGCCCAGGGTGGCGATGAACAGCGCCGGCGCCGCGACATAGGAACTGGCGGGAATGTCCAGCATCACCTGATCGCTGCGCCAGGCCTGGACCAGCCACGCCTCGGCCATCAACAGCCCCAGCCCGATGGCGGTCAGGGCCAGAACCAGCCAGCGCCCCGGAAGGCCCGGCATTCCCAGCCGCGCCACCCGCCGCCCGCAGAGATAGCCGATGGCGACGAAGGGAAAGCACATGAACAGGCCGTTCGAGAACTTCTTCACGCCGATATGCATGATCCCCGACAGGCTGACATATTGCAGCACCACGCCGATCAGCGCGCAGACCACCGCCGCCGCCATCAGGATACGATATTCATAGGCCGGCGCGATCCTGCGGGCAAAGCCGCGCAGCAACAGGATCACCGCCCCGGCGACCAGGATGCCGGCCATGAACCACAGGTGGAAATAGCCCCAGGCCAGGGTCTTGACCAGCGAGACCGGACCGTGCACCTCGTTCAGCCAGAAAGGCAGATAGACCGCCATCCAGAAACCGTAAAGCGCCGTCACCCGCCACAGCCACTTGCCGCCCTTGTCGCGGGCCACCGCCGAATAGAGGAAATAGCCGGCCACGATGCAGAAGGTCGGCACCATGGCCCGCATCAGCCCGTTCCCGACCATGTAGAGATAGGGCGTCATGTTGACCTGCAGCCAGTAGGTATGGCCAAAGGCAACCAGAACGGCCAGACCCAGCTTCAGATAGTCCAGTGAATGTATACGGTGCAACTCGCGAACCCCGGCACGACTTGAACTGCTTTGCTACCTCTCCGTGCTTCTGGCAAGGGTTTTTCGTGTCGCATGCTAGGCTTTTTCCACTTCACAACCGAATGACGTCGCGCTATAGGCCCGTCTTCGGCCATGCACCCTTGGAGGATGGCCGCAAACCACAACCAAAGGAATACCATCATGGCCAAAGAGATCCCGGATCTGGTGGCCGAGGCACGCGCGGGGACAGGCAAGGGGGCCGCCCGCCAAGCTCGCCGCGAAGGCAAGGTGCCCGGCATCGTTTATGGCGACGGCAAAGAGCCGCAGCCGATCCAAATCGAGTTCAACTCGCTGCTGACCAAGCTGCGCGCCGGCCGCTTCATGTCCACGCTGTGGAACCTGAAGGTCGAGGGCCAGGACGACGTGCGCGTCGTCTGCCGCGGCGTCCAGCGCGACGTGGTCAAGGATCTGCCGACGCATATCGACTTCATGCGCCTGCACCGCAACACCCGCGTGAACCTGTTCATCCACGTGAACTTCGAAAACCACGACGCCGCCCCCGGCCTCAAGCGCGGCGGCACGCTGGTCGTGGTGCGCCCCGAGGTCGAGCTGGTCGTGACCGCCTCGGACATCCCCGAGCAGATCACCGTGGACCTGACCGGCAAGCAGATCGGCGACACCATCCACATCGAGGACGTGGTGCTGCCGGCCGGCGTGAAGCCGACCATCGACCGCAATTTCGTCATCGCCAACATCGCCGCGCCCTCGGGCCTGCGCTCGGCCGATAACGAGGAGACTGCTGCCGAAGGCGAAGCCGCCGAGGCCTGATCGCGGGTCCAAGCAGCGAATCACGACGGGCGGCACCCTTGCGGGCGCCGCCCTTTCTCTTGCCGGAAGGCCCGGCGGTTGCTAGGACATCGCGCCTGACGCGAAGGGGAAACGCATGGAACCGATCCATATCATCGGCGCCGGCCTTGCCGGATCCGAGGCCGCCTGGCAGATCGCCCGCGCCGGCGTGCCGGTGGTGCTGCACGAGATGCGGCCCCAGGTCGCGACCTTCGCCCACCGCACCGGCGACTGCGCCGAGATGGTCTGCTCGAACAGCTTCCGCTCGGACGACGACCGCATGAACGCCGTCGGCCAACTGCATTGGGAGATGCGGGCGGCCGATGGGTTGATCATGGCCATGGCCGAGCGCCATCGCCTGCCCGCCGGCGGGGCGCTGGCCGTCGACCGCGACGCCTTCTCGCAGGCCGTGACCCAGGCGCTGCGCGACGAGCCGCTGGTCAGCTTCGCGCCGGGCGAGGTGACCGCGCTGCCCGCCGAGGGCCGCTGGATCGTCGCCACCGGCCCGCTGACCTCCGCGGCGCTCGGCCAGTCGATCCGCAGCCTGACCGGGGAAGGCTCGCTGGCCTTCTTCGACGCCATCGCCCCCATCGTCCATGCCGAAAGCATCGACATGTCGATCTGCTGGCGGCAAAGCCGCTACGACAAGGGCGAGACCGAGGAAGAGCGGACCGCCTATATCAACTGCCCGATGACCCGCGCCGATTACGAGGGCTTCATCGACGCGCTGCTGGCGGCGGAAAAGACCGAGTTCCACGAGGGCGAGACGGCCGGCTATTTCGATGGCTGCCTGCCGATCGAGGTCATGGCCGAGCGCGGCCGTGAAACCCTGCGCCACGGACCGATGAAACCCGTGGGCCTGACCAATGCGCACAACCCCACCGAAAAGCCCTATGCTGTGGTGCAACTGCGCCGCGACAATGCGCTGGGGACGCTCTATAATATCGTCGGCTTCCAGACCAAGATGAAATATGGTTCGCAAACCGATGTTTTCAGGAAGATTCCAGGATTGCAGAACGCCAGTTTCGCGCGTCTGGGCGGCATTCACCGCAACAGTTTCCTGAACTCGCCGCGGCTGATCGACGACCGGCTGCGGCTGCGCGCGCGACCGAACCTGCGCTTCGCCGGCCAGGTGACTGGGGTCGAGGGCTATGTCGAATCCGCTGCCATGGGCCTGCTCGCCGGCCGCATGGCCGCGGCCGAGGCGCTGGGGCGCGACCTGCCGCCGCCGCCCGCCACCACCTCGATGGGGGCGCTGGTCAACCACATCACCGGCGGCGCGGATGCCAAGACCTTCCAACCGATGAACGTGAATTTCGGCCTCTATCCGCCGCTCGACGCGATGCGGGGCGGCCGCAAGGGCCGCAAGGACCGCTACCCGGCCTATACAGACCGCGCGAAAGCCGATTTTCAGCAATGGCTTGCGGGGCAGGCTTGAACCGGACCCGGTTCGCCCCCTCGCCGACCGGCCCCCTGCATCTGGGCCATGCCTTCGCGGCGCTGACCGCGGCGCGGCTGGCCGATCCCGGCCAGTTCCTGCTGCGCATCGAGGATATCGACCAAAGCCGCTGCCGCCCGGAATACGAGGTGCTGATCGCCGAGGATCTGCGCTGGCTGGGCCTTGACTGGCCGCGACCGGTCATGCGCCAGTCCGAACGCCTGCCGGCCTATCAGGCGGCCCTGGACCGGCTGGCGGCAATGGGGCTGACCTATCCCTGTCGGTGCCGCCGCGCCGACATCCGCGCCGCGCTCGCGGCACCGCAAGAGGACGCGGCGCAGGTGGTCGGCCCGGACGGCCCGGTCTATCCCGGCACCTGCCGCCACCGCCGCATGGCCGAGGCCGGGCCGGAGGATGCCGTCCGCCTGCACGCCGCCCGCGCGCTGGAGCATCTGGGCCTCGACGAGATCGCCTTTCTGGACGAGAACATCGCCCCCGGCCTGCCGCACCGGCTAAGCGCGCAGGACTTCATCGCCGGGGTCGGCGATGTGGTGCTGGCCCGGCGCGGCATGGGTACCAGTTATCACCTTGCGGTCGTGATGGACGACGCCGCGCAAGGCATCACGCTGGTGACGCGTGGAAAAGATCTTCTGGATTCAACGTGGATCCATATCATTCTTCAGAAATTGCTGGAACTTTCGACGCCACGCTACCACCATCACCGGCTGATCCGGGACGCAGACGGCAAGCGACTGGCCAAACGCGACGATGCCCGGGCGCTGAAGCTGTTCCGCGACGAGGGCATCAGCGCCACGCAGATCCGCCGCCAGCTAGGCTTCTGACGGCGCCATGATCTCCACCTCGCGCCCGTCGCGGATCGCGGTATAGAAGCAACTGCGCCGGTTGGTGTGGCAGGCCGGCCCATGCTGGTCGACCAGCAGCAGCAGACAGTCGCGGTCGCAATCCAGCCGCAGTTCGACCAGCCTCTGCACATGGCCCGAACTTTCGCCCTTGGCCCAGAAGCCCTGGCGCGAGCGCGACCAATAGGTCACCTGTCCCGAATCCAGCGTCCGGCGCAGCGATTCCGCGTTCATCCAGGCCATCATCAGCACCTCGCCGCTGCGATGATCCTGCGCGATGGCGGGAATCAGCCCGTTCGCGTCATATTTCAGGCTGGCAGGGTCGAACATCGGCTTTCCTTTCGGGTTTGCCGCACCTATCTAATCCCGACAGCAGCAAGGGAAAAGCCATGGCCGACAGCGACCTGATGCAGCTCTACTCGCGGCGCATCCTGGCGCTGGCCTCGGACATTCCGCATCTGGGCAAGCTCGATCACGCCACGGGCAGCGCGCACCGCCGCTCGCCGCAATGCGGCTCCTCGGTGACGGCGCATGTGGTGATGCATGACGGCCGGGTCGCCGAATTCGCGCAGGAGGTGCGGGCCTGTGCCCTGGGCCAGGCCTCGGCCGGGGTATTGGGCCGCACGGCGCTCGGCCGCACCCGCGACGAGATCGCAAGCGCCCGCGACGCATTGCAGGCCATGCTGAAATCCGACGGCCCCGCCCCGGCGCCACCCTTCGAGGAACTCGAGGCGCTGCTGCCCGCCCGCGAATTCCCGAACCGCCACGCCTCGATCCTGCTGGCATGGGAGGCGCTGCTGGGCGCCATCGACGCCTCGCCGGCCTGACCGTTCTCTGTTGCCCCAATACCCCCGCCGGAGGCGGAAAAAGAAAAGCCGGCCCACAAGGGACCGGCAGTTGCGCGCATGATCGTCCGGGGGAATGATCCGGCCCCAGGCGAAGGGCCGTCGATTGCGCGGGGCAGTAAGATCAGGCCGCCAGGATCGAGGGCAGCGAAAACAGGATGATCGCGGTCACCGAAATCGCGATGGTGCCGAGCAGGTCAGAGAGGGATTCGCGGGTCATGGGTCTCTCCACAGTTCGTTTATGGTTTGTTCTCATGAACTGCGAACGAAGTAAAGAACTTTTTAGGAACATTCTGCGAACATCCCTATCCGGCGCTGATCAGCCGGATGGCCCGGTCCTGCTCCATCAGCCACAGCAGCAGCCGCACGGCATGGCCGCGCTCGCTCTCCATGGCCGGGTCGCGCTCCAGGAAGCTCTGCGCGTCCTTGCGCGCCAGCGCCATCAGCCCCGACTGGCGCTCCAGGTCGGCGATGCGGAATCGCGGCAGGCCGGATTGCGCGGTACCGATTACATCGCCGGCGCCACGCATCGCCAGGTCTTCCTCGGCGATGCGGAAGCCGTCCTCGGTTTCGCGCAGGATCGCCAGCCGCCGCCGGCCGGTCTCCGACAAGGGCTCGTGATACATCAGCAGACAGCTCGAGGCGCCCGAGCCGCGCCCGACCCGGCCGCGCAGCTGATGCAACTGCGCCAGGCCGAAGCTTTCGGCGTGTTCGATCACCATGATCGTCGCCTCGGGCACGTCCACGCCGACCTCGATCACCGTGGTCGCGACCAGGATGCGCGCCCGGCCGGCCGCGAAATCGGCCATGGCGGCGTCGCGCTCCTCGGGCGGCATCTGGCCGTGGACCAGCCGCACCCGCTCTCCGAACCGCGCCCGCAACGCCTGGAAGCGCGCCTCGGCGGCGGTCAGGTCGATCGCCTCGCTTTCCTCGACCAGCGGGCAGACCCAATAGGCCCGGGCACCGGCGTCGAGCGCGCGGGCCAGATGCTCGACCACCTCGCCCATGCGCCCGTCCGAGACCACCGTGGTGCGGATCGGCTGCCGCCCGGCGGGCTTTTCGTCCAGCACCGACAGATCCATGTCGCCGAATTGCGCCAGCGCCAGCGAGCGCGGGATCGGCGTCGCCGTCATCACCAGCATGTCGGGCGGCTGATGCCCGCCCTTGGTGCCCAGCTCCATGCGCTGGTTGACGCCGAACCGATGCTGCTCGTCGACGATGGCCAGCCGCAGGTCGTGAAAGGCGACGGTCTTCTGGATCACCGCATGGGTGCCGACCAGGATGTCGATGCGCCCCTCGGCCAGGTCGGTCAGGATATTGGCGCGGGCATCGCCCTTGTCGCGCCCGGTCAGCGCTTCGAGCCGGATGCCGGCAAGCCGGGCCAGCGGCTCCAGCGCCCGGAAATGCTGGCGGGCCAGGATCTCGGTCGGGGCCATCAGCACGCCCTGCCCGCCCGCCTCGACCGCGACCAGCAGCGCCAGGAACGCGACCAGCGTCTTGCCGGCGCCGACATCGCCCTGCAGCAGCCGGTTCATCCGCTGCGGCGCGGCCATGTCGGCGGCGATCTCCTCGACGGCGCGGGCCTGCGCCCCGGTCGGCGGCCAGGGCAGCCCGGCCAGAACCCTGGCCCGCAGATGCCCGCCGCCCTGCGTCGCCAGCCCCGCCTGCCGCCGCCGGTCGCGGCGCAGCAGCGCCAGGGTCATCTGATGCGCGAAAAGCTCGTCATAGGCCAGCCGGGCGCGCGCCGGATCGGTCGGCGACAGGCCGGCCGGCCCCTCGGGCGCATGGGCGCGGGCCAGCGCCTCGGCCCAGGCGGACCAGCCCTCGCGCGCTACGACCGAGGCGTCGATCCATTCCCCCGCCTGCGGCAACCGCCCCATCGCCGCTTGCACCGCCTTTTGCACCACGCCCTGCGTCAGCCGGCCCGACAGCGGATAGACCGGCTCGAAATCCGGCGGCGGGTCCGAGCCCTCGGCGTCGATATGGTCGGGGTGCACCATCTGCGCCATGCCGTCGAACAGCTCGATCTTGCCCGAGACCAGCCGCCCCGCGCCCACGGGCAACTGGCTTTCGATCCAGTCCCGGCGCGGGTGGAAGAACACCAGCTGCAGATCGGCACCGTCATCCGAGCAATGCACCCGCCAGGGCCGCCCCTTGGCCGTGGGCGGGCTGTGACGCTGCACGGTGACCGCCACGGTGACGATCTCGGGCGGACGGGCCTCGGCCAGCCGGGCGATGCGGCGGCGGCGGATGCCGGAATGCGGCAGGGTCAGGATCAGGTCGCGCAGCCGCGTCACGCCCATCTGGGCGAAGGCCTCGGCCGCGCGCGGCCCGACGCCCGGCAGGGTCTCGACGCCCGCGAACAGCGGAAACAGCGCCGGCGGGCGGCCCGTCACCCCTGGGCGATCGCCAGCCATTCGTCCTCGTCGATGACCTTGATGCCCAGTTCGGCGGCCTTCTTCGCCTTCGACCCGGCACCGGGGCCCGCGATCAGCAGATCGGTCTTGGCCGAGACCGAGCCCGCGACATGGGCGCCAAGCGCCTCGGCCCGCGCCTTGGCCTCGGCCCGGGTCATCTTTTCCAGCGTGCCGGTAAAGACCAGGGTCTTGCCGGTGATGGCGCTGTCGGTGGCGCGCTTTCCAGGAGGCAGCACGGTCAGGAAGCCGACCAGTCGGTCGATCGCCGCCCGCTCGCGCGCATTGGCGAAGGCGTCGGACAGCGACATGGCCAGCACCGGGCCGATGCCGTCGGCAGCAATCAGGCCGGCCCAGGCCGCGGCGGCATCGGCCGGCAGCTCGACCTGCGCCAGCACGGCGGCACGCGCCTCGGACGGGCGCGCGCGGCGGCCTTCGGCCAGCGCCGCCTCGCGCACGGCCTGCGTGGCTTCCTCGACCAGGCGCTGCGCCAGCGCCGCCGGGCGCGCGGTATCCAGCGCCGCCTCCAACGCTTCCCAGCCGCCGTAATGGCGGGCCAGATCCTGGGCCGCCACCTCGCCGACATGGCGGATGCCAAGCGCGAACAGCAGCCGCGCCAGCGGGATCTCGCGGCGCTTCTCGATGGCCTGGAACAGGCTGGAGGCGCTTTTCTCGCCCCAGCCCTCGCGGTTCTTCAGCTGGGTCAGCCGGCCGGGACCGTAGCGGTCCTGCAGGGTGAAGATGTCGGCCGGCTCGGCGATCCAGCCGTCGCGGAACAATTCCTCGACCAGCTTGGCGCCCAGCCCCTCGATGTCGAAGGCGGGGCGCGAGACGAAATGGCGCAGCTTTTCCACAGCCTGGGCCGGGCAGATCAGACCGCCGGTGCAGCGGCGGACCGAGTCGCCTTCTTCCCGGATGGCGGGCGAGCCGCATTCCGGGCAGGTCTCGGGGAAGGCATAGGGCACGGCCGCGGGCGGCCGCTTGGCCAGATCGACATCGGCGACCTTGGGGATCACGTCCCCGGCGCGATAGACCTCGACCCAGTCGCCGATGCGGATGTCCTTGCCGCCGCGGATCTCGCTGCCATCGGCGCCGCGGCCGGCAATGTAATCCTCGTTATGCAGGGTGGCGTTCGAGACCACGACCCCGCCCACCGTCACCGGATGCAGCCGCGCCACCGGGCTGAGCGCGCCGGTGCGGCCGACCTGGATGTCGATGGCCTCCAGCCGCGTCCAGGCCCGCTCGGCCGGGAACTTGTGCGCCAGGGCCCATCGCGGCGTCGTCGAGCGCATGCCGAGTCGCGCCTGATAGGCCAGATCGTTGACCTTGTAGACCACGCCGTCGATGTCATAGCCCAAGGTCGCGCGCATCTGCTCGATCTCGGCCCAGGCGGCCAGCATCTGCTGGACCGAGGCGCAGATCCGGGTCAGCGGATTGGTCTGGAAGCCGAAATCCTGCATCCGCCGCACCGCTTCCATCTGCGTGCCGGCGACAGGTGCGCTGACCTCGCCCCAGGCATAAGCGAAGAAGCGCAACGGCCGCGATGCCGTCACTGCCGGGTCGAGCTGGCGCAGCGAGCCCGCCGCCGCATTGCGCGGGTTGGCGAAGACCCGGCCGCCGTCGGACTGGTTCAGCGTCGCGAAATCCGCGTGCGACATGTAGACCTCGCCGCGGATCTCCAGAACCCCGGGCCAGTCCTCGCCGGCGAGACGCTCGGGAATATCGGCGATGGTGCGGGCATTGGCGGTCACGTTCTCGCCCACCGCGCCGTCGCCGCGGGTGGCGGCCTGGACCAGCCGCCCGCCCTCGTAGCGCAGGGATAGCGACAGGCCGTCGATCTTCGGCTCGGCCGTCAGTTCCAGCGTTGCGTCGGCAGCAAGGTTCAGGAAAGAGCGCACCCGCTGCACGAAGGCCTCGACATCGCCCGGGGTAAAGCCGTTTTCCAGCGACAGCATCGGCAGGCGATGCGGGATCTTGGCGAAGCGCGTGTCGGGCGCGGCGCCGACCTGCGCCGTCGGGCTGGCCGGATGCGCGAGCCCGGGGAAGCGCGCCTCGATCGCTTCCAGCCGCCGCTTGCCGGCATCGTATTCCGCATCGCTGATGAAAGGCGCGTCTTCCCGGTAATAGGCCAGGTTGGCGCGCGTCACCAATGCGCTCAGCCGCGCATGTTCCTCAGCCGCCGTCCCGGCATCCAGGCTGGAGACCGGCGGCAAGGCGGCTTCCGCTGCCGGAACGGCCCGATCCTCGTCTTCTCCGGCCATCCTGCCCTCCGCCTGTCTGCCGGCCCCTGCGGGCCATGATCCGGGGAAAGGTGATACCGGGGCCGGGGCCGGATTGTCCAGCACCCGGCCGTCTGGCGGTCAGGCGCGCAAGGCCATGCGCTCGGCGTTCTGGGTCTCGGCCACCGGGTCGCGCAGGACATATCCCCTGCCCCAGACCGTCTCGATATGGCTTTCGCCCTGCATCGCCGCAGCCAGCTTCTTGCGCAGCTTGCAGACGAAGACGTCGATGATCTTCAGCTCGGGCTCATCCATGCCGCCATAGAGGTGGTTCAGGAATCTATGGAAATCATGAGTTTCCGCGTCTTGGGATGGAAATTATGGATGGGACAAACCGGGACCAAAACAGGAATCTTGAAACCCCACCCCTGGAGGACGTGCGATGAGCCAGGACGCTTTCGCAAACCCTGAAACGCAAAAACACACCCGCCCAAGCGAGCTGGGCGAGTGCTGATCAGTTGTGTCGGTATCTGTTAAATCTCCAGATTCCAGCACCTTTCGAGCTGCAAAGCCCGAGAACACCAATTATTTTTTGGAAGATTGCTTGGTGTCATTCACGGCCGTGACAGCAAGAGCTGTCAGCTTCGCGTTCGCGGCTTTTTCCTCGTCCAGAATCGAGGTAAGCAGGGTGTGCGCCTCGTCATGGCCCAGAACCTTGGCCCATTCGCGCAACGTCCCATAACGCGCGATCTCGTAATGCTCGACCGCCTGTGCGGCTCCGATTAGCGCCACATCCAAAGCATGACCCGAAGCCTCTTCAATCAAGCCATCGGTCTCTTTCAATAGACCATCCATGGCATCGCATTTTTCTCCCTTGGCCTCCTGCCCGATCGACTTGAATACCGCCTCAAGGGTCTTGATATGCCCTTTGGTTTCTTTCAGATGAGCATCGACCGCCGTCTTCAGTTCGGCGTTGTTTACGGATTTCGAGACCTTGGGCAGGGACTTTGACAGGGCATTCTCAGCCCAGTAGATGTCCTGCAAGGTGTGCTCGAACGCGTCCTGCAACGTCTTCATGAAACAGTTCCTCCACTGATTTCACCGCTTCCACGCGGCACAGCGGGCAAACGTCCGGATGCACGGCTGGTTCCCGGGCCGACGCAAGGTCAAGCCGGCCCACACCTCTTTCAGTTCAGGCTCTATGCTCTACCCGATACTGCTTCGGCCCCGGTTCATCCGCGTCAACCGTCACCCAATTCGTCATAGCTCTTATTCCAAGCTAAATTGGCCTTGTCGTTCGCAGCCTGCGCCTCTTCTTCATTCATTTCGTCAATGGCTTGCTTGAACTTTGCGTCAATCCGGTGTGGGGTATCGCTGTCCAAACCATCAACCGCAGTTTGGAGCATCTCTTGCTCGGTCAGCATTTTCGGGTCGTGGACCATATGAAGTCCTCCATGGCACCGCGCGGTGTCTCCGCGCGGATATCCTATATATGGGGATCATCTTGCGGATATACACCCACTCTTGTGGAAGAAGAGAGGATCACAACGGCTCGTCGGTGAGCGGCCCTCAGGTCCGGCACCCGACGCAGTAAGCTGGACGGCGGCCGTTTGGCCTTCTAACGTGGGGACTTCAGGGAGCGGAGAATCGCCATGACCTTCATCATTCTTCACCTGAATGAACCGGGTCGGCAAGCAAGCAAGGTTGCCCTCGCCGTCGCGCATATTAGCTCGGTGCGGGAGGTTGCGGATGACGCCGGCACCGAAGTCAGGCTGTCAGATGGCAGCATCGTGAATGTGATCGAAACCTACAAAGCCATCATCAACGAGCTCGCGAGCCTGGGGGTTCGGTTCACCTCAAGCGGAAAACTAGGCCATCCGTAACGGCTCCGGCGCCGGCATGGAAAACTGACCGCCCCATCGCCTGAGCCGGGATCGGCGCGGCCGCGCAACGGCGGCGCCGACCGCGAGGCCGGCAACCAGAGACGCGGCAAGCGCCGCGTCATAGGTGACGCCCCAGCCATTCAGCAGGCCGGGCCAGCACAGTGAGCAGCGGCGACAGGTTGATCGGCACCGATTTTACCGTAGCCTGTTGGACCGGCGGGAATATCGCCCTGCTCCAGAATCGGATACTGACCCGCTGCCGGACAGTCCGATGCCGGTCCTGCTGTTCTTCTCTAATGCGCACTTGCGGTCGAGCGGGCTCTGTTGCACAAATCGGCTTAAGGCCGAGGTTCCCCTTTCCCCGGACGGACTTATCCCACAGCTTCCG
>NZ_JBHRXE010000011.1:0-97358 GCF_042648325.1 Paracoccus simplex | reverse complement strand
GGGTGCCGATCAGCGCGTCGAAGTCGAGATCGTTGCGGGTGGCCAGCGCCTCGACGCGGTATTCGAACAGGTCGTTCAGGTGGTCCGTGCCGTCGAAGCGCAAAAGCGCCAGCGTGTCGGGGCCGAGGGCGGTCGTCAAACGGCCCAGCCGCTCGGACTGGCGCAGGGGGGCGTTCATGAAAAAGGCCTCCGCGGGGGAAATGAGCAAACTAAAACTGCAAGAAGTGTGCATGACCGGAACGGCGATGCCAAGACTGCAAGATTAGGCGAGGTTCAACAATCCCTTAGCATCTTTTTCATCTCTTCCCGACATCCTGTCACCATTTCCGAAGATGTCCGCGATCATTACGCGGTCACCGGAATTCGGACGGCGGTGTCACCGGTGGCCTTCCGCGGCAAGGCCAGAGGCTCGCCGTGCAGCCACTGTTCGTAATTGCAGATGCACCGCGTGTCCTTTCTTCACGGGGAAACGAGCCGCTTCGGCGGCTTCTCCTGGCAGTCTCGATATGCTCCGGACCGGCATCGGACGAGTGCCGCTACGGGCGAAGAACACAGGAAAAGGGCATCTCTCTGTTTGGCAGAGAGAGACTTTGAGCCCTTAGCTGACGGTCGGCGGTAGGCGCCGCCGTGATCCTCAACTTCGATCCTGCCGATCCAGTCGACGATGGCCTCTAGGTCATGTTGACAAATGGCGGATCCAGAGGCGGATCGATGTGATGTCGATGAAGCCCAAGAAGAGATCCCGTTTCCCTGTGTTCTTCGCCCGCAGCGGCACTCGTCCGACGCCCGTCCGGAGCATATCACGACCGCCAGGAGAAGCTGCCGAAACGGCTCGTTTCCCCGTGAAGAAAGGACCGCGGTGCATCCGCAATCACGAACGGCGGCTACACGGCGAGCCTCTGGCCTTGCCGCTGCAGGCCACCGGTGACACCGTCGTCCGATTTCCGGTGACCGCGTGGTGACCGCGGACATCTTCGGAAATGGTGACAAGATGTCGGGAAGGGGATGAAAAAGGCGCTAAGGGGGTGTTAAACCTGCCTTAGCGCCTTCAGAATAATGGTGGGCGATAACGGATTTGAACCGCTGACATCTTCGATGTGAACGAAGCGCTCTACCGCTGAGCTAATCGCCCGGTGCGCGCTAGATAGCCGCAGACGAAGCGCACCGCAAGAGGCTGCAGCCGAAAAAATGCCGCGCTCGCAATCGTCAGGAACCGCGGCGACGCAGGCGCAGGGTGATGATCTCGCCGCCCGCGCCGTCGTGGCGGCGGCTGATGCGCGCCCGCCCCAAAGGCGGCAGCGCCAGCGTCATTCCCGAGGCGATCGCATCGCCCAACTCGGCCAAGGTCGCCTCGACCACGGTCTTGACTTCGCTGTTGCGCAGGCCGGTGCGGCGCGCCACCTGGGACAGGAGCTGCCGCTTCTGCAGCACCTTGGCCGTTTCGGGATCGGCGAAGGCCTCGGGTTCGGATCTTGCCTGTGACCGTGCCATGGAAACACTCCTTTCCCCTGGAGACTCGGTCAAGAAAAAGGCCGCGCGGATGCCGCGCGGCCTCGTATCAGTGGGCGACCGCCGAGTCGCCGCTTCCCTGTTCGCGGGTCGCGGCCAACCGGCTGGCCTCGGCCGCCTCCTCGGCAGCCTCGTCCCATTCGACGGGTTCAGGCATCCGCACCAGCGCCTGCTGCAGGACTTCCCGCACATGGCTGACAGGAATGATCTTCAGCCCTTCCTTCACATTGGCCGGGATCTCGGCCAGGTCCTTCTCGTTATCGACCGGGATCAGCACCGTCTTGATGCCACCCCGAAGCGCCGCCAGCAGCTTTTCCTTGAGTCCGCCGATGGCCATGGCGTTGCCGCGCAGCGAAACCTCGCCGGTCATGGCAATGTCCTTGCGCACCGGAATCTGCGTCAGCACCGAGACGATCGAGGTCACCATGGCAAGGCCCGCCGAAGGGCCGTCCTTGGGGGTGGCCCCGTCGGGCACATGGACATGGATGTCGATGGCGTCGAATTTCGGCGGCTTCACCCCGATCTGGGGCGCGATCGAGCGCACATAGCTCGCCGCCGCGTCGATCGATTCCTTCATCACCTCGCCCAGTTTCCCGGTCGTCTTCATGCGGCCCTTGCCGGGCAGCTTCAGCGCCTCGATCTGCAACAGATCGCCGCCGACCTGGGTCCAGGCCAGCCCCGTCACCACGCCGACCTGATCGTCCTTTTCGGCCAGACCATAGCGGTGGCGGCGCACGCCCAGGTATTCCTCGGCCTTCTCGGGCGTCACCTCGACCGACTTGACCTTGCCCTTCAGGATCTCGGTCACCGCCTTGCGCGCCAGTTTGGCGATCTCGCGCTCCAGCGACCGCACGCCCGCCTCACGGGTGTAATAGCGGATCACATGGGTCAGCGCCTCGTCGGTCACCGAAAACTCACCCTTGCGCAGGCCGTTCGCCGTGATCTGCTTGGGCAGCAGATGCTGGCGCGCGATCTCGCGCTTCTCGTCCTCGGTATAGCCGGCCAGCGGGATGATCTCCATCCGGTCGAGCAGCGGTCCGGGCATGTTGTAGCTGTTGGCCGTGGTCACGAACATCACGTTCGACAGGTCGTATTCCACCTCAAGATAGTGATCGACGAAGGTCGCGTTCTGTTCCGGGTCCAGCACCTCGAGCATGGCCGAGGCCGGGTCGCCGCGGAAGTCCTGGCCCATCTTGTCGATCTCGTCGAGCAGGATCAGCGGATTCGTGGTCTTGGCCTTTTTCAGCGCCTGGATGATCTTGCCGGGCATCGAGCCGATATAGGTCCGGCGATGGCCGCGGATCTCGGATTCGTCGCGCACGCCGCCAAGGCTGATGCGGATGAACTCGCGCCCCGTTGCCCGCGCCACCGAACGGCCCAGCGAGGTCTTGCCGACGCCCGGAGGCCCGACAAGGCACAGGATCGGCCCCTTCAGCTTGGTCGAGCGGTTCTGCACCGCCAGATATTCGACGATGCGTTCCTTGACCTTTTCCAGCCCGTAGTGATCGGCGTCGAGCACCTCCTCGGCCTTGCCGAGATCCTTGCGAATGCGCGACTTCACGCCCCAGGGCAGCGACAAGAGCCAGTCCAGATAGTTGCGGCTGACCGTGGCCTCGGCCGACATCGGCGACATCGACTTCAGCTTCTTCAGCTCGGCCTCGGCTTTTTCGCGGGCCTCCTTGCTGAACTTCGTCTGGTTGATCTTCTCTTCCAGCTCGGTAAGCTCGTTCGAGCCATCCTCGCCGTCGCCCAGCTCCTTCTGAATGGCCTTCATCTGCTCATTCAGATAGTATTCGCGCTGGGTCTTCTCCATCTGCGTCTTGACGCGGGACTTGATCTTTTTCTCGACCTGCAGCACCGACATCTCGCCCTGCATCAGGCCATAGACCTTCTCCAGGCGCTCGGCCGTCACCAGGGTTTCCAGCAGTTCCTGCTTCTTGTCCAGCGCGATGCCCAGATGGCCGCTGACCAGATCGGCCAGCCGGGCCGCGTCGCGGGCCTCGGCCACCGCGGCCACGACTTCCTCGGGGATGTTCTTGCGCACCTTGACATAGCGCTCGAACTCCTCGGCGACGGCGCGGGTCAGCGCGGTCAGCGTGTCGGCATCGCCCGGCTCTTCGGCCAGGGATTCGCAGCGGGCTTCGAAGTAATCGTCATTCGGCACGAAATCGGTGACGCGCACCCGTTCGCGCCCCTCGACAAGCACCTTCACGGTCCCGTCGGGCAGTTTCAACAGTTGCAGCACATTGGCCAGCACGCCGGTGCGGAAGATCCCCTCGGCGGCGGGCTCATCGACCGCGGCATCCTTCTGGGCTGCGAGAAGGATCGGACGATCCTGCTCCATCACGGCCTCGAGCGCCCGCACCGATTTCTCGCGCCCGACGAACAGCGGCACGATCATGTGCGGAAACACCACGATATCCCGCAAAGGCAGGACCGGATGGGTGGTTTGGGCGAATTCGTTCATGGAATCAGTCCTTTCTCGCCAAGAGGCGCAACCCCTAAGACAGGCAGTCTGCGCCCCCTGCTGGCTGACAAGATAGGAAGCCGCGCCGTCGGGTTCAATGGCAGATTGGTTCGCATTTTGTTCGCACCGACGGCCGGGAACGCCCGGCTGGGCAAGGCCCCGGGAACCTGCCGGGGCCTTGCCTTGTGATGGGCCGCCGGGTCAGACCCGGTCGCGGAAGAAGCTGTTGATCTGCTCGTCGGCCTTTTCCTTGGTCCAGCCGTATTTTTCCTGCAGCTTGCCGGCCAGCTTGTCCTTCTGGCCCGCCACCTCGGTCAGCTCGTCATCGGTCAGGTCGCCCCATTGCTCTTTCACGCTGCCCTTGAGCTGGTTCCATTTGCCTTCGATGATATCCCAGTTCATTGCGCACTCCTTTCCAAGATGTGGACTGTCTGTGTCATGCGAAACCAACCCCGGCCCGCGGCCGGGGTTCCGGCAATTTTCTTCGCGGAAAGGCGGAACCCGACGGCTGCGAGTGCAAGTCCATGGGCTTCCGGCAGGCTTTCATCACGCGCTCTCGGCCGGGACATGCCCGGCAGGCCACACGACCGAAGCCGGGCGCGGAGTCGGGTCATGCAACCGCGATACTGAGCCGGTGCGGCGCGGAACGGCAAGCGCGCCCGCGCCCGGATCCCGCATTGCGACAGGAAGAAGGCAACGGATCAAGCGTCTTGCGCGATTCACGCTGCACGACGCCTGACCGGGAAAACGGCGAACCTTGCGCTGGCGCAAAGTCGGGGCCGGCGCGGCGCGGCATGTTGCGCCCGATACCGCAACTGCCCGAGCCTGCCATGTCCATGCCTGTCCGCCTCCTCAAGTCCTGCTGGCTTGCGGTTTTTCTCGTGCTTTGCAGCATGGTTTCCGCAGGCCAGGCGCTGACCCTGGACGAGGCGCTGGCAAAGACCCCACCCTCGCAGCTGTTCGAGGGGGCCGAGAGCTACGGCGCCCCGGAGGGCGAACCGGCCATCGTTCCGGTCCTGAAGGGCGGCGAGACGCTGGGTTACGCCTATCTCAACAGCGATTTCACCCCCTCGACCGGCTATTCCGGCAAACCGATCCGCATCGTCGTCGGCATCGACCGAAAGGGCGTGATCCGCGGCATCCACATGGTCGAACATCACGAGCCCATCGTGCTGATCGGTATCCCCGAGCCCAAGGTGCTGGCGGCGCTGAACGGGTTGATCGGCGCCGATCTGGGCCGCGTCGCGGCGGGCGAGGCCAAGCCGCCGCAGGCCGAGATCGTCTCGGGCGCCACGGTGACGGTGCTGGTCATGGGCGACAGCATCGTGCGTTCGGCGGTCAGGCTGATCCGTTCGGGGCGGCTGGACGGCATCGCCGCCGGCCCCGCCCCGGCCGAGACCCGCCGCGAACTGGACCCCGCCGTTACCGGAACCGAGGACTGGCAGACGCTGCTGGGCGACGGCTCGGTGCGCTCGCTGGTCATGAGCGTCGGAGAGGTCAGCAAGGCCTTCGCCGATGCCGGCCAGCCGCTGGCCGCCCAGCACGCCGAGACCGGCAATCCCGAGGACGCGTTCATCGACCTTTACCTGGCGCCGGTCTCGGTGCCCGCCATCGGCCGCAGCCTGCTGGGCGATGCCGCCTATGACCGGCTGGCGGCGAAGCTGCAACCGGGCCAGGCGGCGGTGCTGGTCGCGGGCGACGGCGCCTATTCCTTCAAGGGCTCGGGCTATGTGCGCGGCGGCATCTTCGACCGGATCGAGCTGATGCAGGACGGTCAGGGCCTGCGCTTCAAGGACCGCGATCACACCCGCATTCCGGTCCTGGCCGCGGCGGGGGCACCGCGGCTGAAAGAGATCGCGCTTTTCGTCGTGCCGCAGGATTTCACCTTCGACGTGGCGCAGCCCTTCGAGCTGCAGCTTCTGGTCCAGCGCGCCACCCGGGGCCGCGACAAGGCCACCCTGCCCTTCGACCTTGCCTACCAGATCCCCGAGCGCTACCTGCTGCCCGCCGCGCCGCCCGCCGCCCCGGCGACCCCGGTCGCCGACACGCCCGCGGCGCAGCCGCAGGTCGGCCAGCCCACCGCCGAGGATGACGGCCCGGCTCTGTGGAAGACCATGTGGCAGATGAACCGGGCGAACATCGCCATCCTCGGCACCGCGCTGGCGCTGCTGACCGCGATCTTCTTCTTCCAGGACGTGCTGACCAAATACCCGCGCACCTTCCTTTGGGTCCGGCGCGGCTATCTGGCCTTCACCCTGCTCTGGCTGGGCTGGCTGGTCCATGCGCAACTGTCGGTGGTGAACGTGCTGACCTTCGTCAACGCGCTGCTCTCCGGCTTCTCGTGGGAATATTTCCTGTCGGCGCCGCTGGTCTTCATCCTGTGGAGCGCGGTGGCGGCCGGGCTGCTGTTCTGGGGCCGCGGGCCGTTCTGCGGCTGGCTCTGCCCCTTCGGCGCGCTGCAGGAACTGTCGAACACCATCGCTCGCAAGCTGCGCGTGCCGCAGATCGACCTGCCCTGGGGGCTGCACGAAAGGCTGTGGCCGATCAAGTACATGATCTTCCTGGGCCTGTTCGGGCTGTCGCTCTATTCGCTGGCCGATGCGGAACGTTGGGCCGAGGTCGAGCCGTTCAAGACCGCGATCGTCCTGAACTTCATGCGCGAATGGGGCTTCGTGCTGTTCGCCCTGGCCTGCCTGTTGCCGGGCCTGTTCATCGAGCGCTTCTATTGCCGCTATCTGTGTCCGCTGGGCGCGGCGCTGGCGATCCCGGGCCGGATGCGCATGTTCGAATGGCTGAAGCGCTGGCCGGAATGCGGCAGCCCCTGCCAGCGCTGCGCCAATGACTGCCCGGTCAAGGCCATCCACCCCGAGGGCCAGATCAACGTCAACGAATGCATCTACTGCATGAATTGCCAGGTGCTCTACCACGACGACACGCGCTGCCCGCACATGATCACCCAGAAAGCGCGGCGCGAGAAGATCGCCCGCAGCGCGCAGCCGAAACCCGCCGCCGCCACCGGCAAAACCGGCCGCGAGCAGCCGCCCGCCTTCCGCGCACAGCGCGCCGCGACCGCCGACAATCCCCCCGATCTCAAAGGAGCATGACATGACCAAAGACAGTGATTTCCGGCCCAACCGACGCCAGCTTCTGGCCAGCGGCATGGCCGTCGCCGCCGGCGCGGGCAGCGTCGCGCCCCGCGCGCTGCTGGGCGCCGGCGCCGGGCTGGGCGCGGCGGCCATCGCCGGACAGGCGGCCGCGCAAGGCGCCGCCGAGGGGCAATCCTTCGAGGTGGCGCCGGGCGAGCTGGACGAATATTACGTCCTGCTCTCCGGCGGCCAATCGGGCGAGGTGCGCATCCTTGGCCTGCCCTCGATGCGCGAACTGATCCGGGTGCCGATCTTCAACCGCGAAAGCGCCACCGGCTGGGGGCAGTCCAACGAATCGATCAAGGTCCTGACCGAGGGGCTGACGCCGCAGACCCGCGAATTCCTCAAGGACAAGGGCGGCTTCTTCAGCAATGGCGATGCCCACCACCCGCATCCCTCGTTCACCGACGGCACCTATGACGGGCGCTATTTCTTCATCAACGACAAGGCCAACACCCGCGTCGCCCGCATCCGCATGGACGTGATGCGCTGCGACAAGATCATCGAACTGCCGAACCAGCACACGGTCCACGGGCTGCGGCTGCAGAAATACCCCCGGACCGGCTATGTCTTCGCCAATGGCGAGGATGGCGTGCCGCTGCCCAATGACGGCACGGCGCTGAACGATCCTTCGCAATACCACTCGGTCTTCTCGGCCATCGACGCCGACACCATGCAGGTGGCCTGGCAGATCATCGTCGACGGCAACCTCGACAACGTCGACGCCGACTACCAGGGCAAATACGCCTTCGCGACCTGCTACAACTCGGAAGGCGGCGTGACGCTGGAAGAGACGATGGAAAAGGACCAGGACTGGCTGACCATCTTCAACATCCAGGCCATCGAAGCCGCGGTGAAGGCCGGCGAGGGCCAGGAGCTGAACGGCGTGCGCGTGCTTGACGGCCGCGGCGAGGACAACAAGCTGGTGCGCTACGTCCCCGTCCCGAACGGCCCGCACGGCATCAACACCGCGCCGGACGGCATCCATATCGTCGCCAACGGCAAGCTCTCGCCCACGGTCACGGTCTTCGACGTGCGCAAGTTCGACGACCTGTTCGCCGGCAAGATCCAGCCGCGCGACACCGTGGTGGCCGAGCCGGAGCTGGGCCTCGGTCCGCTGCACACCGCCTATGACGGCCGCGGCAATGCCTATACGACGCTGTTCATCGACAGCCAGATCTGCAAGTGGAACATCGAGGACGCGATCCGCGCCCATAATGGCGAGAAGGTCGACCCGATCCGGCAGAAGCTGGACGTGCACTACCAGCCCGGCCACAACCACACCTCGATGGGACAGACCAAGGAAGCCGATGGCAAATGGCTGATCTCGCTCAACAAGTTCTCGAAGGACCGTTTCCTGAACGTCGGGCCGCTGAAGCCGGAATGCGACCAGCTGATCGACATCTCGGGCGACGAGATGAAGATCGTCCACGACAACCCCACCTTCGCCGAGCCGCATGACGCGACGATCATCCACGCCTCCAAGGTGAACCCGGTTTCGCTCTGGGACCGCAACGATCCGTTCTTCGCCGATGCGGTCGAGCAGGCGAAAAAGGACAATATCGACCTGATGATCGACAGCGAGGTCATCCGCGACGGCAACAAGGTCCGGGTCTATATGACCTCCTCGGCCCCTGCCTTCGGGCTCGACAGCTTTACCGTCAAGCAGGGCGACGAGGTCACGGTCTATGTCACCAATATCGACGAGGTCGAAGACCTGACCCATGGCTTCTGCATCGTCAATTACGGCATCAACATCGAGGTCGCGCCGCAAGCCACCGCCTCGGTCACCTTCAAGGCCGACCGGCCGGGCGTCTACTGGTATTACTGCTCGTGGTTCTGCCATGCCATGCACATGGAGATGAAGGGCCGCATGCTGGTGGAGCCGGCCTGATGCTGCGTCCCGCCCTTGGCCTTGGCCTTGCCCTTGCGCTGCTGCTGTCCTCGCCGCTGGCGGCGGACAGGCTGCGCCCGGCCGACGATGCCGGGCTGGCGCAGGCGCTGGCGAATGCCCGGCCGGGGGACGAAATCCTGCTGGGGGCCGGCCGCTGGCGCGGCCCCCTGCTGATCGCGACGCCCTTGACCCTGCGCGGCGAACCCGGCGCGGTGGTCGATGGCGCGGGACAGGGCCATGTGATCGCGGTCGATGCCCCGGACGTGCGCATCACCGGGCTCGGCGTCACCGGCTCGGGCAGCGATCTCGACCGGATGGATTCCGGCATCTTCCTGACCAAGCGCGCCACCGGTGCGCGCGTGGACGGCAATGTGCTGACCGACAACCTGCACGGCATCCGCATCCAGGGCGCGCGCGACGCGCTGGTTTCGGGCAACCGCATCACCGGCCGCCTGGGCCGGCAGTCCGAGCTTGGCAACGGCGTCAGCGTCTGGAACGCCCCCGGCGCCGCGGTCGAGGATAACGAGATCGCCCAGGGCCGCGACGGCATCTTCGTCTCGGTCTCCAAGAAGAACGCCTTCCGCAACAACCGCATCCACGACACCCGCTTCGCCATCCATTACATGAACACCTCGGACAGCGAGGTCAGCGGCAATGTCTCGCGCGACAATGCCATGGGCTATGCGATCATGTTCTCGGACCGGCTGACCGTCACCGGCAATTCCTCCGAGAACGACCGCGACTACGGCTTCCTGTTCAACTCGGCCAACCGCTCGGTGCTGTCGGGCAACCGGGTGATCGGCCGCCCGGCCCCGGAAAGCCGCTGGCGCGACATGGGCCAGAGCCTCGAGGCCGGCGTGCCGGCCCCCGACCCCGCCTCGGCCGGAAACCGCATCGCGCCCGAGAAATGCGTGTTCATCTACAATGCCAACAAGAACCGCTTCACCGGCAACCATTTCGAGGGCTGCGCCATCGGCATCCATTTCACCGCCGGGGCCGAGGGCAACCTGATGTCGCGCAACGATTTCGTGCAGAACCGCGTCCAGGTGAAATATGTCGGTACCCGCTATCTGGAATGGTCGCTGGACGGCGTCGGCAACTACTGGTCCGACAATGCCGCTTTCGACCTGAACGGCGACGGGCTGGCCGACAGCGCCTATCGCCCCAACGACATGGTGGACAAGGTGATGTGGACCGCCCCGCAGGCGCGGATGCTGCTGACCAGCCCGGCGGTGCAGATCCTGCGTTTCGCGCAAAGCCGCTTTCCCGCCCTGCTGCCCGGCGGCGTGACCGACAGCCACCCGCTGATGTTTCAGAATTCCGAAAGGCCCCTGCCATGACCGCCGCCCCGAACGACCCGACCGTGATCCTTGAAGGCGTGGGCAAAAGCTATGGCGGCCGCCCGGTGGTCAGCGCGCTTTCCTATACGCTGCCGCCCGGCCAGGTTGTGGCGCTGGTCGGCCATAACGGCGCCGGCAAGACCACGCAGATCAAGATGATGCTGGGCCTGACCCGGGCGGATGCCGGGCGGATTTCTGTGCTGGGCGCCGATCCCGGCCATGGCCGCGCCGCCCGTGCGCAACTGGGTTACCTGCCGGAAAGCGTGCAGTTCCACCTGTCCTTTACCGGGCGCGAGACACTGGGCTTCTACGCCCGGCTCAAGGGCCTGCCGGCGCGCGGCCATGATGCGCTGTTCGCGCGGGTCGGGCTGCTGGACGCCGCCGACCGGCCGGTGCGCGGCTATTCCAAGGGGATGCGCCAGCGCCTTGGCCTGGCGCAGGCGCTGCTGGGGGCGCCGCGGCTGCTGCTGCTGGACGAGCCGACCTCGGGTCTCGACCCCGCCCTGCGGCGCGAGCTTTACGGCATCGTCGCCGACCTGGCGCGGCAGGGCGCGACGGTGCTGCTGTCCTCGCACGCGCTGACCGAACTGGAAGGCCATGCCGAGCGGGTCATCGTCATCAACCAGGGCCGCAAGATCGCCGACGGCTCGCTGGCGGAACTGCGGCGGCTGGCCGGCCTGCCCTCGCGCCTGCGCTTCCGCGCCTCGGATGGCGGGCTGCGCCGCATCGACCTGGCCGAGGCCGAGAAGGTCACGGCACTGCGCGCCCTGCTCGACACCGGCGCGCGCGAGATCACCCTCGAGGATCCCAGCCTCGACGACATCTACGCCCATTTCCTGCGCAGCGAGGCCGCCTGATGTCCGCGATCCTGACCATCGCCCGCCGCGAACTGGCCGAGGGCATCCGCAACCGCTGGGTCGTCTCGATGACCGTGGTCATGGCGGCGCTGGCCTCGGTCATCGCCGCGCTGGGTTCGGCACCCACCGGCTCGACCGCGACCGGCGCGCTGGACGTGGTGGTGGTGGGGCTGGCCAGCCTGACCATCTTCCTGGTGCCGCTGATCGCGCTGCTGCTCTCGCATGACGCCATCACCCGCGAGGCCGAGCGCGGCACGCTGCTGCTGCTGCTCAGCCATCCGCTGTCGCGGCCGCAGGTGGTGGCGGGCAAGTTCCTGGGCCAGCTCGCCATCCTGGCGCTGGCCACGGTGATCGGCTTCGGCTTCGCGGCGATCTTCGTGATCTGGCGCCACGGCGCCGAGGGCTGGCAGGCCTTTGCCATGATGACCGCGATTTCGGTGCTGCTGGGGGCGGTGTTCCTGGCACTGGGAACGCTGGCTTCCGCGGTCGTGCAGGAAAGCTCGACCGCGGCGGGCATCGCCATCGGGCTGTGGCTGCTGTTCGTGGCGCTTTACGACATGGCGCTGCTGGCGGCGCTGGTGGCGCGCGGCGGCCACGCGGTGCCGGGCTGGATCATGGACCTGGCGCTGCTGCTGAACCCGACCGACGCCTATCGCCTGCTGACGCTGGGCGAAGGCGCCTCGGCCATGCTGTCCGGCATGGGCGGCGTCTATGACAATTCGCAACTGACCCCGGGCCTGCTGGCGGCGGCGCTGCTTCTGTGGTGCGCGTTGCCGCTGACCCTGGCCATGACCGCATTCTCGCGAAGGAACCTGTAATGAAACCGCTGCTGATCGCTGCCCTGCTGACGCTGGCGCTGCCGGCCTGCCGGGACGAGACGACCGCCGCCCTGCCGCCCGTGACCATGACCGCCGAGGCCATCGGGCGCTATTGCGGCATGAACCTGATGGAACACGAAGGGCCCAAGGGCCAGGTGGTGCTGTCGAAGGAAATGGGCGCCTACTGGTTCTCCTCGGCCCGCGACACGGTCGCCTTCTCGATGATGCCGGACGAGGTCAAGGATCACGGCGGACTTTACGTCTCGGACATGGCCAAGGCGGCCAGCTGGGCCGATCCCGGCGCCGACAACTGGATCGACGCGACAAAAGCCTTCTATGTCGTCGGCTCGACCATGCAGGCCGGCATGGGCGGGGCCGAGATCGTGCCCTTCGGCAGCCGCGAGGCCGCCGAGGCATTCGCCGCCGACAAGGGCGGCAGCGTGCAGACCTTCGACGAGCTGACCCCCGACGAGGTTCTGGGCGCCGGCGAAACCGCAGCGGAGGAGGCCGGGGATGCGCATTGACCGCCGCCGTTTCCTGACCATCTCGGCCGCCGCGCTCGGCGCGCCGCTGCTGGCCCATGCCGCACCGGACGATGCCTCGGGCGCGACGGTCTGGCGCGGCCAGGCCATGGGCGCGCCGGTGGCGCTGATCCTGAACCATCCCGACCGCACCCGCGCCCAGGCGCTGATCCGCGAAACCCGGGCCGAGCTGCAGCGGCTCGAGGATATCTTCACCCTCTACCGCGACAGTTCCGAACTGTCCGAGCTGAACCGCAGCGGCCTGCTGGTCACGCCCAGCCCGGAGATGGTGGCGGCGCTGCGGCTGGCCCGGCATGTACACCGGCTGACCGGCGGACGCTTCGATCCCAGCATCCAGCCGCTCTGGCGCGCCCATGCGGCGGGGGACGCGGCGGCGGTGCAGGCGGCGCGGCAGCTGGTCGGATTCGACCGCATCCGGGTCAACGACGACCGCATCCTGCTGCGCCCCGGCATGGCGCTGACGTTAAACGGCATCGCCCAGGGTATCATCACCGACCGCATCACCGCGCTGCTTCGTGCCGGCGGCGCCGAACACACGCTGGTCGACATGGGCGAGATCCGCGCCATCGGCGGCCGCACCGCCGCCGAACCCTGGCGCGTGGCGCTGGCGGGCGGCGGCGAGGCGTCGCTGATCGACCGCGCCATCGCCACCACCGAGGCGGGCGGCTTCACCTTCGACGCCGCCGGCCGGCTGCCGCATCTGATCGACCCCGACACCGGCGCGGCGCGCGCCGACTGGGCGCGGATCTCGGTCATCGCCGACGAGGCGGGGCTGGCCGATGCGCTCTCGACCGGCTTCGCCCTGGCGCCGGCACCGGCGATCCGCGCCGCCCTGCCCGCCCTGCCCGGCGTCGAGGTGCGGGCGCTGGACGGTCAGGGCCGCGAAACCCGCTTTACCTGACCCCGCGCCATGCGCCAGAATGCCACCAGCCGGGAACGCCATGACCGATATCGTCACCCTTGATGTAAGACCGATTCTGGCCGAGGGGCAGGAGCCCCTGGCCGCGATCATGGCTGCCGCCGATGCGCTGGCCGAAGGCCAGACCCTGCGGCTGATCGCGCCGTTCCGGCCGGTGCCGCTGTTCCGGGTGATGGAGCGGCAGGGCTTCCTCCACAGCGAAACCCCGCTGGGCGGCAATGCCTGGCAGATCGACTTCCGCCGCCCCGAACAGGCGCTGAGCCTCGGCAGCGCACTGGAAGCCTTCAGTTGGCCCGAGCCCTCGGCCTTCCTGGACCTGACCGGCCTGTCGGAAGCCGAGGCGCTGGCGCGACTGACCGCGGCGCTGGAGGCCGCGGCGGCGGGCGAGGTGGTCTTCGCCCTGCTCGAGCGTGAGCCCGCAACCCTGCTGCCGCAACTGGCCGCGGCGGGTCATCAATGGGCCGGCAACCATGCCGCGGACGGCAGCGGCTACCGGCTGCTGCTGCGGCGGGCCGAAGCCTAGGCGCCGCGCAGGGTCTTGCGCTGGCGCAGCAGCATCGGCGCATGTTCGACGCAAAACAGCCCGAAGGCCAGGATCCAGGCGGCGCCGGTGGCGTGGATCAACGGCTCATAGGCGCCGAACTCGGCCGCCGGCCGCAGCAGCGCCGCCGCGAAGATCGCCAGATAGCTGAGGCTGGTCGGCAGCGAGGCGGTCAGCTCGCGTCCGGTATGGCCGCGGGTGGCGCGGGTCATCACCGCCAGCATCTCGCCGCCGATGGCGCCGACGCCGAAGACATGCAGCGCCGCTGCGGTGCTCATCACGCCGAAACCGGCCAGGCCCACGGCGGCGAAACCCAGGGCGAGCATCAGGTAGCCGCCATGCAGCGACAGGACCAGCGGCTCGCGCGCGGTCAGCCAGCCGCGCCAGCGCGCCAGCCGGGCCAGGTTCAGCGCCGCCGCCGCGCAGGCGGCCAGCGCCACCGGCAGCGCCTCGGGCGCAAGCACCCAGCCCAGAAGCGTGGCGGCCGAGGCGCAGGAAACCACGGTGTCGAACCTGTTGTAGGGCACCGGCAGCGGCCCCGGGCCCCGCCGCGCCAGCCAGTTGCGGGTGAAGCTGGGGGTGATGCGCCCGCCGATGATGATGATCAGCAGCACATAGGCCGAGATCGCCGCCCGCGCCGCCATGGCCGGGTCGCCGTCGCGCAGCACCGCAAGGTGAAAGCCGGTATTGGCCAGCGCCAGCACCGCGACCGCGCCCACCACCTTCAGGTCGCGCCATTTGCGGCCGGCGACGATCTCGGTCAGGAAGACCAGCGCCATCACCGGCAGGAACAGCGATTCCAGCACCACGCCGGGCAGCGGCGAGGCGGTCGGCGGAAAGGTGATCGCCAGGCGCCCGGCCAGCCACAGCGCCGAAAGCGCCATCAGCGGCCGCCCGGACAGCGGCATGCGGCCGGTCCAGTTCGGCACCGCCGTCATCAGGAATCCGGCCAGGATCGCCGATGAAAAGCCGAACAGCATCTCGTGCATGTGCCAATGGCTGGCGCCATAGGCGCCGCCCGGCGCGCCATGGCCGGTCAGCGCCGCGATCCACAGCAGCATGATCACCACCGCCCAAAGCGCCCCGCCCAGGAAGAACGGCCGAAAGCCATAGGAGAACAGCACCGGGCCGGTCCGCGACAGACCGCGCGGAATGCCGCCCTCGGGGCGCAGGGATTTCGCAGATTTGCCCATGGCATCCTCTCAGACAGAAAGGCCCGCCGCCCGGAACCGGCGACGGGCCAAGGCTCAGGCCCCGTGGGGGGCGAAAGGCTTAGCGCGCGACCTTTTCCAATTGCGCATCCATGCGCTGGCGGGCCTTCTTGGGCAGCTTGCCCCCGGCCACCGCGTCGTAGTTCGAGGCATCGCCGCCGGCCTGGATCAGCGCCACCATGCCCATCGGCAGGTGCGGCTTGCATTTCACCGCATAAAGGCCGGGCTTGTCCACGGTCAGCACATATTGTTCGTTCAGCTTGGATTCGAACTCGGCCACGCCCTCGGGCAGCATGCCGGGCAGCGAGGCCACGTCATGGCTCTTGTCGGTGGGCACGAAGGTGATGGTGTCGCCCACCTCGGCCTGCACGAAGGCGGGCTCGAAGACCATGGCGCCATCCGCGCCCTTGTTCAGCATCTGCACCTGATGGTCCGCGGCCAGCGCCGGAACGGCAAGAAAGGCCAGCGCGGCGGCCAATGTCAGAGAGCGTTTCATTTCCTGTCTCCTTGCGGAAAATCAATCTTCCGGCCCGACAGCTAGCACCCGGGAATCGGCGGGACTTTGCGCTACCTCAAATTGCAGACTGTTCATATCAGGATTGCGCCTGGGCGATGGCTTCCAGCGCCGGCACGTCGGCGATGATCACCTTGCGGCGGGCGCGCAGCAGGATGCCGTCCGCCTCCCAGGCCGCCATGATGCGCGAGGCGGTGTGCAGGGTGTTGCCGCTCATGTCGGCGATGTCCTGGCGGGTCAGGGGAAAGGGAATCTCGACCGGGCCGGGTCGCGGCGGCGGCACCGTGTCGGGCCCCGCATCCTCGCGCGCCAGGCGCAGCAGCAGATGGGCGATGCGGCGGCCCGCCTCCTCGGTGCTCATCTCGCGCAGGCGGATATGCGCCTCGTCGAGCTTGCGCCCCACCGCCTGGATCGCCGAGAAGGCCAGCGAGGGCGCGGCGCCGATCAGCGGCTCCCAGCGGGCGCGTGGCCAGGCCAGCAGGCGGCTTTCCACCATGGCCTCGGCGCTGCCGGGATAATGGCTGCGGCCAAGCGCCGGGGCGAAACCGCAAAGCTCGCCGGGATGGACGATGCGGACGATGAACTGCTGGCCGTCCTCGGTCACCTGCGTGACCTTCAGCCGGCCGTCCAGCAGCACGAAGAACCGCGCCGCCGGGTCGCCCTGGGTGAACAGCACCTCGGCCGGCGCCAGCGCCAACCGAGCCATGCCCTGGCGCACCACATCCAGCTGCGCCGGGTCGAGCCCGGCGAAAAGCGGCAGAAGGGAAAGCGGTTCCGGCATCGGATCCCTGCGCATGGCGCCGGCGGGATGGGCCGGCATGGGCAGGGCTAGCACAACGGATCGCGGGCCGCAGCCCCGATCACGCTAGCGCGCCTGTTCAAGCAGATGCCGCACCCAGAGCCCCGAGGCCCAGGCCGCCGGCACGCCCAGCGGCACCGAGAGCGCCAGCACCGTCATCGGCGAAAGCGCCGGCAGTCCCAGCGATTGACCCAGAAGCCCCAGCATGAACAGGTTGATCGCCACCGCCCCCGCCGCGAAGACGTAAAGCAGCAGCGCCAGTTTCCAGATCGGCCAGATCGCCGGGGCATGTTCGGTCATCAAACGCTTCTCCTGCATACCCGAGAAATTTGCCCGGAGAATTTCCCCGGCGCCTTGACTTTGGTTAAGGTGCGCCGCCGCCCGCCGGCGCATTCAAAGGGCGATTGCCAACTGCTCGCGGAGTCGCTCGCCATGCGCGAAGTCCTGACGAAGAGCATGGCCCGGAACATCTTTTATGGCGGGTCGCTGTTCTTCATTCTCATCTTCATCGGGCTTTTCGCCCATAGTCATTACTATATCACCCATGTCTCGACGGACACGGCCGGGCTGACGCCCGAGGTCGCCGCGGGCAAGCACCTGTGGGAAAAGAAGGCCTGCATCAACTGCCACTCGATCCTGGGCGAAGGCGCCTATTTCGCGCCCGAACTGGGCAACGTGATGAAACGCTGGGGCGTGCAGGACGATCCCGAGACCGCCTTCGAGGCAATGAAGGGCTGGATGGAAGCCCAGCCCACCGGCGTCGAGGGCCGTCGGCAGATGCCGCAATTCCACCTGACCGACCAGGAGATCCGCGAACTGACCGATTTCCTGCTGTGGACCGGGCGGATCAATACCCAGAACTGGCCGCCGAACGATGCGGGCTGAAGGAACGAAGCGATGAAATACCAGACCCAGAAAATCGCGCTGGCCTATATCTACGTGGCGCTCGCGCTCTTTGCCGTGCAGGTCCTGATGGGGCTGCTGATCGGCTATATCTATGTCAACCCGAACTTCCTGTCCGAGACCCTGCCCTTCAACATCGGTCGGATGCTGCATTCCAACGCGCTGATCGTCTGGCTGCTGACCGGCTTCTTCGGCTCGGCCTATTTCCTGATCCCCGAGGAGGCCGAGCGCGAGATCCATTCGCCGCTGCTGGCCTATCTGCAGCTGGCGATCATGGTCGTCGGCACGCTGGGCGCGGTGCTGACCTATGCCTTCAACCTGTTCGAGGGCAATTTCCTGCTGGGCATGCAGGGGCGCGAATTCCTTGAACAACCCACCTGGGTCAAGGTCGGCCTGGTCGTGGCGGCATTGATCTTCCTCTACAACGTCTCGATGACGATGCTGAAGGGCCGCAAGACGGTCATCTCGACCATCCTGCTGCTGGGGCTTTGGGGGCTGGCGCTGCTGTTCCTGTTCGCCTTCTACAACCCGGTGAACCTGGCGCTCGACAAGCAATACTGGTGGAACGTCATCCACCTCTGGGTCGAGGGCGTGTGGGAGCTGATCATGGCCTCGATCCTGGGCTTCCTGATGCTGAAGCTGACCGGGGTGGACCGCGAGGTGGTCGAGAAATGGCTTTACGTCATCGTCGCCTCGGCGCTGTTCTCGGGCATCCTGGGCACCGGGCACCATTACTACTGGATCGGCATGCCCGCCTATTGGCAGTGGATCGGCTCGATCTTCTCGAGCTTCGAGATCGTGCCCTTCTTCGCGATGATGGCCTTCGCCTTCGTCATGGTCTGGAAGGGCCGGCGCGACCATCCGAACAAGGCGGCGCTGCTGTGGTCGCTGGGCTGCGCGGTGCTGGCCTTCTTCGGCGCCGGGGTCTGGGGCTTCCTGCACACGCTGCACGGGGTGAACTACTATACCCACGGCACCCAGGTCACCGCGGCGCATGGCCACCTGGCCTTCTTCGGCGCCTATGTCTGCCTGAACCTGGCGCTGTTCACCTATGCCATGCCGATCCTGCGCGGCCGCGACCCCTATAACCAGGTGGTGCTGATGGCCTCGTTCTGGCTGATGGCGGGCGGCATGCTGTTCATGACCTTCGTGCTGACCTTTGCCGGCACCGTGCAGACCCATCTGCAGCGCGTGCTGGGCATGAACTACATGGAAGTGCAGGACCAGCTTGCGCTGTTCTACTGGATGCGCTTCGGCGCCGGCGTCGCGGTGGTGCTGGGGGTGGTCCTGTTCATCTGGGCGACGCTGATGCCGCGCCGCGAAGTGATCGAGCCCGGCCCGGTCGTCAAACATGCTGCGGAGTGAGACCATGGACGGAAGCATCACCCCTGCCCCCTTCTACCTGCCGCAGGGCGACGAATGCGAGGTCTTCGCCGCCGCCCATGCCCACGGCCTGCCCTTGCTGCTGAAAGGCCCGACCGGCTGCGGCAAAACCCGCTTCGTCGCCCATATGGCGGCGAGGCTGGGCCGGCGGCTTTATACCGTCTCCTGCCATGACGACCTGTCGGCGGCCGACCTGATCGGGCGCTACCTGCTCAAGGGCGGCGAGACGGTCTGGGTCGACGGCCCCCTGACCCGCGCCGTGCGCGAGGGTGCGATCTGCTATCTCGACGAGGTGGTCGAGGCCAGGAAGGACGTGGCCGTGGTCCTGCATCCGCTGACCGACGACCGCCGCATCCTGCCCATCGACCGCACCGGCGAGGAATTGCAGGCCGGACCCGGCTTCATGCTGGTCGCCAGCTACAACCCCGGCTACCAGAACATCCTGAAGACCCTGAAGCCCTCGACCCGGCAGCGCTTCCTGTCGGTCGAGTTCGGTTTTCCGCTGCCCCAGCACGAGCTGCCGGTGGTCTGCCGCGAAAGCGGGCTGGACGAAAGCCGCGCCAAGCTCTTGATCCGCATCGCCGGCAAGCTGCGCGGGCTCAAGGGCCAGGATCTGGAAGAGGGCGTCTCGACCCGGCTGGTGATCTATGCCGCGACGCTGATCGCCGGCGGCATGGGCTTCGACCGGGCCGTCGCGGCGGCGATGATCGAGCCCCTGACCGACGATGCCGACGTCAAGCGCGGCCTTGTCGATCTGGTCGGCGCGCTGGCAGGCTGACATGGCGCATGATCTCGCCCCATGGGAGCCCGAGGAGACGGTCGGCAAGCTCTGGCACGGTCTGGCCAGCCGATTGGACGCGCCGCCCGATTTCAGCGCCGCGGCGGTGACGCTGGAGCAGATGCAGCCGCGGCTGGCGGTGCTATTCCGCGGCTTGGGCGGCGGTCCTTCGGTCGAGATCCGGCCGGTGGCGGACGAGGAAAGCGGCCACCGGCTGCGCCTGCGCCGCCGCCTGGCCACCCCGGCCGAACGGGTGGCGCGCGCCAGTTTCGACGGCGAGGTGCTGCGCCTGCCGGCGCGACTGGCCGAGTTTCCCGATGCCGCGGACAATGCCGCGCTTTACCTGTGGCGTGCGGCCGCCGCGGCCCATGCGCCGCGCCCCGCCCTGCCCGCGGATCCGCTGCGCGCCGATCTGGCCGCCATCGCCGGCGCCCGCGCCATGGTGGCGGCCACCCTGGCCGACGCGCCCGGCCTGCGGCCGGTCTGGGACCGGCTGGCGCAGGCGCATCTGGCGCTGCGGCCGGCCAGCATCGGCGGAACCGAGGGTGCCGTCGAGGCGCTGATCCGCCGGTCGTTGGGCGATCCGGTGCCGGCCGATACCGCGCTGCTGGACGATCCCGGCCGCGCCCCGCCGGCGCCGCGCGGCTATCGTCCGTTCCGGCCGGTACCGATGTGGCCCGACCTGCGCGCCCCGCGCCTGTCGGCGCCCTCCGAAACTGCCGAACCGGCGACCGGCGGCGATGCCGAGGAAGCCGGGGACGGCCCGGCCCGCAAGGCCCGCCGCCACAAGGCCGACCAGGCCGAGCGCAAGGACAGCATCATCCTCTACAAGTTCGAGGCCCTGCTGAGCTGGACGCAATTCCTGAACCTCAACCGCCGGGTCGAGGATGACGATCTGGAAAACGCCAAGAAGGCCGCCGACGACCAGGACGAGATCGGCCTCGGCCAGGTCTCGAAGGCGCCGGCGACGCGGCTGAAGCTGCACCTGGACCTCGCCCCCGAGGACGTGGACCGCGAGCGGCTGTCCGCAGCCTTCACCTATCCGGAATGGGACGCGCGCGCCCAGACCTATCTGCCCGACCATTGCCGGGTGCTGGCTGCGCCCGCCGGCGGCGATGCCGCGCTGCAGGCCCCGCCCGATGCCGCCGCCCGCCGCCGCATCCGCGCCGTGCAGCGCCGCTTTCAGGCGCTGCGCCCGGCCCGGACCATGCAGTCCGGCCAACCCGACGGCGAGGAGCTGGACCTGGACGCCGCCTTGCGCTCGGTCACAGATCTGCGTGCCACCGGGCGCGGCAGCGACCGCATCTGGCGCCAGTCCCGGCCGGGGCGGCGCGACCTGGCGGTGTCGATCCTGCTCGACGTGTCGCGCTCGACCGAAAGCATGGTCTCGGGCCGGCCGGTGATCCAGATCGCCCGCGAGGCGCTGACCGCGCTGGCCTGGGGGCTGGATAGCTGCGGCGACCGCTTTGCCGTCCAGGGTTTCTCGTCGCTCAGGCGCGACCGGGTCTGGCTGCATGGCTGCAAGGATTTCGACGAGCCGATGGGCCCGGCGGTCGAGGCGCGCATCAACGCGCTGAGCCCCGGCTTCTACACCCGCCTTGGCGCCGCCCTGCGGCATTGCTCGGCCGGGCTCGCCGCACAAAGCCGGGCGCGCCGGCTGCTGCTGGTGCTGACCGACGGCAAGCCCAACGACCTGGACCACTACGAGGGCCGGCACGGCATCGAGGACAGCGCCATGGCGGTGCGCGAGGCCCGTCGCGCCGGCCATGCGGTCTTCGGCATCACCATCGACCGCGCGGCGCAGACCTGGTTCCCGCGCATCTTCGGCCGCGGCGGCTTCGCGGTGATCCGCGATCCCGACCGGTTGGTCGGTGCCCTGCCGGAAATCTATCGCCAGCTGGTGTCGTGATGCGGCTGGACGATCTTCCCGGCGAATTGCTGATGTGGGTGCTGATCGTGTCCGAGTTGCTGGTCTTTGCCGCCGGCATCACGGTGATGGCGGCGCTGCGCCTGCGCGACCCGGCCGGCTTTGCCGAGGCGCAGGCGCTGCTGGACGGCCGCCTGGCCGCGCTGAACACGGTGATCCTGGTCAGTTCCGGCTATGCCGCCGCCCGGGCCGAGCGGGCCGCGGCGCGGGGCCGCAAGCGCGCGGCGCGGCTGGGCCTGGGCCTTGCCGCCCTGGGCGGGCTGGGTTTCCTGGCCCTGAAGGCGGCGGAATATGCCGGCGACTGGGAGCGCGGCATCAGCATGGAGGCCAGCCCGTTCTTCACCTTCTACTACCTGCTCACCGGCTTTCATGCCGCCCATGTCATCGCCGGGGTGGCGCTGCTGGCGCTGGTGGCCTGGCGCGCCCGGTCGGACGCGGTTCAGGCCGGCGCGATGTTCTGGCACATGGTCGACCTGGTCTGGGTGCTGATCCTGCCACCGATCTATCTTCTGGGCTAGGCAATGGACGTTTTGATGAAAACCTGGCTCTGGCTTCTCGCTCTGGTGTTGGTGACGGTGGCCTTGGCGCAGGGCGCGGGACCGCTGGTCGGCGCGGGGCTGCTGGCGCTGGCGGCGCTGAAAGCCCGGGCGATCCTGGGACAGTTCCTGCACCTTGCCGGCGCGCCGGGCTGGCTGGCGGCGGTGATGACGCCCTTGCTGCTGTGGCTGGCGCTGATCGGGACGCTGAGCGCGCTCTAGCGCGACCAGGCATCGCCCGGATCGCCCTCGACCACCTCGCGCAGCGCCGGGATCGAGCCGATCTCGGCGCTGTTCTGGCGGATCTGCACGCCATGGTCGCGCAGCCGGGCAAAGGCGCGGCTCAGGCTTTCGGGCTTCATGCCCAGCCGCCCGGCAATCAGCGCCTTGTCATAGGGCAGCGTCACCGTGGCGCGGTCCTCGGCCCCTTCGGGGCACAGTTCCAGCAGGAAGCCCGCCACCCGCTGCGTGCCCGAGCGCGCCTTCAGCTCCTCGATCTGTTCGACCAGCGCCTGCAGGTGCTGGAAGGTCGAGGCGATGATCGAGATCGCCGCCTCGGGTCGCGATTTCAGCGCCGAAAGCAGCGCGTCCGAGGGCAGCGCGATCAGCCGGCAATCGGTCGAGGCCTCGGCCGAGACCGGATAGGCGGCGCGGCGCAGCGCGATCGGCTCGCCGAAACTTTGGCCGCGCGTCATCGTGCCCACCACCGCCTCGGTGCCGCCGGGCGACAGCCGGTAAAGCTTCACCCAGCCCTCGGCCACGATATGCAGGGCGCGGGCGATGTCGCCCTGGTAGAAGATCGGTGCGCCGCGCTGGTACTGCACCACCCGCGCCTGGTCCAGCAACTGCTCGGACAGCGCCGGGGGCATGGTCGAGAACAGCCGCGACTGGCTGGCGATCTGGCGCAGGGCCGGGGTCAGGGGCGCGGACATGGCATCACCATGGAAAAGGAATCTTTCGCAGCGGATCGAAAGGCCATGTTACGACAAGACGGCGGCCGCGGGCACCCGCGATCTGCCGCAGGTTGTCAGAACATGCCATGCGCCCCGCCCACGGCGCCGATCACGGCGACGAGGGCGACGGCCAGCAGCAGGTAATGTATCCGACCCAGCCGGTCGAAATCGCGCTCGGCCTGGGGCGAAGTCGCCATGCGGCGATGCAGGAACAGCGGCTCGATCACGAACAGCATGGCGGCGAAGACCAGCCAGACCGCCAGCATGGCGTGCATCCACCAGAAGGCGGGATCGGAAAAGCGCTGCCACATTTCGCCGCGCCAGGTCATCCACAGCCCGCTGGCCCCGGCCAGCGCCACCCAGAGCCGCGCCTGGGGCGAGAACCGGCCCTCGATGGCGTGAAAGGCGGCCAGCCGCTCGCCCGGCGAATGCAGCCGGCGGATCGCCGGGATCACCACCAGGGTCACGAAACCCACGCCGCCGATCCACATCAGCACCGCGACGACATGGACGATCCGCGCCAGGGTGAAATCGTCCATGCTGCGCTCTCCTCAGGCGGCCAGAAGCTCGTCGGCGGGGCCGAAGAACTCGTAATGGATGCGGTCCGAAGCCACCCCGGCCAGCGACAGTGCCGAGACGGCCGCACGCAGGAAGGGGCGCGGGCCGCAGATATAGTAATCCGCCGTGGCGGCCGGGGTATTGGCCAGCAGCCATTCCTCGGTGATCAGCCCGGCGATGTCATAATCGCGGCCGGCGACCTCGTCCGCAAGCGGAGTCTGGTGGAAATCGGTCACCCGGACGTCCCTGCCCTGCGCCGCCAGGGCCCGGACATGGGCGCGCATGGCATGGGTGTCGCGGTCATGGGTGCCGTGGAGGTAATGCACCGTCACCTCGGACCCTTCGGCGACCAGCGATTCCAGCATGGCGACCATCGGCGTCAGGCCCACGCCCCCCGACAGCAGCACCACCGGGCGCGTCGGCCGGCCGTCCAGGAAGAACTCGCCCGCCGGCGCCGCCACCTTCAGCACCGTGCCCGGCGCCTGCTCGTGCAGCCAGCTCGATGCCAGCCCCAGCGGCTCGCGCTTGACCGAGATGCGATAGGTTTCGCCGTTCGGTGCGGCCGAGATGGAATAGTTGCGCTTGGCCGCCGGATGGCCGGGGATCTCGAACCAGAAGGTCAGATACTGGCCGGGCTTGTGGTCCATCACCGGACCGCCATCGACCGGGCGCAGCACGAAGGACTTGATGACGCTGCTTTCGCGGATCACCTCCTCGATGCGGAAGTCGCGCCAGCCGTTCCAGCCGCCGGCGGCCTCGACCTGGGCACCGTAAAGCCGCGTCTCGCGGGCGATCAGGATATTGGCCAGGAACCAGTAGGCCTCGCCCCAGGCGGCCAGCACCTCGTCGGTCGCCGCCTCGCCCAGCACATGGCGGATGGCGCCCAGAAGCGCCTCGGCGACATGGGGGTAATGCTCGGGCAGGATCTGCAGGCCGACATGCTTCTGGGCGATGCGCTCGACCGCCGGGGCCAGCGCGCCCAGGTTCTCGATATTGCTGGCATAGGCCAGGATCGCCCCGGTCAGCGCCCGCGGCTGGGCGTCGGCGGCACCGTGATGCGACTGGTTGAACAGATCGCGGATCGCCGGGTCGCGGAACATGCGGGCATACATCTCGTGCACGATCTCCATGCCATGCGCCTCGAGCGCGGGAACGGTGGCCTTGACCAGCGCGATGGTCTGGGCGCTGAGAGTCTGGGTCATGGGAATTCTCCTGTCCGGGGTTGTCGCGACGCGGGGTCAAAATCATGTATCCGCGATACATCTATCCTTGCGCCGGAAATCATGCAATTCCTGTGCATGTTTTCGGGAAGACGGAATGCGACTGACGCGATACACCGATTTTGCCATGCGGGTGCTGCTGTATCTGGGGCGGCAGCCGGACCGGCTGTGCTCGATCGCCGAGATCGCAAGAGCTTACGGAATCTCGCAAAATCACCTGATGAAGGTCATCAACGACCTGGTGAATGCCGGCTATCTTGCCAGCGTGCGCGGTCGCAATGGCGGCATCCGGCTGGCGCGTCCGCCGGCCGAGATCAGCGTGGGTGCGCTGATCCGTCACACCGAGGACGATTTCGATCTGGTGGGCTGCGCCGGATGCATCATCGCCCCGGCCTGCGGCCTGACCTCGATGCTGGACGAGGCGCTGCAAGCCTTCATGGCGGTGCTCGACGGCTATACGCTGGCCGATGTGCTGGCGCGACGCGGGGATTTCCTGCCGCTGCTGCATCCGACCGGCCGCGGGCCGGAGCAACCGGCCGGACCGGCCGGCTGAGCGGCGGGCGGTTCAGGCGGCGGCGCAGACCGGGGCCGCCGCGCGGGCGGCGCGGCACCAGCGCAGGACGGCCTCGGGTTCCGGCGGCAGGGCATCGGCCAGGCCGCCGGCAAATTCCAGGAAGGGCGGCAGGTTCAGCCCGTTCACCCCGACCAGCACCGGCAGGCCGCGGGCCAGGGCCTCGGCGATGGTGCCGGCAAGACCCCTGCCCTCGGCCTCCTGCTTGCCGAACTTGTTGACGACCAGAAACTCGGCGCGGTCCAGCGCCCGCTCGGTCCAAAGCACCGAACGCTCCAGCGCTTCGGCATCCAGCCGGCAGCCGCGCGCCTCGGCGCCGCGGTCGACGCTGATGCGCACCGTCGGCCCGTCCGGCAGCAGCCGCAGGTCCATGTCGCAAAGCGGCCGGTCGTCGCGGTCGATATTGGTCTGCACGGTGCCGGCCAGCCGCAGGCCCTCGGCCTCGAGCCGGGCGACCACGCCGGCCAGCAGCGCGTCGATGGCGCCGCGGCCGGACAGGGTGACATAGCCCAGTTTCATCGGTCTTTCCTTTCGGCTTCCGCCGCCAGGCTCACGCCGCTGACCTCGGCCCGCGCCACCAGTTCGGCGGTGAAGGTGCGGCTGGCCACGACCCAGGCGGCTTTCTCGCGCGCCTCGCGCAGATGCGGCAACACCGTCTCGAAGGGCAGGATCGCGCCCCGCGCCTTGGCGTCCAGCCGGATCAGATGGAAGCCGTAGCGCGTCTCGACCGGCTGGGCCGAGATTTCGCCCTCCTCCATCCCGGCCAGCGCCGCCTCGAATTCCGGCACCGTGTCGCCGGAGCTGAGCTGCCCCAGCAGCCCGCCATTCTGGCGCGAGGAACAGGCGCTGTTCTGCGCCGCCAGTTCGGCAAAGCGGCGCGGTACGCGGCGCAGCTCGTCCAGCAGCGCCAGGGCGGTGTCGCGCGCCACGGCCCGCGCCGCGGCGTCGCCCGCCGGGGCGGCGATCAGGATATGCGCCGCCTCGTAAAGCGAAGGGGCGCGGAACCGCTCGGGCGCGCCATCGTAAAGCGCGCGCAGGGCGAATTCGTCGGCCGGCTCGGGACGGATGGCGGTTTCCAGAAGCTGGCGGATCATCGCCTCCTCCTCGGTCTCCCACTGTCCGGGGGCAAGCTCGGCCGGCTCGGGTGCGATGCCCCGCGCCCGAGCCTCCTGCAGCAGGATCTCGCGCAGGGCCAGGGCACGGGCGGCGGCCTTCCAGGCCTGGCCCGGCTTGCCCTTGGGCGCCGGATGGTTCTGCGCCTCGGCGGCGATGCGCTCGGCCGGGATGGTCACGCCGTTGACCACGATCGGCGGCAGAAGCGGTTTCATCTCCATGGCCATCACTCCGCCGCCTGCGGCAGGGGCTCGGGCCGCTGCCGGGCCAGGTCATGCGCCGCGACCTTGCGGGCCAGCGCCTCGCGCGCCTCGGCGTCGCGGGGCAGCGGGCTCAGGCCGACGCCGCGCCGGGCGCCGCGTTTCGAGCGCACGATCTGGTAGCCGGGCCGCCACAGATAGCGCACCGGCGCCGAGAGCATGTGCACCAGCCGGGTGAAGGGGAACAGCAGGAAGATGGTCAGGCCCAGAACGATATGCACCTTGAAGATCCAGGACACATCCGCCAGATGCGCCGCCGGGTCCGTGCCGAAATAGACCACGCCCTGCGCCCAGTTCATGAACTTGACCATCTCGTGCCCGTCCAGATGCCCGGCCGACACGAAGATCGTCCCCAGCCCCAGCACCAGCTGCAGCATCAGCAGCGCCAGGATGCCGGTATCGGCCAGCGTCGAATTGGCCCGGATGCGCGGATCGGTCAGCCGGCGCTGCAGCAGGATCGCGCCGCCGACCAGCGCCATCAGGCCGGCGATGCCGCCGGCCGCCATGGCCAGGACCTGCTTGGCGCCGTGGCTGATCCCCAGCGCGTCGAAAACCGCGATGGGCGTCAGAAGCCCGACCAGATGGCCGCCCAGAATCACCAGCACGCCGACATGAAACAGCACCGAGCCGATGACGAACTGCCGGCGGCGCAGAAGCTGGCTGGACGAGGATTTCCAGGTGAAGGGATCGCGCTCGTACCGCACGATCGAGCCGAAGACCATCACGGTGATGGCGATATAGGGATATATTCCGAACAGGAAATTGTTCATCTCTTCCTCCTGTTAGCTGGCGGTCCGCGCCGGGTTGCGTTCCGGTGCGGGGTCCATGCGGGCAAGCAGGTCGCGGCTGACCGGGCAGCCGGCATTGGGATCGGGACCGAAGGTGACCTGCGCCTCGGCCCAGACCGCATCGAGGGCCTCCAGATCCTCGGGGTTGTCGTCCTTGCAGGCCAGAAGCGTCTGCACCTCCTCGGTATCGGGATCGGCGCCGGCGACCATGACCAATGCCTCGAGCACCGCGGCATAGGCGGTGTCGCGGCGCGTCAGCCGCTCGGCCAGCGCGACCAGGATATGGCCGGCGTCGGCCAGCACCGCCTGCGCCTCGGCCAAGGGCCGGGTCGACAGGTATTCCAGCAGCACCGGCAGGTGGTCGGGCAGCTCGGTCCCGCCCAGATCCAGGCCGCCGGCGCGATACATCTCGAGCAGGTCGACCATGGCGCCGCCGCGGTCGCGGCTTTCGCCATGGATATGCTCGAACAGGTTCAGCGACAGGGTGCGCGAGCGGTCGAAAAGCAGGACATAGCGTTCCTGCAATTCGTAAAGGTCGCCGCGCGCCAGTTCGGCCAGCAGCGGCGCCAGCGCCTCCATGCGCTTGGGGCCCAGCAGCCCGTCGTCGCGCAAGGTCGCCTCGATGGCGGGGATCGCCTCCTGCAGCTCGGCCGAGGGATAGCTCAGCAGCAGCGAGAATGCCTTGAAGGTCTTCATGCGATGAACTCCTGCGGGCTGCGGAACTTCTTGCCCGAGAACAGCTTGCCGCTGCTGTGGCCCGACGAGCAGCCGTTGCCGTCGGTGAAGCTGCAGCCGCCCTTCAGATCATAGGCATCCTCGACCAGCTCGCGATGCGTGGTCGGGATGACGAAGCGGTCCTCGTAATTGGCGATGGCAAGCAGGTGATACATCTCGTCGATCTGATGCGGGGTCAGGCCGACGCGCTTGGCGACGCCCAGATTCACCACCCCGTCGACGGTCTTCGAGCGCATGTAGCTGCGCATCGCCAGCATCCGCTCCAGGGCCGAGGCGACCGGGGCCTCGTCGCCGGCGGTCAGCATGTTCGCGAGGTAACGCAGCGGGATGCGCAGGCTGCGCACGTCGGGCATATCGTCCTGCGCGGCGATCTTGCCGGCCTCGGCGGCGTTCTGGATCGGCGACAGCGGCGGCACGTACCAGACCATCGGCAGCGTGCGGTATTCGGGATGCAGCGGGAAGGCGATCTTCCACTCCATCGCCATCTTCCAGATCGGCGAGTTCTGCGCGCCCTTGATCCAGTCCTCGGGGACGCCCTCGGCGCGCGCTGCGGCGATCACCTCGGGGTCGTTCGGGTCCAGGAACACGCCAAGCTGCGCGTCGTAGAGGTCCATTTCCGACTCGGTCGCGGCGGCCTCGGCGATCTTGTCGGCGTCATAGAGCATCACGCCCAGATAGCGGATGCGGCCAACGCAGGTTTCGGAACAGACCGTGGGCTGGCCGCTTTCCAGGCGCGGATAGCACAGGATGCATTTTTCCGATTTGCCCGAGGACCAGTTGTAATAGATCTTCTTGTAGGGGCAGCCGGAAACGCACATGCGCCAGCCCCGGCACTTCTCCTGGTCGATCAGCACCACGCCGTCGTCCTCGCGCTTGTAGATCGCGCCCGAGGGGCACGAGGCGACGCAGGCCGGGTTGAGGCAATGCTCGCAGAGCCGCGGCAGATACATCATGAAGGTATTCTCATACTCTCCGTAGATGTCCTTCTGCACGCCCTCGAAGTTGTAGTCCTTGCTGCGTTTCTCGAATTCGCCGCCCAGGATCTCCTCCCAGTTCGGGCCCCATTCGATCTTCTCCATCCGCTCGCCGGTGATCTTGGAGCGCGGCCGGGCGGTCGGGAACGCCTGCATTTCCGGCGCCGATTTCAGGTGGTCGTAGTCGAAATCGAAGGGCTCGTAGAAATCGTCGATCTCGGGCAGGTCGGGGTTGGCGAAGATATTGGCCAGGATGCGCCACTTGCCGCCCTGTTTCGGTTGCAGGTGGCCGGCGCGGGTCCGGGTCCAGCCGCCGTTCCAGCGCTTCTGGTTCTCCCAATCCTTGGGATAGCCGATGCCGGGCTTGGTCTCGACGTTGTTGAACCAGGCGTATTCGACCCCCTCGCGCGAGGTCCAGACGTTCTTGCAGGTGACCGAGCAGGTATGGCAGCCGATACACTTGTCCAGGTTCAGCACCATGCCGATTTGCGCACGAACTTTCATTCCGCTGCCTCCACTTTTTGGGTTGCGGCCCCGGTTTCCAGGGGTTGGTCGAGCCAGTCGACCTGATCGAGTTTGCGGACGATGACGAATTCGTCCCGGTTGGCGCCCACGGTGCCGTAATAGTTGAAGCCGTAGGCCAGCTGCGCATAGCCGCCGATCATATGGGTGGGCTTCGGCACGATGCGGGTGACCGAGTTGTGGATGCCGCCGCGCTTGCCGGTGACTTTCGAGCCGGGCGTGTTCACGATCTTTTCCTGGGCGTGATACATGAACATGCTGCCTTCCTTGATGCGCTGGCTGACCACCGCGCGGGCGCTGATGGCGCCGTTGGAGTTGAAGACCTCGACCCAGTCGTTATCGACGACACCGGCCTTGCGGGCGTCGATTTCCGAGATCCAGACCACCGGACCGCCGCGGTTCAGCGTCAGCATCAGCAGGTTGTCGGTATAGGTCGAATGGATGCCCCATTTCTGGTGCGGGGTCAGGAAGTTCAGCACCACGTGCTTTTCGCTGGCGCCCAGCGATTTCGTCGCGGCATGACCCACGGTCTTCAGGTCCACCGGCGGCCGCCAGGTCACGAACCCCTCGCCAAAGGCCCGCATCCATTCGTGGTCCTGGTAAAGCTGCTGGCGGCCGGTGACGGTGCGCCACGGGATCAGCTCATGCACGTTGGTCCAGCCGGCATTGTAGCAGACCTCCTCGCTTTCGATGCCCGACCAGGTGGGCGACGAGATGATCTTGCGCGGCTGGGCAGCGATGTCGCGGAAGCGGATCTTCTCGTCCTCCTTGACCTCGGCCAGGTGCTTGTGGTCAAGCCCGGTCGCCTTGCCCAGCGCCTCCCAAGCCTTGACGGCGACCTCGCCATTGGTTTCGGGCGCCAGCATCAGCACCACCTCGGCGGCGTCGATGGCGGTGTCGATGCGGGCCATGCCCTGGGTCGGTCCCTCCTCGGTGACGGTGCCGTTCAGCGCCTTCAGATGATGCACCTCGGTCTTGGTGTCCCAGGCGATGCCCTTGCCGCCATTGCCGACCTTTTCCATCAGCGGCCCAAGCGCGGTGAAGCGCTTGTAAAGGTTCGGGTAATCGCGCGTCACTTCGATATAGGCCGGTGCGGTCTTGCCCGGGATCAGGTCGCATTGGCCCTGTTTCCAGTCCGCGACCAGCGGCTGCATGATCTCGCCGGCGCTGTCATGCTGCAGCGGCAGCTGCACCACGTCGGTCTCGACCCCCAGCACCTCGGGGGCGATGTCCGAGAATTTCCGGGCGATGGACTTGAAGATCTCCCAATCCGATTTCGACTCGTAAGCCGGGTCGACCGCCGCCTGCAGCGGGTGGATGAACGGATGCATGTCCGAGGTGTTCATGTCGTCCTTTTCGTACCAGCTGGCGGTCGGCAGGACGATGTCGGCATAGACGGCGGTGGTCGACATGCGGAAGTCGATGGTGACCAGCAGGTCCAGCTTGCCCTCGGGCGCCTGGTCGTGCCAGCGCGCCTCGACCGGCTTGACCCCGCCTTCCTCGCCCAGATCCTTGCCCTGCACGCCGTGATCGGTGCCGAGCAGATGCTTGAGGAAATATTCATGCCCCTTGCCCGAGGAACCCAGCAGGTTCGAGCGCCAGACATAAAGGTTGCGCGGCCAGTTCTCCGGCGCGTCCGGATCCTCGCAGGACATTTCCAGCCGGCCGGATTTCAGTCCGCGCGCGACGTAGTCCTTGACCTCGACGCCCTCGGCCCGGGCGGCCCGGCCGACATCCAGCGGGTTCTGGCGCAGCTGCGGCGCCGAAGGCAGCCAGCCCATGCGCTCGGCCCGGATGTTGTAGTCGATCAGGCTGAGCCGGTCCCAGTCGCCCTTGGGGGCGGTCGGCGACAGCAGCTCGCGTGCCGTCACCGTCTCGTAGCGCCACTGGTCGGTATGGGCATAAAAGGCGCTGGTCGAGTTCATGTGCCGCGGCGGGCGCGCCCAGTCCAGCGCAAAGGCCAGCGCCGTCCAGCCGGTCTGCGGGCGCAGCTTCTCCTGGCCGACGTAATGCGCCCAGCCGCCGCCGGACTGGCCGACGCAGCCGCACATCACCAGCATGTTGATGACGGCGCGATAGTTCATGTCCATGTGGAACCAATGGTTCATCGCCGCGCCGATGATGACCATGGACTTGCCATTGGTCTTTTCGGCATTGCTGGCGAATTCCCGCGCCACCTGAACGATCTTGTCGCGGCGCACGCCGGTGATCCGCTCGGCCCAGGCCGGGGTGAAGGGCACGTCGGCGTCATAGCTCTTGGCGACGTTCTCGCCGCCCAGGCCCCGGTCGAGGCTGTAATTGGCGCAGAGCAGGTCGAAGACCGTGGCGACCAGCGCCTGCTCGCCATTGGCCAGGGTCAGGCGCTTGACCGGCACATTGCGGGTCAGCACCTCGCCGCGATCGTCCACCGCGAAGCCGTTGGTCGCGGCACCGCCGAAATAGGGGAAGTCCACCGCCACCACGTCGTCGCGATCCTGGTCGAGGATCAGGCTCATGCGCAGGCGGACCTCGTCCTCGCCGGCTTTCTGTTCCAGGTTCCAGCGCCCCTGCTCACCCCAGCGGAAGCCGATCGAACCGTTGGGGACCACGATGCGGCCGCTGGTGTCGTCTATGGCGACGGTCTTCCATTCGGGGTTGTTCGCCTGGTCCAGCGCGCCGTCGAAATCGCTGGCGCGCAGCTGGCGGCCGGGGACCAGCCGGCCGTCCTGATCGTCCAGCCGCACCAGCATCGGCATGTCGGAATAGCGGCGGCAGTAATCCTCGAAATATTCGGCCTGCCGGTCCAGGTGGAATTCGCGCAGGATGACATGGCCGAAGGCCATGCCCAGCGCCGCGTCGGTGCCCTGCTTGACGTTCAGCCAGATGTCGCCGAACTTCGCCGCTTCCGAATAGTCCGGGCAAATCACCGCCGACTTGGTGCCGCGATAGCGCGCCTCGGTATAGAAATGCGCGTCGGGCGTGCGGGTCTGCGGCACGTTCGAGCCCCAGAGCAGCAGATAGCCCGCATTGTACCAGTCGGCGCTTTCGGGAACGTCGGTCTGCTCGCCCCAAGTCTGGGGCGAGGCCGGCGGCAGGTCGCAATACCAGTCATAAAAGGACATGCAGGTGCCGCCCAGAAGCGACAGGTAGCGCGTCCCCGCCGCATAGGAGATCATCGACATGGCCGGGATGGGCGAGAAGCCGAAGACCCGGTCGGGACCGTATTTCCGGGCGGTATAGGCGTTGGCGGCGGCGGTGATCTCGGTCGCCTCGTCCCAGGTGGCGCGCACGAAGCCGCCCTTGCCGCGGATGCGGGTATAGCTTTCGCGCGCCTGCGGGTCGTTCTGGATCGAGGCCCAGGCCTCGACCGGCGCCATGGTCTTGCGCCGCTCGCGCCAGAGCCGCATCAGTTTGCCGCGGATCAGCGGCGTCTTCACCCGGTTGGCGCTGTAGAGATACCAGCTGTAGGAGGCGCCGCGCGCGCAGCCGCGCGGCTCGTGGTTGGGCAGGTCCGGCCGGGTGCGCGGATAATCGGTTTGCTGGGTTTCCCAGGTGACGATCCCGGACTTGACGTAGATCTTCCACGAACACGAGCCCGTGCAGTTCACCCCGTGGGTCGAGCGGACGATCTTGTCGTGCCGCCAGCGGGCGCGATAGGTGTCCTCCCAGTCGCGGCTTTCGATGGTGGTCTGGCCGTGGCCTTCCGCGAAGCGGTCCTTGCGCAGGCTGGTCAGGAAGTTCAAGCGATCCAGAAGATGGCTCATGGCTCTCTCCGTTTATTTCCAGGCTATTCGGCGGGGGCGGCGACGGCCGCCCGCCCATGTTCGATGTCGTGCAGCAACCCGCCGCGGCGCGTGTAGACGCCCCAGGTGACGGCGATGCAGATGAGGTAGAAGATCAGGAAGCCCCAAAGCGCCGGACCGGCCCCGCCCGTAAGCTGGATCGAGCTGCCGAAGGCCTTGGGAATGAAGAACCCGCCATAGCCGCCGATGGCCGCGGTGAAGGCGATGATCGCGGCCGATTCCCGCTCGGACCGGCGGCGGCGCTCCTCGGCATCGGCTTGCGGGCAAAGCCGGGCGATCTCCTTGCGCATGATTACCGGGATCATCTGGAAGGTCGAGGCATTGCCGACCCCGCTGAAGAAGAACAGCGCCATGAAGCCCAGGAAGAACAGCATGAAGGACGTGCTGCCCAGCCCCTGGATGATGACCAGGACCGAGGCGATCATGCCGGCGAAGACCCAGAAGGTGACGCGGGCGCCGCCCATCCGGTCGGCCAGCCAGCCGCTGCCCGCGCGGCTAAGCGCGCCGATCAGCGGCCCGAGGAAGGCGTATTGCAGCGCGTTCACCCCCGGGAAGGCCAGTTTCGTCAGCATCGGGAAGGCGGCGGAATAGCCGATGAAGCTGCCGAAGGTTCCGACATAAAGCAGGCACATGATCCAGTTGTGCCGGCGCGAGAAGATCACCGCCTGCTCGCGGAAGCTGGATTTCGCATCCGCCAGGTCGTTCATGCCCAACCAGGCGGCGGCAGTCGCCATCAGGATGAAGGGCACCCAGATGAACCCGGCGTTCTGCATCCAGACCTGGCCGCCGTCCGAGAGTTGCTGCGGCTGGCCGCCGAGCGCGCCGAACACGCCGGCGGTGATGATCACCGGCACCAGGAACTGCATCAGCGACACGCCGAGATTGCCCAGGCCCGCGTTCAGCGCCATGGCGTTGCCCTTTTCGGCGCGCGGGAAGAAGAAGCTGATATTCGCCATGGACGAGGCGAAGTTGCCGCCGCCCAGCCCGCAGAGCAGCGCCAGCACCACGAAGATCAGATAGGGCGTCTGCGGGTTCTGCACCGCATAGCCGATGCCCATGGCCGGGACCAGCAGCGAGGCGGTGGACAACGTCGTCCACAGCCGGCCGCCGAAGATCGGCACCATGAAGCTGTAGAAGATGCGCAGCGTCGCCCCCGACAGCGCCGGCAGCGCCGCCAGCCAGAACAACTGGTCCTGGGTGAACTGGAAGCCGATCGCCGGCAACCGGGCGATCACCACCGACCACACCATCCAGACCGCGAAGGCCAGGGTCAGCGCCGGGATCGAGATCCACAGGTTGCGCCGCGCGATGCGCTTGCCCTTGCCTTCCCAGAAGGCCGGATCCTCGGGGCGCCAGTCCTCGATCACCCGCGGCATCTCGGTCTTGCCGGGGGTATGGATCTCCTTCAGCTCGGGGAAGGCGGGCAACTGGTCCAGCGCCTTGCCCTGCGCCTGGCGTTCCATGGCGCGGACCGACATGTGCATCCAGGCCAGCGACACCATGACCACCAGCAGCAGCAGCACGAAACACGAGGTATAGACGCCGGTCAGGTCCAGCAGCGCGCCGAAGACGATGGGCAGGACGAACCCGCCCAGGCCGCCGATCATGCCGACCAGGCCGCCCACGGCCCCGACATGGTTCGGGTAATAGACCGGGATGTGCTTGAACACCGCCGCCTTGCCCAGGCTCATGAAGAAGCCCAGCGCGAAGATCGTCGCCACGAAGGGCCACAGGTCCATGCGGGTCGAGAAGGCGATGGCGCCGTCCTTGCCGTGGATGACGTAATCCGTCGGCGGATAGGACAGCATGAACAGGAACACGATCGAGAAGCCGAAGGTCCAGTACATCACCGTCCGCGCCCCGAAGCGGTCCGACAGCGCGCCGCCATAGGCGCGGAACACGCTGGCCGCCAAGCTGAACGAGGCCGCGGCCATGCCGGCGGTGCGCACGTCGACGTCATAGACGGCGACCAGGTAATGCGGCAGCCACAGCGCCAGCGCCACGAAGCCGCCGAAGACGAAGAAATAATACAGCGAGAAGCGCCAGACCTGCAGGTTCTTCAGCGGCGCGAACTGCTCGGCCAGCGTCGGACCCTGCACGCCGCGCGCGCGGCGCTCGGCAAAATCTGGGTCGTCCTTGGCCAGCAGATAGAAGGCCACGCCCATCAGCGCGATGGCGGTGGCCCAGATTTCGGCCACGCCCTGCCAGCCCATAGCGACCAGCACGAAGGGCGCCAGGAACTTGGTCACCGCGGCGCCGACATTGCCCATGCCGAACGTGCCCAGCGCCAGGCCCTGCTTTTCGGCCGGGAACCATTTGGACACATAGGCCACGCCGATGATGAAGGATCCGCCCGCCAGACCGACGCCCAGCGCCGCCAGCAGGAAGGTGGCATAGCTGTCGGCCAGTGTCAGCGCATAGGTGGCAAGGCCGGTCAGGACCATCTGCGCGGCAAAGACCAGCCGGCCGCCGTAACGCTCGGTCCAGACGCCCAGGATCAGCCGCGTCAGCGAACCGGTCAGCACCGGCGTCGCGATCAGCAGACCGTATTCGAACTCGGAGAGGCCCAGCTCTGCCTTGATGGTGATCCCGATGATCGAGAAGATCGTCCAGACCGCGAAACACAGGGTAAAGGCCAATGTGCTGAGCCACAAGGCGCGTTGCTGGTCGCTGCGGGACGGAATGGGATGTTCCGACATGACTTGCTCCTGATTCCCCGAATGCAGAGATGCCTGCGGGTTTCGGCAACAGCGGCACCATGAAAGCCCCCTCTCGAAACTTGACCTGAATCAATCCAGCGCCGGTTGCCGGGAAAATCGGACCGGAATTGCGTTATTCTGCTGTCGCGAATAACCGATACGCCTTCATGACTTGACGTTATCCGATCCTGTTCTTGCGCCATCGGCATTTATGGCTTATCAAAAATCAACTGATTTTGACCGGGACGACGATTCGTGCGCGACGAGGAAAAGCCAGCCATCCGCAATCTGCCGCTGTTCCGCTCGGTCGCGACCCCGACCTTCGAGGGGCTGATGGCGACCACCTATTCGCAGAGCTTCCCGCCGCAGCTTGAACTGTTCCGCCAGGGCGACCACCCCGATTTCCTGCATATCCTGGTCGAGGGCGCGGTCGAGCTGCACGCCGAATGGAACGGCCGCGACGCGGTGATGGCGGTGCTGCGCCCGGTCTCCAGCTTCATCCTGGCGGCCTGCATCCGCGACATGCCCTATCTGATGTCGGCGCGCACGCTGGAACGCTCGCGCATCCTGATGCTGCCGGCGGTCGACCTGCACGCGGCGATCCGGCGCGACCCGGAACTGGCGGCGGCGGTGATGACCGAGCTGGCCGGCAGCTATCGCGGCATGGTGCGGCAGGCCAAGAACCTGAAGCTGCGCACCGCCCGCGAGCGGCTGGCGGCCTGGCTGCTGAACCAGTCCCAGCGCGAGGGCGACGTCCCCAGCTTCGTGCTGCCGGTGGAAAAACGCCATCTCGCCTCGTATCTGGGCATGACGCCGGAAAGCCTGTCGCGGACCCTGGCGGCGCTGAGGAACGAGGGCATCGCGCTGGACGGCCCGCGCATCATCATCGTTGACCGCGCCCTGCTGACGCGTGCGGCAGGGCTGGACCCGCTGATCGACGATCTGGGTGCCGAGGATCCGACCGTCGAGGCGATGCTTCCGCGACCGTCGCGATGACGGGCCGCGCTGGACAGCGCGGCCGGCGGCAAGCTAGACACGGACACCAACCAGGACAATCTCGGGGCGGCGCGCGCGATCCATGACCAACCAGGGCCGGAAACTGGAACAGGCGGCCAAGGCGGCGTGGCTCTCCTATGTCGCGGGCAAGACCCAGGACGAGATCGCGGGGATCATGGGCGTCTCGCGCCAGACCGCGCAGCGCCTTGTCGCGCAGGCGATGGCCGAAGGCATCGTCAAGATCCGCATCGACCATCCTTTCGCGCAGAGCATGGACCTGGCCGCCGGGATGCGGCGGAAATGGGGGTTGGAGCTGTGCGAGATCGCGCCGGCCGACGCCCCGGAATCCGGGGTGGCGCTGATGCTGGCCGATGCGATCGAGCAATGGCTGCGTCGGCCCGAGCCGCTGACCCTGGCCATCGGCACCGGCCGCACCCTGCGCAGCGCCATAGCGCAATTGCCGCATTTCGACTGCCCGCAGCACCGCGTCGTCTCGTTGACCGGCAATATCGCCCCCGACGGCTCGACCGCCTATTACAACGTGCTGTTCACCCTGTCCGACCTGGTGACGGCCCGCTGCTTTCCCCTGCCGCTGCCGGTCATCGCGCCCACGGTGCACGAGCGGCAGGCGGTGAACGGCCAGCCCAGCATCGAGCGGCTGATCCGCCTGTCGGCCGAGGCCAGCGTCGCCTTCGTCGGTATCGGCACGGTGAACGACCGCGCCCCGCTGATGCTGGACGGCTTCCTGTCGCGGCCCGACCTTGACGCGCTGGTCGCCGCCGGCGCGGTGGGCGAGATCACCGGCTGGGCCTATGATGCCCATGGCCGGCTGGTCGAGGGTCTCAGCAATGACCGCGTCGCCTCGGCGCCGATCCCGCCGCGCGAGACGACGCTGGTCATCGGCGCGGCGCATGGCGCGGAAAAGATCCCGGCCATCCGCGGCGCGTTGCGGGGCGGCTTGATCAGCGGGCTGATCACCGACGCGACCACCGCGGCGACGCTGCTGAAGGACTAAGGCATATCCAGCAAAAGCGGATCCCGGCTTTGCGCCCGGCAAGGCCTATAAGCAAAAGCCAGGAGCCTACATCGCGGCGATCTCGGCCCGCTGCTGCTGCATCCGCCGGAAGATGCGCCAGTCGCGCTCGCGCCGGGCCCGGGCGGCGGGATCGGGGCGGGTGATCTCGGCCGGGTGCGAGAAGCGGGCGCGCGCCGCCACCAGCCCCCCCATCAGCGGCGCCGCGGCGGCGATGGCGGTGCCGCGCAGCACCGCGTCCTCGGGCTGCCAATGGATCTCGGCGCCGATGGCATCGGCATAGAGCTGGCGCAGCAGGGCCGAGCGCGCCTGCCCGCCGGCCATGGCCAGCGCGGCGGGGGCCAGACCCATATGGGCGATGACCTGCCGGGTTCCCAGCGCGATCCCGACCGCCGCACGCCAGTAGAACCCGTCCAGCGCCGCGGGGCTGCCGTCCAGCGACAGGCCGTGGATGGTGCCGCGCATCAGCGGATCGGCAAAGGGCGTGCGGCTGCCCTTGAAATCGGGCAGAACGTGCAGCCCCTGGCCCGGCTCGTCCTTCGCCGCGGCAAGACGCGCCAGGATCTCGTCATGGCTGGCCGGGCGCGGATAGAGCCGGCGGATCCGCTCCAGCAGCGCGCCGGTGGCGGATTGCCCGCCCTCGCTGACCGCCTCGCCCGGCAGGATCGCGTCGGGATAGGGGCCCCAGAGCGCCGGCGCCGCCGCCAGCCCCGCCGCCATGACGCAGTTCGAGGTGCCGGCGATCAGCGCCGGCATGTCCGGCGCCGCGCCCAGCGCCCCGGAGAAAGCGTCGATCAGCCCGACGGCGACCAGCGTTTCGGGCTCCAGCCCCAGTTCGGCCGCGCCCTGCGGCGAAAGCGGGCCGATGCGGCTGCCCGGCGGCAGGACCGGGCCGGGGCGCGGGAAATCCGCGATGCCGATCCGGGCCAGCAGATCGGTCTGCCAGCCGCCCCGATCGGGCAGCCAGGGCCATTTCGCCGCCGCCGCGCAATGCGAGCGCACCTCGAGGCCGGTGGCGCGAAAGGCCAGGTGGTCGCACAGGTCGCGCACCCCCTGTAACGCCGCCCAGATCTCGGGCCGGCGGCGCCTGAGCCACATCAGCTTCGGCGTCTGCATCTCGGGCGAGACCGAGCCGCCGGCCCGCACCACCACCTCATGCGCGATGGCGCCAAGCTCGGCCGCCTCGGCGATGGCGCGATGATCGTGCCAGGCGATCACGTCCGGGGCGAAGCCCGGCGCCTGGACCACCAGCGAACAGGTGGCGTCGAAGGCCAGGGCACGGATCTGCGCCGGGCTGGCGCCGGCCTGGCGCCGCGCCTCGGCCAGCGCCTCGGCCACCGCCTGCCAGATCTCGGCGAAATCATGCATGGCCTGGCGGTCGGGACCGGCGATGGTGGAAAAGCCGCGGCTTGCCCGCGCGACCAGTCGCCCCCCGGCGGTGAACAGCCCCGCCCGCGCGCGGGCCGAGCCCACATCCACGGCCCCGATCAGCAATTCGCCCACTCCCCCTCAGCGCAATCCGGCCAGAGTTTTGGGCAAATCCCGGGCATGGTCAATCAGCGCGTCCGGGTTTTCGGCGGCCAGCTTCCCGGCCAGCCGCGCCTGGTCGGCATGGCTGCCGCCCAGAAAGCCGATCACCCGCATCCCCGCGGCGCGGGCGGCGCGCAAGCCGGCCGGGCTGTCCTCGATCACCACGCAATCGGCCGGGGCAACGCCCAGATGCCCGGCGGCGAACAGGAACAGGTCCGGCGCCGGCTTGCCGCGCTCCACCTGGGTCGCCGAATAGACATGCGGGCCGAACAGCGGCGCCAGCCCGGTCAGCGCCAAAGACAGCGCCAGCCGGTCCGGCGCGCTGGACGAGGCCACGGCGCGCGGCCCGGATAGCTGCGCCAGCACCTCGACCATGCCGGGAATGGGCCGCAGATCGCGGCGAAAGCGCCGGGCCAGCGCCGCGGAAAAGCCGGGCAGCGCCGGGCCAAGGTCGATGCCGTAGCCGCGCGCCGCCTCGATGATGGTCGAGACCGAGCGGCCGAGGAATTCGTCATAGATGCGCGCGCTGGAGATCGGGGCGCCCAGCCCCTGCAGCAGGATCTCCAGCTCGGCCACCGCCAGCGGCTCGGAATCGACCAGCACCCCGTCGCAGTCGAAGATCAGCCCGCGCACCACCGCCTAACCCTTGAGATAGGCATCGAGCGTTGCGCGCGTGCCCTTGTCCCACAGCATCGCCAGCCAGCGCGCGAAGGGTTCGGCAAAGCGCGGATCGCGCCCCGTGGCGCCATAGATCTCGGCCATGCCGAGCCAGGCCGCGGGGTCGTGCCGCGCCGCCTGCGCCCGGGGCAGCAGGCTGTCCCAGTTCGGGTCGTTCGGCGCGATCTCGGCGCCGCTGTCGGTCACGCCGGCGCAATAGCGGCACCACAGCGCCGATTCCAGCGCCAGCCCCTCGACCGGCAAGCCGGCCTGCAGCCGATGCGCGACGGTCGGCACGATGAACTTCGGCTGCCGGTTCGAACCGTCAAGGCAGAGCCGGCGCACCGTGTCGCCGATCTTGGGATTGGCGCAGCGCTCGGCCACCTTGGCGAAATAGGCCTGCAGGTCGGTGCCAGGCACCGGCGGCACGGCGGGGATGATCTCGTCGGCCTCGATCTTTTCCAGGAAGGCGCGGACCTGCGCGTCCGCCATCGCCTCATGCACGAAATGGATGTCGAGAAGGCCGGCCGGATAGGCGATCACCGCATGGCCGCCGTTCAGGATGCGGATCTTCATCAGCTCCCAGGGCGTGACGTCGGCGACGAATTCGACGCCGGCTTTCTCAAGCGGCGGGCGGCCGGCGGGGAAATTGTCCTCGAGCACCCATTGGATGAAATCCTCGCAAAAGACCGGAGCCTCGTCAGGGATGCCGAAATCCTCGCGCACCATGCGGCGTTCGCGATCGCTGGTCGCCGGGGTGATGCGGTCCACCATGGCGTTCGGGAAGGCGACATTGGCCGCGATCCACCCGGCCAGTTCCGGGTCCGACAGCCGCGCGGTTTCGGCCACCGCCTCGCAGGTGACCTTGCCGTTATGCGGGATGTTGTCGCAGCACATCACGGTGAAGGGCGGATGACCCGCCGCCCGCCGCGCCTTCAGCCCGGCGACGATCAGGCCGAATACGGTCTGCGGCGCCTCGGGATTGGCCGCATCCGCCGCGATGGCGGGATGCGCCCTGTCGAAATGACCGGTGGCGGCGTCGATGAAATAGCCGCCCTCGGTGATGGTCAGCGCCACGATGCGGATCGCCGGATCGGCCAGCGTGGCGATGATCCGCCCGTGATCGCCCGGCGCGATGTAATCCACGATCGGCCCCAGAACGCGGGCGTCCGAGCGGTCAGCCGATTGCTCGACCAGCGTGTAAAGATAGTCCTGCGCCGCCAGCGTGTCGCGCATGCGCACGTCGCCCGGCATGACGCCGGCGCCAATGATGGCGAAATCCTGCGCCAGCCCCATGTTCATCAGCCGGTCCAGATAGGCGGCCTGATGCGCGCGGAAGAAATTGCCGACACCGAAATGCAGGATGCCGGGGCGCAGGGCGGCGCGGTCATAGCCGGGGCCGGGCTGGTCCAGTTGCGCAAGCGTCTGGTTGGAAAGCCTGTCCATCTTGTCCCTCACAGCGCCAGACCCTGCCGGTCGAAGCGATAGACCCGGCCGTCCTGCGGGGTCAGCCAGATGCGGTCGCCGTGATGGACCGGGAACTCGCCCGCCGCCCGCGCGACGATATGCGGCCCGCCGTCCAGGTCGATATGCAGGAAGGTGTCCGAGCCCAGATGTTCGGCCACGCCCACCCTGCCGGCGAAGGCGCCGTCGGTGGTGGACATGGTGAAATGCTCGGGGCGCACGCCGATGGCATGGGCGCCCATGCGCTCCGCCGCCTCGCCCTCGATGAAGTTCATGTTCGGGCTGCCGATGAAGCCCGCCACGAAGCGGTTCGCGGGCTTGCGGTAAAGCTCCAGCGGGCTGCCCACCTGCTCGACCCGGCCGGCGCGCAAGACGACGATCTTGTCGGCCATGGTCATCGCCTCGACCTGGTCGTGGGTGACATAGACCATGGTGGTGGCAAGCTTCTTGTGCAGCTCGCTGATTTCCACCCGCATGTTCACCCGCAGCGCCGCGTCGAGGTTCGACAGCGGCTCGTCGAACAGGAAGGCCGAGGGCTCGCGCACGATGGCCCGGCCGATGGCGACGCGCTGGCGCTGGCCGCCCGAAAGCTGGCCGGGGCGGCGGTCGAGATAGTCGGTCAGGTTCAGGATGCCGGCCGCGTGCTGGACGCGCCGCTCCTGCTCGTCCGCCGCCATGCCGGCCATCTTCAGCGGAAAGGCGATGTTCTTCCTGACCGACATATGCGGATAGAGCGCATAGCTCTGGAACACCATCGCCAGCTTGCGCCGGGCCGGCGCCGCCTGGGTCATGTCCTGCCCGTCGATGACGATCCGGCCCGAGGTGACGTCCTCGAGCCCGGCGATCAGCCGCAGGAGCGTGGACTTGCCGCAGCCCGAGGGACCGACGAACACCACGAACTCGCCGTCGTTGATCTGCAGATCGACGCCCGGAATGACCTCGACATCGCCGAAGGTCTTGCGGACCTGTTGAAGCGTGATGCTACCCATCATTCCTTCCCTTTCATTTCACCGCGCCGAAGGTCAGGCCGCGCACGAGTTGCTTCTGGCTGAACCAGCCGAGGATCAGGATCGGGGCGATGGCCATGGTGCTCGCCGCCGAAAGTTTCGCATAGAAAAGCCCCTCGGGACTGGAATAGCTGGCGATGAAGGTCGTCAGCGGCGCCGCCTGCGAGGTGGTCAGGTTCAGCGTCCAGAACGCCTCGTTCCAGGCCAGGATCACATTCAGCAGCAGGGTCGAGGCGATGCCGGGCACCGCCATGGGCGTCAGGACGTAAAGGATCTCCTTCGAGAGGCTGGCGCCGTCCATCCGCGCGGCTTCCAGGATCTCGCCCGGGATCTCGCGGAAATAGGTATAGAGCATCCAGGTGATGATCGGCAGGTTGATGAGCATCAGCACGACCGTGATGCCGATGCGGGTGTCCAGAAGCCCCCAGCTGCGGAACAGCAGATACATCGGGATCAGCACGCCGGCCGCCGGCATCATCTTGGTCGACAGCATCCACATCAGCAGATCCTTGGTCCGCTTGGCCGGCTGGAACGCCATCGACCAGGCGGCCGGGATGGCGATCAGCAGCCCGAGCAGCGTCGAGCCGACCGAGATGATGACCGAGTTCAGGAAGTGCCGGAAATAGGGCGAGCGCGACTGCACCTCGGCATAGTTCTCGGTCGTCCAGTCGAAGAACAGGAATTTCGGCGGGCTGGCAATGGCGTCGGCCTCGGACTTGAAGCTGGTCAGGATCGTCCACAGGATCGGGAAGAAGATCGCCAGCGCCACGCCCCAAGCCAGGATGGTGAAGGTCCAGCGGCGGGTTTCGGTGACTTTGCGGGCCATGGGATCACTCCAGCGTCTTGCCGATCATCCGCATCAGGAAGATCGCAACGATATTGGCCAGGATGACGGCGACGATGCCGCCGGCGGAGGCGCCGCCCACGTCGTATTGCAGCAGCGCCTGCGAATAGACGAGGTAGGTCAGGTTGGTCGAGGCATAGCCCGGCCCGCCATTGGTGGTGACCAGGATCTCGGCAAAGACCGAGAGCAGGAAGATGGTCTCGATCAGGATGACCACGGTGATGGCGCGCGACAGGTGCGGCAGGATCAGATGGGTGAACTTGGCCCAGGCGCCGGCGCCGTCCATCTCGGCCGCCTCCATCTGCTCGCTGTCGAGCGATTGCAGCGCCGTCAGCAGGATCAGCGTGGCAAAGGGCAGCCATTGCCAGGCGACGATCAGGATGACCGACATCAGCGGATATTGCGCCAGAAAGTCGACGGGCTGCGCGCCCATGGCCTTGGCAAGCCAGGCGAACAGCCCGTTGACCGGGTTCATGAACATGTTCTTCCACACCAGCGCCGAGACGGTCGGCATGATGAAGAAGGGCGCGATCACCAGGATGCGCACGATGCCCTGGCCGAACATCGGCTGGTCCAGCAGCATGGCCAGCAGGATGCCGCCGCCCACGGTGATGACCAGCACGCCCCCGACCAGCAGCAGCGTGTTCCGCATCGCCGTCCAGAAGGCGGGATCGGACAGGAAATACTTGTAGTTGGTCCAGCCGATGAACTGTTCCATGCCGGGCGAGAGCAGGTTGTAGCTCTGGAAGCTGAACCACAGCGTCATGGCCAGCGGCACGATCATCCAGCCCAGCAGCAGCAGGACCGAGGGCGCGACCATCAGGCGCGCGAGTGTTTTCTGATGTCGGGTAGCCATCGGCGCGCCTCCCCACGCAAGCGACGAAAATGACGGATGAACATTCCGGTTCGGAAAGCAAGGGACGGCATGTCCGTCCCTTGCGTGATCGTGAAGGGGTTACGGGCTGACCAAGGTCACTTGGGATAGCCGGCCTTGGCCATCTCGCGCTCGGCGATCTGCTGGGCCATCTGCAGCGCCTGGTCGACGCTCGCCTGGCCCGCCAGCGCGGCCGAGAATTGCTGGCCGACGGCGGTGCCGAGCGCCTGGAACTCGGGGATGCCCACCCATTGCGTGCCGATATAGGGCACTTCCACGGTGGTCGGGTTCTTCAGGTCGGCCGACATGATGCTGTCCAGCGTCGGCTTCGCGAAGGGCGCGGCCTTCTGGTATTCCGGGTTCTCGTAAAGCGAGGTGCGGGTGCCCGGCGGCACGTTCGCCCAGCCCTCGGCGGCCGCGACCTGCTCGGTATAGGCTTTCGAGGTCGCCCAGGCGACGAACTTCTTCGCCGCGTCCGGCGCGTCGGTCGAGGACGGCACGGCCAGGGTCCAGGCCCAGAGCCACATCTGCGGCTTCTCGCCCTCGGGGGCCAGTGCATAGCCGACCTTGTCGGCGACGGTCGACTCCTTGGGGTTCGACACGAAGCTGGCGGCCACGGTGGCGTCGATCCACATGCCGCATTTGCCGGTCTGGAACAGCGCCAGGTTCTCGTTGAAACCGTTCGACGAGGCGCCGGGCGGGCCGGCCTCGGTCATGATGGCGACGTAATCGGTCAGCGCCTTCTTCCAGGCCTCGCCCGAGAATTGCGGCTTCCACTCCATGTCGAACCAGGGCGCGCCGTAGCTGGCGCCCATCGAGGTCAGGAAGGCCATGTTCTCGCCCCAGCCGGCCTTGCCGCGCAGGCAGATGCCATAGACCTCGTTGGTCTTGTCGGTCATCTTGCGCGCCGCGTCATAGACAAATTCCCAGGTCGGGCGCTCGGGCATCTCCAGCCCGGCCTTTTCCATCAGGTCCGTGCGATACATGATCATCGCGGATTCGCCGTAGAAGGGCGCCGCGTAAAGTTTGCCGTCCAGCGACAGCCCCTCGCGGATCGGCGGCAGGATGTCTTCGGCGTCGTAATCGGCGCCCATGTCCTCAAGCGGGGTCAGCCAGCCCTGCTTGGCCCAGATCGGCACCTCGTAGTTGCCGACGGTCACGATGTCGTATTGCCCACCCTTGGTGGCGATGTCGGTGGTGACGCGCTGGCGCAGCACGTTCTCCTCCAGCGTGACCCATTCCAACTGGATGTCCGGGTTCGCGTCGGTGAACGGCTTGGTCATCTTCTGCATGCGGATCATGTCGCCGTTGTTCACGGTGGCGATGGTCAGCGTCTCGGCCATGGCGGGCGCCGCCAGCGCCGTCATGGCGCAAGCCCCCATCAGGCCGCGCAGCATCATGCTCATTCGATTGTCCTCCCCTGCGGATCAGCATTTGCTAATGCGATGGGCAAATGCTCACATATTCGCGACGAGGCTGTCAAGCGAAATCGGCGCGGCCCGATACCCGGAGCCGCGCCGACCGATAGCTTCTTGCAGATGGGGGCCCGGCTTCAGCCGCGGCCGCGATAGGGCGGCACGCCCTGATCGGGGATCCAGACCGCCTCGGGCAGCGGGCCGCTCTGCCAGAACACGTCGATGGGGATGCCGCCGCGCGGATACCAGTAGCCGCCGATGCGCAGCCAGCGCGGCGCAAGGAACCCGGCCAGCCGCCGGCCGATAGAGACGGTGCAGTCCTCGTGAAAAGCGCCGTGATTCCGGAAACTTCCAAGATAAAGTTTCAGCGATTTCGATTCGACCAGCCAGTCGCCGGGCACATAGTCGATCACCAGATGCGCGAAATCCGGCTGCCCGGTCATCGGGCAGAGCGAGGTGAACTCGGGCGCGGTGAAGCGCACGTTATAGGCCACGTCGGCCTGCGGGTTCTGCACCCGCTCCAACTCGGCCTTGTCGGGGCTTTCGGGCAGCAGGGTGGCGCCGCCCAGCTGCTTGAGGCCGCTGTAGATCGTTTCGGTCATGCTTCCCTCCGGGATGTCAGACGCCGCGCCGGTTGCCCCAGATCAGGACATGCAGCTGCGGCAGGATGCGGGGTTTCAGCCAGCCGCGGCCGACCGTGTTCTCGACCAGCCACAGCAGCCGGTCGGCCAGGGCCTGCGGATCGACCGGCAGGGCGGGATCGGTCTCGGGATTGCCGGGTTGCAGGTAGAGCGGCAGCTGGGGATGGCGGGCGGCGACCGCGCGCGCCCAGTCCAGGTCGCGCTGATCGAAGATCACGATCTTCAGCACCCGCTGGCCGGCGCCCTCGCCCGCCTGCACACAGCGGTCGAAGGCGTCCCAGTCGACCACCTGCCCGCTCGAGGGCGGTTTCGGCGACAGCACCAGCATGGACAGATCCTCGAACCAGGGCTGCGCGACCGAGCCCTGCGTCTCGCAGGCGAAGCGATAGCCCTGCCCGCGTCCCAGCGCGATCAGCGGCGCGAAATCCTGGATCGCCGGGTTGCCGCCGGACAGCGAGACGGTCAGCGGCTGGCCGCCGGACAGGCGCCGGACCTCGGCCCAGACCGCCGCGGCGCTCATCGGCCGCCATTCGTGGCGGTGGCGGCTCTCCACCGCGTGCAGGCTGTCGCACCAGAGGCAGCGATAATCGCAGCCGCCGGCGCGGACAAAGACCGTGGGCTCGCCGATCAGCGCGCCCTCGCCCTGGATGGTCGGGCCGAAGATTTCCGCGATGCGCAGCGTCATGGCCGATACTCGGCCCAGGTCTTGGGCGTCTCGGACACCCGGACCGCCACCGTCTCGGGCCAGCGCGCCTTGCACCAGTCATGGAAATGCCGCGCCATGGCCTCGGCGGTCGAAGGGCCGTCCAGAACGTCGTTCAGGTGGCGATGGTCGAAATGCGTGTCGATATAGTGCTTTAGCGGCGCAAGCTCGTGATAGTCGCGCACGAAGCCGTCGGCATTCAGCTCGGCCGCCGCCAGTTCGACCACGACGATGTAATTGTGCCCGTGCAGCCGGGCGCATTGATGATCCGGCGGCAGATGCGCCAGCTGGTGCGAGGCCGAGAAATGGAACTCCTTCGCGATGCGGAACATCAGGCTTGCCGCCATTCTGCGATGGCCTGCCGCCAGAAATCGGCGTCCGCATAGGCGGTCGGGTCGGGGATGCCGGCCAGGTGGAAGGCCTCGCGCCGCTCGACGCAGGTGCCGCAGCGGCCGCAATGGCGGGCACCGCCCTTGTAGCAGGACCAGGTTTCGGCAAAGGGCGTGCCGTGGCGGGCGCCCTCGGTGACGATATCGGCCTTGGTGCGATGCACGAAGGGGGTCAGCAGCCGCACTTGCGCATAGCCGTCCAGCGCCGCGTCCTGCATGTGCTGGAAGGCCTCGGCGAAGGCGGGGCGGCAATCGGGATAGATGAAATGATCGCCGCCATGCACGGCGGTCGCCACTGCCCGGTCGCCCATCGCCGCCGCCATGCCGAAGGCCACGGTCAGCATGATGGCGTTGCGGTTCGGAACCACGGTGATGCGCATGGTTTCCTCGGCATAATGCCCGTCCGGCACCTCGGCGCCGCCGGTCAGCGCCGAGCCGGTCAGCACCGCCCCCACGCCGCGCATGTCGATGAGGTGATGCGGCACGCCCAGCCGCCGGGCGGCGGCGGCGGCGCAATCCAGCTCCTTGCGGTGGCGCTGGCCATAGTCGAAGGAGACCAGGCGCGAAAGCCCGCCCTGCGCCGCGACCATATGCGCCAGCGACACGGAATCGAGTCCGCCCGAGCAGACAACTGTCGTCTTCATGATGTGACCCTTGTTTTGATGACCGGGTAGGCTGCGACCGGTATGGGCGCCCGACATAGCGGGCTTTGGCGGGCGGCGCAACCGCCCGCCGGCGTCAGTCAGACAGATCCAACGCCGGGGTTTCGCCGCTGTCCTCAAGGTGCCAGACCGCCTGCCAGCGCCCGTCGCGGCGGGCAAGGGTCAGGTAGTTCCGTTCGGCCACGTAGCGGTGGCGCTGGCCGGGCAGCGGGTGGATGCGGATCGGATGGCCGGGCAAGGGCGCCTCGCCCAGCCCGGCGAACAGCCCCAGGCTGCGCGCATAGGCCTTGGGCGGGGCGCGATGCGAGATGCCCGAGGCGACCAATTGATGCACACGCTGCGCATCCGGCCCCATGACGGCGCGGGTGGCCAGATGGATCTCGCCCGACAGCGCGGTGACAGGCGCCTCGGTGCGCCATTTCAGCACCTCGCGCAGCATGCGCTGCCATTCCTCGCGATGGGCGCGGCTCTGCCATTGGTCGCGCAGGTCGTCCTCGTAATGCTGCATGCGCGGGATCGCCATCATCAGCCGTTCCAGGAGCGACAGGCGCGGCCCCAGCAGCGGCACGCTGGAGACCAGGAACACCTGCGCGCCCCGCGGCGCCAGCGCCTCGACCGCCCGCCAGCCCGCCGGGCCGAGGATACGGTGGCGGTCGCGTTCGGACCGCAGGTCCGGCGCGGCGATGGTCAGGCCCGGCAATTCGCGCTTCCAGCTGAGGCTGGCCCCCGAGGCGTCGAGGAACAGGTCGGGAATGTCGCCTTCCACCGCGCCGTGCTGGAACAGCAGATAGGTCTCGCGCGCCACAGCGAACAGGGTTCGGCCGACGGCCGAGCGGCTGCGCTTCTCGGGCAGCGAGCCCCAGCCGTCGCAGATGTCGTGATCGTCCCAGACCGACAGCACCGGCACCCGCGCCGCCATCCAGGCATAGCCGCGCGCCTGCAGCACATGCAGATAACGCTCTACGAAGCGGTGGCGCAGATGCTCGGCCAGGCCGGCCAGCGCGATGGGATCGTCGACCTCGGACGCCTTGTCGGGCCAGTCATGGCTCAGCGGGTGGCCCTGCGTCGCCTCGTCGGCATAGACCTGATCGCCACCCTGCAGCAGCAGGGCGAAGGGCGCGCGGGCGTGGTCGCGGGCCAGCCGGGCCCACATCAGGTTGCGCTCCTCGCCGTCGCGGTCCAGATCGCCATTCTCCTCGCCATTGCAGGAGACGAAGGCGATGCGCAGGTCGCCGTCGAACTCGGTCGCCACCTCGTAGTGCTCGCCCTCGAGCTCATAGCCCGGATCGCCGGCGGCCAGGGTGAAATCGTAGCGCCAGGCGGTGATGCCGGCGATGGCGGCCAGGCGCCGCGGCGCGATCTCGGCGCCCGCGGCGCGCAGGCTTCCCGGCGCCGTGTCGTCGCGGCGGATCACGATGGCCGCAAGCCGGATCGCCTGGCCCTCGATGCCGCGAAAATGCAGGATCGGCCCGGCCTGTGCCGGTTGTCGTCCTTCGCCCACGAATGTTCCTTCCCGGTTTTGCGTTGCAGCGAGATATAGGCGCGATGCGGCGAAGCGCAATTCGACGGCGCCGCGGCAGCGGGAAATCGCTGGCCCTGCAACCGGGGGTCAGCCGCCCTGCCCCAGCCTTTCCATCAAGGCCATCGCCGCCTGTGGATTGCGCTGCTTGCAGCCGCTGATCACGTAAAGGAACACGTCGCGCGGCGCCCCGGCATCGTTGCCGCCGACATGGTCAAGCCCCTCGGGCAGGCCGCCGGCGGCCCAGATCCGCGCCCGTTCCGCCCACAGGTCCAGCTTGTCCGGCGCATAGCCCAGCGGCTCGTCCTCGCGCGTGCCCATGATGCGGGCATAGACGAAGGGCGCGGTGGGATCGGCGATCTGCGGGAAATCGCCATCGGCCGAAACCACCGCGGCGATGCCATGGCCGCGGATCAGCCCGATGAAGTCCGGGCTGCGGAAGCTTTCGTGCCGGACCTCGACGACATGGCGCAGCGCCCTGCCGTCCAGCGATGCGGGCAGCAGATTCAGGAAGGCGGCGAAATCCTCGGGGTCGAATTTCTTCGTCGCCATGAACTGCCAGTTGATCGGCCCCAGCTTGTCGCCCAGCAGCAGGACGCCGCTGTCGAAGAAGCGCGCGATGGTCTCGCCCGCATCCGCCAGCACCCTGCGGTTCGTGGCATAGCGCGGCGCCTTCAGCGAAAAGACGAAATCCTCGGGCGTCTCGTCATGCCATTTGCGGAAGCTCTCGGGCTTCTGGCTGCCGTAATAGGTGCCGTTGATCTCGATCGAGGTGAGCTGGCGGCTGGCATGTTCCAGCTCGCGCCGCTGCGGCAGACCCTCGGGATAGAAGCTGCCGCGCCAGGGCTCATAGGTCCAGCCGCCGATGCCGATGCGGATGCGTCCCGCCTGGCCGCCGCCTTTGCCTCCGTCCTTGCCCATGCCGTCCCCCTTCGCCAGCGTTCCCGGGGCAGCATACACGCAATCGCGCCAAGGCTCAGCCCCGCTTGCGCGTCAGCGAGAACTTGTGCGGAGAGATGCCGTAATGCGAGCGGAACACCTTGGAGAAATAGGAGGACGAACCGAAGCCGCAGGCCACCGCCACCTCCATCACGCTGAGATTGGTCTCGGTCAGCAGCGAGCGCGCGTGCTGCAGCCGCACCCGGTTGAGATATTGCAGCGGCGTGGTGTCCAGATAGCGTTGGAACAGCCGCTCGAGCTGCCGGCGCGAGATGCCCAGATAGCCGGCGCATTCGCCCAGGTCCACCTCGTCCTCGACATGCGCCTCGATATAGGCGACGGCGCGGATCAGGTGGTCGTTGCGGGTGCCCAGCCGCACGGAAAGCGAGCTCAGTTGCTCCTCCTCGCCGCGCCGGATCTGGCCGAGCAGGCACATGTCCATCACCGCCTGCATCAGGTCGGTGCCGTAGTAATCCTCGATCAGCTTCAACGCCAGCTCGGTCGAGGCGACGCCGCCGGCACAGGTGACGATGCGGTCGTCGATGCAGAAGATGCGCCGCTCCGGGGCCAGGTCGGGGTGCTTCTCGGTGAAGTTGGGGATGTTTTCCCAATGCAGGGTGAAACGGCGGCCGTTCAGGATGCCGGCGCGGGCCAGCGCATAGGCGCCGGTGCACAGCCCGCCCACCGTGCGGCCGTGGCGCCATTGCTTGCGCAGCCAGTCGGTCAGCTCTGCGCTGCAGCCGGCATCCGGCTCGACCCCGCCGCAGACCAGGACGTAATCGCTGGCCGGGGCCGAGGAAAGCGGGGCATCGGGCACCACCGGCACGCCGTTCGAGCAGCTGATCGGCTGGCCGGTCTCGGTCAGGACGTGCCATTTGAACAGCAGCTTCTCGGTCAGCTGGTTGGCGACACGCAGAGGCTCGATGGCCGAGGTGAAGGCCAGCATGGTGAAGCGCGGCATCAGCACGAAGGCGACCTCGATCGGCGCCTCGACGGCGGCCGCCAGCTTCATATGGGCGATGCCTCGGGCGATGTAGCGTTCGCTGTCCTGCGATGATTGCACCACGGTCGTGTTTCCCGGATCTGCGGTCCCCATGATTCCGCATTGCCACAAAGCGCAAGCCGCTGCCATGGGCTTGATGCGGGTGCCTGCGGGGCTCCGCGGACTTCCGAGCCGTGCCGATTTGTCCCCGCTGACGCAGGGTCATCGGCAAAACTCCGCCGATGCGGGCGAGCCGTCCAGTCTGGCCGTCCGGCCCGCGGCAAGCATTCATGCTTTCCCAGGCAATCAGAATGGGCTAGACCGCGCCCAGCCTGCCGGGGCCCGGCAGGACCATGCCCGCATCGGAAGACCGCTGATCGAGATCCAACCCAGTGACCCAACCGCTTCATATCGGCCTTTCCATCGGTCATCATCAGGTCAGCTCCGCCTCGCTTCTTTCGCCCAACCATGCCCCCGAAAATCTGACCATGCCGTGGCAGGTTGAGCAGGCCATGCCGGTCCCATCCATCAAGCGACTAGTTCTCCAAGGATCTGCTGCTAAATGAATCGAACCCTTTATCTGCATATCGGCGCTCACAGAACCGCGACCTCCGCGATACAACGGTTCTTGTTCGTCAATTGCGCCCGGTTGGCCGAACTGGGATATCTGCAGGTAAATGGCGCGCCTCGACAGGCGGTTCTGATGCGAGCCCTTGCCGTCGGAAATCGCAAGGCGAGGGGTGTGGCGGAAGGGATCATTCGACAGTGCAAAGAATCTGCGCATCCCATTCATTCCGCCATCCTGACGGACGAAGATATTTGCTGCCAGCGTGATCTTTCCTATCTGGTACCCTTCCGCGATTATTTCGACGTCAAGGTGATTTTCTCGCTACGGCGGCAAGATTTGTGGCTGGAAAGCTGGTATTTCCAGAACATAAAATGGCAATGGCAAAAACATCTCAGCCATTTGACATTCCCCGAATTCATGCGGCTGAGAAGTGATTTTCACTGGATAAACTACAACAGATACGTCAAGCACCTGGAAAAGCTTTTCGGCAAGGAAAACATCCTTTTGACCGTACATGAAAAGCGCCATATGAAGGACGGCCCGATCGCCACCTTCTGCCGCCATATGGATCTGATCGATATCAGCGATTTCGAAAACCCGGGCCAAGTCAATCCCAGCTTTTCGCCTGCCATGTCGGAATTCATGCGGCAGCTACCGCTTGATCAAAGCCCCGAACCCTATCGGGCCGAGCTCGAATCCATATTGTATGAGATCGACCGGCGCACACGCCCCCGCGACAGTGAAATCAACAGCCTGTTGCTGTCCCGCGAGGATCGCGAGCGGCTGCTGGCAGAGTTCGAAACCGGCAACAAGGCAGTCGCAAACCGCTATTTCGGGCGCGACAAGCTTTTTGAGGATCCGCTGCCAGAAACGGAAGCCCCGCTGGCCGACATGCGCTTGCCCGCTACCAGCCAGGAGATGATGGATATTTTCGTAAGACCCTTGGTGTCGGGAATTATCGACAGCCATAAGCAGAAGTTGGCGAGTAACGCCAATCCCCAGAAACGGTAATCCGAAACGCGTTGAGGCCAGCCATGGAAAACAGCACTTCAGATAACCGCAACCACACCCTGCAATCCCTGCTCTGGCCCGAGCGCGGGATCTCGACCGAGCATCTGCTCTATCTGCGACTGTTCGGGCCGGCGGCCTATTCGGACAGCGCGCACAGCATCGTCTTTTCGGCCGGCGGCACCGTGGAGTTCAACACCGCCGCCAACCTGTTCAACCTCGGCAAATGGCGGCGGCATTGCGCGCTCGAGGATTTGGGACTGCGGCTCGAGGGTGAGGGGCGCTTCGAGCTGGTGGTGTTCCAGACCCTGCCGCAGCGGTCCTGGGAACGGCCGGTCAACGAGCTCATCGAGCTGCAGGCCGGCGAGCCTTTCCGGCTGGACCTGACGCCGCTGCTCGAGGCCGAGCCGGTGGGGCTGGTCTATTTCACCCTGCGCGCGCTTGGCGAGGGCAAGCTGACCGCCGCCGCCTGGGAAACCCGACAGGCGCCGCGCCGCCTGCCGCAGCTGGCGCTGTCGATCACCACCTTCAAGCGCGAGGCCGCGGTCGAGGCCAGCGCCGCGCGGTTCGAGACCTTCATGGCCGAGACCCCGCTGGCGCCGCATCTGCACCTGATCGTGGTGGATAACGGCCGCAGCGCCGCGATCCAGCCCTCGAAACAGGTCACGCTGATCGGCAATGAGAACCTGGGCGGCTCGGGCGGCTTCGCCCGCGGGCTGCTGGAGGCCGAGGCGCGCGGCGCCTCGCATTGCCTGTTCATGGATGACGACGCCTCGGTGCATATGGGCGCGGTCGAGCGGACCTGGACCTTCCTCGCCTATGCCACCGATCCGAAGACCGCGGTGGCCGGCGGCATGACCATGGCCAACCACCGCTGGGCGCTGTGGGAGAATGGCGCGGTCTTCAACCGGCATTGCCAGCCGCAATGGCTGGGCGTCGACCTGCGCAATTTCGACCAGGTCGCGCAGATGGAAATGCAATCGACCAGGGACAAGCCGCATAATTTCTATGGCGGCTGGTGGTATTTCGCCTTTCCGATCGCCGAGACCAGATACCGTCCCTTCCCGTTTTTCGTGCGCGGCGACGACATCAGCTTCTCGATCGCCAACGATTTCGACATCGTGACGCTGCCGGGGGTGATCTGCTTCCAGGACGCGGATTTCTCGGACAAGGAATCGGCGCAGACGCTTTATCTCGACATGCGCAGCCACATCATCCATCACCTCGCGCTGCCGCAGATGGATATCGGCCTGTTCAAGACCCTGACGATGCCGGGCTGGTTCTTCATGCGCAGCCTGTTCCAGTGCCATTACGAATCGCTCTCGGCGCTGAACCTGGCGGTCGAGGACGTGATGCGCGGCCCCGCCTTCTTTGCCGAGAATGCCGACATGGCCGAGCGCCGCGCCGCCATCGCCGCCTTCCGCAAGGACGAGGCCTGGAAACCGCTGACCGGCCCGCTGCCGCAACAGCACATCCGCCTCAACCCACACAGATGGCTGCCGCGGCTGCTGATGAAATTCACCCTGAACGGCCATCTGCTGCCGTTCTTCCGGCTCTACGGCAACCGGCTGGTGCTGCAATCCGGCCAGCGCGGCCGAATCCGCGAAACCTGGGGCGCCGCCGAGATCACCTATGTCAGCGCCGACGGCAAGCAAAGCTTCACCGTGCGCCATTCCAAGCGCGCGGCGTTGCGCCAGGGCTGGCGAATGCTCAGGAACGGCATCCGGCTGATGCGCGACTATCCCCGGCTCAAGGCCGAATGGCGCAAGGGTTATGCCGAGCTTGCCAGCACGGACTTCTGGACCAGACGGCTGGAAATCGCGCCCGAGCCGGCCCCGGGCTCTGCCCCGATGGCGGCGCAATAACCCGCGCCTTGAAAATCACACTGCCCCGGAGAATTTGATGACGAAACATTACCTCATGGTCGGTGCAGGCCTGTCCGGCGCGGTGATCGGCCGCATGTTGGCCGAAGCCGGCCATCGCGTCACCGTGGCCGATGCCCGCCCCCATGTCGCCGGCAACTGCCACACGACCCGCGACGAGGCGACCGGCGTCATGGTCCATGTCTACGGGCCGCATATCTTCCACACCGACGATGCCGAGGTCTGGGATTACGTCAACCGCTTCGAGACCTTCCTGCCCTACAAGAACCGGGTCAAGACCACCTCGCAGGGCGCGGTCTATTCGCTGCCGGTGAACCTGCACACGATCAACCAGTTCTTCGGCCAGACCCTGCGTCCCGACGAGGCGCGCGCCTTTCTTGAAGGCAAGGCCGACACCTCGATCACCGACCCGCAGACCTTCGAGGAGCAGGCGTTGCGCTTCGTCGGCCCCGAACTCTACGAGGCCTTCTTCAAGGGCTATACGCTGAAGCAATGGGGCTGCTCGCCGACAGAACTGCCGGCCTCGATCCTCAAGCGCCTGCCGGTGCGCTTCAATTATGACGACAATTACTTCTTCCACAAGTTCCAGGGCATGCCGGAAAACGGCTATACCGCAATGGTCGAGCGGATTCTGGACCATCCCGGCATCAGCGTGAAGCTGAATACGACGGTCGGCCGCGACGAGGCCGCCGATTACGATCATGTCTTCTATTCCGGCCCGATCGACGGCTGGTTCGGTTACGAACTGGGCCGCCTTGGCTATCGCACCCTGGATTTCGAGCGTTTCGATTACCAGGGCGATTACCAGGGCTGCGCGGTGATGAATTACGGCGACGTGGGCGTGCCCTATACCCGGATCACCGAGCACAAGCATTTCGCGCCGTGGGAAAACCATGACGGCTCGGTGCTCTATCGCGAATTCTCGCGCGAATGCGGGTCCGAGGACATTCCCTATTACCCGATCCGGCTGGTGGCGGAAAAGGCGATGCTGGCCGATTACGTCGCGCTGGCCGAGGCCGAGTCGAACGTGACCTTCGTGGGTCGGCTGGGCACCTATCGCTATCTCGACATGGACGTGACCATCCGCGAGGCGCTGGATTGCGGCCGGCGCTGCCTGGCGACGCTGGATACCGGCGACAGGATGCCGGCCTTCACGGTCGATCCGCTTTGACGAGACAGGCCGGGCTGGGAAATCGGCTCGGCTCGAATCCAGTATTTTCATTGCCGGTGCTCGCACACGATGTTGCATAATTTGAAGATGAACCACAGAATTTTCGATTTTCTGTCCCAAAGCAGGATTCTGCCGAAATCCCAGGAAACCGAAGGCAATCTCGAAAAGATCGAACGGATCGTTTTTCACGACAATCTGCGAGTGTCACACTGGACCCGTCATTTCGTCAAGAATGGCAATGTCATGGTGATCGGGTCTCTGGGATATATGAGCTATGCCCATTCGCCTGCACACCGATTTACATCCGCAGCGTTCTGCTCGATTGCAACCGGCGTAAGAATGATGGGTAATAACCATCCATACTCGCGCGTTTCCACGCATCCCGTCAGTTATGGACCGTTCTACCGCGAAGCCGCGCGGGAACTTGGGGCGAGCTCGGAGGCGTTTTCCAAATCTTATGACGGCACGCCCAAACCGACTCGCATTCATCATGATGTATGGATTGGGGGCGATGTCTTGCTGGCGGGCGGTCTGACCATCGGAACCGGATCGATCCTCGCGGCAAATGCAGTCGTTACCAAGAACGTGCCACCATATGCCATCGTCGCAGGAATGCCCGCCAAGATCATCAAATACCGCTTCCCCAAGGCAGTGATCCAGCGACTTTTGGACACGAAATGGTGGCAATATCCGCTGGAACAACTGGCCGAGTTCGAGTTCGATGATCCGATGGCTTTTTGCGACGCTTTCGAGCGGCGCAAGAGCCGGATGATTCCACGCCAGCCCAGGATCATAATGGCGCAGGACATCTTGGCCCTGCGCTGATTGGCGCCTTCACGACGCCGGCACGCCCACCCCGCCGGCCGCCGCCGCGCTCAGCTTGATGAAGTTCACTGCCTGATCGCGCAGCGCCGCAGCCAGTTCCTGCCGGGCCGAAAGCAGGCTGCGCTCGGCGTCCAGCACCGGGAAGAAATCCGACTCGCCCAGATCGTAAGAGCTGCGGGTCAGGTGCACCGTCTCGCGGGCATTCTCGACCAGCCGCGACTGCGCCGAGACGGCGCGAGCGTCGCGGTTGTAACCGGCCAGCGCGTTCTCGACCTCCTCGACACCGTTCAGCACCGAGGCCTGCCAGGCCAGCCGCGCCTGCTCGGCCCGCGCCTGCGCCGCCGACAGGTTCGCCTGGTTGGCGCCGCCCGAGAACAGCGGCAGCGAGATCTGCGGGCCGAAGCTCCAGGTCTTGGAACTGCCGCCGCTGATGTTCGCGGGCGTGATCGAGCCCGACAGCGTCAGCTTGGGATAGAAGGCCGCCTGCGCCTCGCCCACGCCGGCGACGGCAGCGGCCAGGTTGCGCTCGGCCACGCGGACGTCGGGACGCACGCGGATCACGTCGGCCGGAACGCCGACGCTGGCGCGGTAGCGCGCCCGCGGCTGGCCGCCGCCCTTGCGCAACCGCGCGGCGATATCGGCGCTGCGCCCGGCGGTCAGGGTGGCAAGCCGGTTCACCGAGCGGTCAAAGCCGACCTCGAGCCCCGGCAGCGCGGCCTCGGCCTGGGTCACCAGCTGCTCGGCCTGCAGCACTTCCAGCCGGGTGGCGCTGCCGAATTCGTCCTGGGTGCGGGTCATCGACAGCGAGCGCTTGCGGCTGTCCAGGCTCTGCCGGGTCAGGGCCAGCGCCTCTTGGTAATAGCGCGCATCGACATAGGCCTGGGCGATGGCGCTGGCCACCGTCAGGCGCGAGACCTCGGCCGACAGATAGGCGGCGTCGAGCCTGGCCGAGGCCCCCTCGCGCGCGGCGCGGTTCTGGCCGAACAGGTCGATGAGCCAGGACACCCCCAGCGTCGCCGAGCTGGTTTCGCCGACGGCGCCGGTCTCGTTGCGGCTGCGGCCGGCCGCGCCCGAGGCATCGACCTGCGGCAGGTCGTTCGCGCCCACCAGCCGGGCATTGGCCTGCGCCTCGCGGATGGTCGCGACCGCGGTCAGCACGTCGAGATTGCGCTTCAGCCCGGCGGCGACCAGCGCGTCCAGCTGCTTGTCGCGGAAGGCCGCCCACCAGGCGTTGGCGCCGGCGCGGCGGGCGGGCGAATTGCCGGCGAAGGCCGAGGCGAGCTCGGCCCGGGGCGGGGCGTAACCGACCTGGCTGCAGGCGGCCAGCGCCAGGCTCGAGGCCAGCCCGCCCAACAGGCCGCGGCGGGAAAGGGACAGGATCTGCGTCATCCGAAAACTCTCTGCTTGCAGCGGTCCGCCAAAGGGGCCGCGAAAAAGGATGGAAAGGCACGGGCGGACCAGGCCCACCCGTGCCGGCGGCGCGGCCGGAGCCTAGCCCGCCGCATCCGCCCGGGCCGGATCGGCCCCGGTCCGCGCCTTGCCGCCCAACCGGCTGAACAGGCCCAGAACGAAGACGAAGAACACCGGCACGAAGAAGATCGCCAGCACCGTGGCCGCGATCATGCCGCCGATGACGCCGGTGCCGATGGCATTCTGGCTGGCGGCCGAGGGCCCGGTGGCGATGGCCAGCGGCAGCACGCCCAAGGTGAAGGCCAGCGAGGTCATCAGGATCGGCCGGAAGCGCAGCCTTGCCGCCGTCACCGCCGCCTCGATCAGACTTTGCCCCTGTTCGCGCAGGTCTTTGGCGAATTCGACGATCAGGATGGCGTTCTTGGCCGAAAGTCCGATGATCGCGATCAGGCCGACCTTGAAATAGATGTCGTTGGGCATGTCGCGCAGCATGACCGCGATCACGCAGCCCAGCACGCCCAGCGGCACCACCAGCATCACCGACAGGGGAATCGACCAGCTTTCGTAAAGCCCCGACAGCAGCAGGAAGACGAACAGGATGCTCATCGCGTACAGCAGCGTCGCCTGGCTGCCGGCCTGGATCTCCTCGAGCGATTGCCCGGTCCATTCATAGCCGAAGCCCTGCGGCAGCTCGGCCGCCAGCCGCGCCATCTCGGCCATGGCGGCGCCGGAACTATGGCCCGGTGCGGCCGAACCGGCGATGCGGACCGCGGGATAGCCGTTATAGCCCACGACCTGCGACGGCCCCTGTTCCCAGCTGACGCTGGCGAAGGAGGAAAACGGCACCATGCCGCCATTGCTGTTGCGCACCGTCAGCTTCAGGACGTCCTCGGCCTGCATGCGACTGTCGTCCTCGGCCTGCATGACCACGCGCTGCATCTTCCCGGCATTCGGGAAGTCGTTGATATAGGCCGAGCCGAGATATTGCGAGATGGTGGCCGAGATGTCGGCGAAGGTCACGCCGAAGGCATTGGCCTTTTCGCGGTCGATGGTCACGAAGACCTGCGCGGCTGAGGGCAGCCCCTCGATGCGCAACCCGGTGACGACGCCGCCCTCCTGCGCCTGCGCCATGATCTGCTGGGCGGCGGCCAGCAACGCCTCCTGGCCCTGCCCGCCGCGATCCTGCAGGCGGAAGCTGAAGCCGCCGGTTGTGCCGAAGCCGGGGATCGGCGGCGGCGACAGCGCGAAGGCCTGCGCGTCCCGATAGCCGAACAGCTGCATGTTCGCGGCATCGGCGATGTCCTGCGCCGATTGCTCGCGCTCGGCCCAGTCCTTGAAGGTGGTGAAGATCAGCCCGGCATTCGGCCCCTGCCCCGAGAAGCTGAAGCCGCGGATCGAAACGACGTTCTCGACCGCCTCCATGTCCCGGTACATCTGCGTGGCCTCGGCCAACACCTCGTCGGTGCGGTTCGAGCTGGCGGTGGCCGGGGTCTGCACGTCGCTGATGACGAACCCCTGATCCTCGTTGGGCAGGAAGCTGGTCGGCAGGCGCAGGAAGCCCATGCCGGTGGCGACCACCAGCCCGACATAGAACACCATCATCACCAGCCGCCGGCGCGTCACCAGCCCCACCGCGCCCGCGTAGCGCCCGGTCAGCCGGTCGAAGTTGCGGTTGAACCAGCCGAAGAAGCCCTTCTTTTCGTGATGGCCGCTGATCGGCTTCAGGAAGGTGGCGCAAAGCGCCGGGGTCAGCGTCAGCGCGAGGAAGGCCGAGAACAGGATCGACACCACCATGGTCAGCGCGAACTGCCGATAGATGATCCCCGACGAGCCGGGGAAAAAGGCCATCGGCACGAAAACCGCCGCCAGGACCAGGGTGATGCCGACAATGGCGCCCGAGATCTGGCCCATGGCCTTCTGCGTCGCCTCGCGCGGGGGCAGGCCCTCGGTCGCCATGATGCGCTCGACGTTCTCGATCACCACGATGGCGTCGTCGACCAGGATGCCGATGGCCAGCACCATGGCGAACATGGTCAGCACGTTGATCGAGAAGCCGGCCGCCAGCATGACCGCCACCGTCCCCATCAGCGCGATGGCCACCACGATGGTCGGGATGATCGTGTAGCGGAAGTTCTGCAGGAACAGGAACATCACCACGAAGACCAGGGCCACCGCCTCGACCAGCGTGTGCAGCACCTTTTCGATCGAGGCCTCGACGAAGGGGGTGGTGTCATAGGGGATGGTGTAGGCCACGCCCCGCGGGAAGAAGCGCGACAGCTCCTCCATCTTCTGATGCACCGCTTCCGAGGTGTTCAGCGCGTTGCCGGTGCTGGAAAGCTGGATCCCCAGCGCCGCCGCGGGCTTGCCATCCAGCCGCGAGGCGAAGCTGTAGGTCTCGGCCCCGACCTCGATGCGGGCGACGTCGCGCAGCAGCACGGCCGAGCCGTCGGGATTGGCGCGCAGCACGATCCGGCCGAATTCCTCGGGATCGGCAAGCTGGCCCTTGATCAGCACGGTCGCGGTCAGCTGCTGGCCGATGGGGTTGGGATCGGCCCCGACCTTGCCGGCCGCGACCTGGGCGTTCTGCGCCCGCACCGCGGCGACGATCTCGGCCGAGGAAAGGTTCAGGCCGGTCATCTTGGCCGGATCGACCCAGATGCGCAGCGCGCGTTCGGGCGCGAAGACCTGCGCCCGGCCGACGCCCTCGATCCGCCGCAGCTCGCCGGCGACGTTGCGGTTGATGTAATCGCCCAGCGCGATGTCGTCCATCGACCCGTCTTCCGAGGTCAGCGCCACCATCATCAGGAAGCCCGAGCCGGCCTCCTCGATCAGCACCCCCTGGTCGACCACGCTTTGCGGCAGCAGCGGCTCGACCCGCGACACCGCGTTCTGCACGTCCACCTGGGCGCGGGCCACGTCGGTGCCGGGCTCGAAGGTCGCGGTGATCTGCATGGCCCCCGAGGAATCCGAGACGGATTCGTAATAGGCCAACCCCTCGACGCCGTTCAGCTCATCCTCGATGGGCTGGGCGACGGCCTGGTTGATCTCGCCCGGCGCGGCGCCGGTGTAGGAGGTCGAGATGGTGATCTGCGGCCAGGCCACCTGCGGGTATTGCGCCACCGGGATGTTCGGCAGCGCCAGCAGCCCGGCGATGACGATGAAGATCGAGATGACCCATGCCAGCACCGGCCGGCGAATGAAGAACTGTGCCATGCTGCCTTATTCCCCGGCCTTGACGTCGCTGGCGGGCAGCGCGGCCTCGGGCGTCTCGGCCGCGGCGGCGGCCCCGGCGGGCACCGGCCTTGCGGCCACGACCGGCTGCGGCTTCACCTTGGCGTCGGGATAGAGTTTCTGCGCCCCGGCGACGACCACCCGCTCGCCGGGCTTCAGCCCTGCCTCGACCAGCCAGCGGTTGTCGCTGGTCTGGCCCAGGGTGACGTCGCGCCGCTCGACCGTGTCCTTGTCCTTCAGCACATAGACATAGGCCTGGCCGGACTGGTCGCGCTGCACCGCCATCTGCGGAATGGTCAGCGCATTGTCCCGCATCGCCTGCTCGATCCGCACCCGGACATAAAGGCCGGGCAGCAACTCGCCCTCGGGATTGGGAAATTCGGCCCGCAGGGTGATCTGCCCGGTGGAACTGTCCACGCTGGCTTCCGAGAACAGCAGCTTGCCGGGATGGGCGTAACCGCTGCCGTCGTCGAAGACCAGCCGCACCTCGGCCTCGTCGGCCGACATCATCGCCAGCTGCCCCGCCGCCAGCGCCCGGCGCAGCGCGAACAGCTCGGACGAGGATTGGGTGAAGTCCACGTAGACCGGATCGAGCTGCTGGATCGTCGCCATGACGTCGGTCTGCGCGTTGACCAGCGCCCCTTCGGTCACCAGCGCCCGGCCGACCACGCCCGAAATCGGGGCGGTGACCACGGTATAGCCGCGGTTCAGCTCGGCCTCCTGCAGGGCGGCGCGGGCGATGGCCACGTCCGCCTCGGCCTGGGCCAGCGCCGTGGTGGCATTGTCCAGATCGGCGCCCGCCGTCACCTTGCGCTCGCGCAGGGCCCGGGCGCGCTTTTCCTGGTCGGCGGCGTTCAGCGCCGTGGCCTGGGCGCGCGCCAGCGTCGCCTTGGCGCTGGCGACGCGCACGTCATAGGGCGCGGGGTCGATGCGATACAGCACGTCGCCGGTCTCGACCTTGCCGCCCTGCTCGAAGACGCGCTCGATGACGATGCCGCCGACCCGTGGCCGCACCTCGGCGATGCGGGTCGCGGCCACCCGGCCGGGCAGTTCGTTGATGACCGGCAGCGCCTCGGGGGTGAGTTCCTGCACGCTGACCTGCGGCGGCGGAAGCTGCTGCGCCGCCAACGGAGAAGCTGCCATCAGGCAGCAAAACACAAGCCCGGCGGCAACGCCGGGAGAAAATTTCATCGTCATGGATCGGTCTTTCCTGGGAGTCTGGATGGGTGGAGGTCAGTCTCCGGGCACGCCGGGATCGCTTTCCGCGACCGCCATCAATTCATCAAGGATCTCATTGCGGGTTTCTTGGTCGAAACGGTAAAAGCCGAAATATTCAAGGAAGGCCATGCCATGCAGGGTCAGCAGCGTCATCAGCATCCGCTGCCGGTTGCCCGCCTGGGCCGCGACCATCTCGGCATCGCCGGCCAGCTTCTCGCTCATGATCTCGCGGCATTCGGCATGTTCGCCCATGCTGGCGCTGATCAGCAGCGCCATGGCCAGTTCTTCCTCGGTCGGAACGCGGCGGTATTCGTCGATCATCTCGCGCAGCCGGGCATTGGGCTTGCCCTTATGCCGGGCCTGGATGTCGGGCAAACGACCGCAATGCTGGGCCATCTTGTGGCGGATGAAGGCCGCCAGCAGCCCGGCCTTGCTGTCGCAGTCATAGACCACGCTGGACTTGCTGATCCCCGCCTCCTTGGCGACGGCGTCGATGCTCAGCCCGGCAATGCCCGAACGGCGGGCCACCCGCTCGATGGCCTGCATCAGTTCGTCCCGGTCGATCGAGCGCTTGCGTCCCATGGCGGCCCAGATAATTTCAGCACGACCGTTCGTTTATAATTCGAGGACGAGGCTGTCAACCCGCCGCCCCCGTCGGGACCGGCGAGACCCTAGTTTTTCTAATGCCCAATCCCTGAACATTCTCCTTTGCGGGCTGCCGGCCTGTGGACTTACCTCATGGCAGGGATACGCCCCGCCCGGGGCGGTTGCAGAGGAATGGAGGCCGCGACATGACACCCCGCATGGTTCTGGAAGGCATTTACACCCCGGTGATCACGCCGTTTCACGCCGATGGCGCGATCGACCATGACGCTCTGGCCGATCTGGTCGAGCGGCTGGTCGCCGGCGGCGTGCACGGGTTGATCTCGGGCGGTTCCACCGGCGAGAACTATGCCGAGACCGTCGAGGAGCGGCTGGAACTGGCCCGCTTCATCACCGAGCGCGCCGATGGCCGGCTGCCGGTCATCGTCGGCACCGGCGCCATGCGCACCCCCGATTCCCTCGCGCTGGCCGAAGGCGCCCGCGAAATGGGCGCCGATGCGATCCTGCTGGGCACCCCGCCCTATTCCGTCCCGACCGAGGCCGAGAACGCCGCCAACGCGCTGGAGATCGACCGCGCCGCCGATCTGCCGGTCATCCTTTACAATTATCCCGGCCGCATGGGCGTCAGCATGGGGCGCGAATTCCTCGACATCGTCAGCCAGTCCAGGAACGTCATCGGCATCAAGGAAAGCTCGGGCGACGTGAACCGCATCCACACGCTGGCCTGCGACTATCCGCAGATCCAGATGAGCTGCGGCATGGACGACCAGGCGTTGGAATTTTTCGCCTGGGGGGCGCGCAGCTGGATCTGCGCCGGCTCGAACTTCCTGCCCGAGGAGCATGTCGCGCTTTACGAAGCCTGCGCCGTGCGCGGCGATTTCGCCAAGGGGCGCGCGATCATGGCGGCGATGATGCCGCTGATGGCGGTGCTGGAACAGGGCGGCAAGTTCATCCAATGCGTCAAGCACGGGGTCGAGACCACCGGCTTGCGCGCCGGCCCGATGCGCCCGCCGCTGCAGGGGCTGAACGCCGACGAAAAGGCCGAACTGGAAGCCGTCATCGCCACGCTGAAAACCGCCGTCCAGGCCATTGTCGAGGGGAAGTAAGATGACCGATCTGCTGACTACCGAAGATTACAAGGCCATCGCCGCCGGCCTGACCTTCCCGACGCTGGCCTTCATCGACGGGGGATTCCGTCCCGCGCTTTCGGGCAAGACCTTCACCACCACCAACCCGGCCACGGGCGAGCCGCTGGCCGAGATCGCCGCCTGCGGCCCCGAGGACGTGGACCTGGCCGTGACCGCCGCCCGCGCCGCCTTCGAGGACGGGCGCTGGTCGAAGCTGCATCCGGGCGAGCGCAAGGAAACCCTGTTGCGCCTCGCCGCGCTGATGCAGGAACACGCCCGCGAACTGGCGGTGCTGGAAAGCCTCGACGCCGGCAAGACCATCTTCGATTGCGAAACCGTGGACGTGCCCGAGACGATCCATGTCATCAAATGGCATGCGGAGCTGATCGACAAGATCTACGACCAGGTCTCGCCGGCCTCGGACAACCACATCGCCATGGTGGTGCGCGAGCCGGTGGGGGTCGTGGGGCTGGTGCTGCCCTGGAACTTCCCGCTTTTGATGCTGGCCTGGAAGATCGGCCCGGCGCTGGCCGCCGGTTGCTCGGTGGTGCTGAAGCCGGCGGGCGAAACGACGCTGACCACGTTGCGGGTGGCGGAACTGGCGGCCAAGGCCGGGCTGCCGGCCGGGGTGCTGAACATCGTCACCGGCTCGGGTTCGCAGGTAGGAGAGCCGCTGGGCCGGCACACGGACGTGGACATGGTCAGCTTCACCGGCTCGACCGCGACCGGGCGGCGCTTCCTGACCTATTCCGCCGACAGCAACCTCAAGGAGGTGGTGCTGGAGCTGGGCGGCAAGAATCCCTGCATCGTGCTGGACGATGCCGAGGATCTCGACGCGGTGGCGGCGCATGTCGTGAATGGCGCCTTCTGGAACATGGGCCAGAACTGCTCGGCCGGCTCGCGCCTGATCGTGCAGCGCGGCATCAAGGACCGGCTGCTGGAGAAGGTCCGGGCCGAGGCGGCCGGGTGGCAGGTCGGCGATCCGCTGGACCCAAGCATCCGCGTCGGCGCGCTGATCTCGCAATCGCATTTCCAGAAGGTCAGCAGCTATCTTGAGGCTGCGCGGTCCGAGATGGTGCTGATGGGCGGCAAGGTGGTTTCGGAAGGCTTCATCGAACCGACCATCGTCGAGACCGGCCGCGATTCCCGGCTGGCGGTGGAAGAAATTTTCGGCCCGATCCTGACCGTGATCGCGGTGGACAGCTTCGAGGAAGCGATCGCGGTGGCCAACGATACCGAATACGGGCTGGCCGCCTCGATCTTCTCGGCCAACGGCAAGCGGGCGCTGCGCGGCGCGCGGGCCTTGCGGGCCGGCACGGTGACGGTGAACAGCTTCGGCGAGGGCGACGTGACCACCCCGTTCGGCGGCTACAAGCAGTCGGGCTTCGGCGGCCGCGACAACTCGATCCACGCCCATGACCAATATACCCAGCTGAAAACCATCTGGCTGGACCTGACCGACAACGCCGCAGCGGGCCTCGACTGACATGGGCCGGCATCAGGCCGTCCGCACCCCGGTCTTCAACGGCCCGGCCGGGTGGAGCGTCATCCTGCCGCCGGTCGCGCCCCGCGCGCGGCTGGACGGCAGCACGGGCTGCGACGTCGCCATCGTCGGCGGCGGCTTCGCCGGGCTCTCGGCCGCCCGGCGCCTGCACCAGATCGACCCGGGCCTGGATGTGGCGATCCTGGATGCCGCGCGGATTTCCGAAGGCGGCACCGGGCGCAATTCCGGCTTCATGATCGACCTGCCGCATGAGCTGACCTCGTCGGACTATGCCGGCTCGGGCGACAGCCACGACCGGCAGCTGACGCGGCTGAACCGCCATGCCATCGACTTCGCGGCGCAGGCGGTGGCGGAATACGGCATCCCCGAAGGCTGGTTCCAGCGCTCGGGCAAGATCAACGCCGCCGCCTCGGAGGCCGGGCTGGCCGCGAACGAAAGCTATGCCAGGCATCTGCACGACCTGGGCGAAGCGCATGAGCTGCTGGACGCCCGGGCCATGCACGAGATCACCGGCACCGGCTATTACCGGGGCGGGCTCTATACCCCCGGCACGGCGATGATCCAGCCGGCCGGCTATGTGCAGGGCCTGGCCGCCGGGCTGGAGCGCGGCGGCGTGCGCATCTATGAGAACTCGCCGGTGCTGACCATCGAGACCGCGCCGCAGGGCTGGCGGCTGGCGACGGCGCAGGGCGCGCTTCTGGCGCAGCGGGTCATCATGGCCAATAACGGCCATCTGGAAAGCTTCGGCTTCAAGCGCGGCCGGCTGATGCACATCATGCTGAACGCCTGCATGACCGAGGAACTGTCGCCCGAGGCGATCCGCACGCTTGGCGGCCAGGAATGCTGGGGCGCCACGCCCTCGGACCCGATGGGCACCACGGTGCGCCGGATCGGCCCGGCGCAGGGCGGCAACCGCATCGTCATCCGCCAGGGCGGCTATTACCGGCCGGACATGCAGACCAGCGCCGCCGACCTGGCCCGCCTGGTGGACCACATGCGGCAGAAATTCGACGCGCGTTTCCCGATGCTGAAGGGACTGCGCTTCGCATATTGCTGGTCGGGGCACCTGTGCCTGTCGAAAAACGGCGTCTCGGTCATGCGCGAACTGGAACCCGGGCTGTTCGCCGCCTGCGTGGACAACGGCCTGGGCACCACCCGCAGCACCCTGACCGGCATCGGCGCGGCCGAGATGCTGTGCGGGCGGTCGAGCATGATCACCGAGTTCTTCACCGCCGAGGCCGAGCCGGGCCGCCTGCCGCCGCATCCCTTCGACACCATCGGCGCCAATGCCTATATGCGCTGGAAAGAGTGGCAGTCCCGGTTAGAATGATGTCCCGATCAACAGGGAACGTCACCGCCATGCCGCCGATCAAGCGCCGCTACCTGCCCTCGCTCGGTTCGTTCGCGACATTCGAGGTGGCGGCGAAGCATCTCAGCTTCACCCTGGCGGCGAAGGAACTGAACGTGACCCAGGGCGCGGTCAGCCAGCAGATCCGCCTGCTGGAACGCGCGCTGGACACCGCGCTGTTCGTGCGCAAGCACAATGCGCTGGAACTGACGGCCGAAGGCGCAAGCCTGCATTCGGCCGTCACCGCCGGGCTTGACACCATCAGCGCCGCGGTGTCGGTGCTGACCGGCGACGAGGGGCCGCAGACCGTGACCGTCTCGGCCACCGACGCCATGGCGCTGTTCTGGCTGCAGCCGCTGATGGACAGCTTCCGCGCCCAGCATCCCGAGATCGGCTTCGTGGTGCTGGCCTCGGATGCCGACGACACCCTGCGCAACTATTCCGAGGTGGACATCTCGTTCCTCTGCGGCAACGAGCGCTGCGAGGTCGGCGAGGAGCTGCATTTCCTGTTCCAGGAGATCGCCCAGCCGGTCTGCACCCCGGCCTTCCTGGCCGAGCACGGCCCCTTCGACGAGGCCGATGCCCTGAACCGCGTCAACCTGCTGCACCTGCACGACCGGCATTGGAGCGCGGATGCCATCGGCTGGCAGCCGCTGGGCTGGGCGGAATGGTTTCGCGCCCAGGGCGCCGAATGGAACAAGGCGCCCTCGACGCTGTCCACCAACAAGGTCAGCCTGCTGATGAACGCCGCCTTGCGCGGCGAGGGGGTGATGCTGGGCTGGCACCACATGGTGCAGGCCCTGATCGGCCAGGGCCGGCTGGCCTTCGCCCATCCGGCACCGATCACCGCCGGACGAGGCAACTTCCTGAACTGCAAGCAGAAATCGCTCAAGCGCCCCGGCGTGGCGGCGTTTGTCGAGCATGTGCTGGCGGCATTGCGGGAACAGGCAGGCTGATCCCTGCGGCCGCGCGCCGTAGATTTTCTAATGCCCAACCGAAGCAAATTCTCGTTTGCCCGGAATCCGGCGCCAAGGGATAAATTGCGGCATTCAGGATAGGGGGAATCCTGAGACGACCAATCCGTAACCCTCTGGAATAACGCGGCCCCTGCCGGGCTGCGCCGGAACGATCCCGCCGTGGCGCGTGCCGCGGCGAAGGCCGGGTGATGTCCATGGCCCGGACCACCCAGGAAGACCAATCAGCGGAGGAATCTGAATGCGCAAACTGTTCAAAGCCATCCTTGCCGGCGCCGTGGCGCTGGGGCTCGCCTCGCCGGTGCTGGCGCAGGACAAGGTGATCAAGATGGGCACCCTGTCCTGGGAAGACCTGACCCCGATCACGGGCATCACCAAGAAGGTGCTGGAGGACAAGGGCTTCACCGTCGAGCTGACCGAGTTCTCGGAATGGGGCATCGCCTATGCGGCGCTGGCCAAGGGCGACGTGCAGATCATCGCCTCGCAGATCGATTACGTCGCCCAGGATTACTGGCAGCGCAACAAGAACCGGCTGGAGAAGATCTCGCCGGTCTCGCACGGGCTTTATCAGGGCATCGCGGTGCCGAAATATGTGCCCGTGGAATCGATCGAGCAACTGAACGAGAATGCCGACAAGTTCGGCGGCAAGATCGTCGGCATCGAGCCGGGATCGGGCCTCATGCGCGAGGCCAGCGATGCGGTATCCGCCTATGGGCTGAACCTCCAGCTGGTCGAGGGCAGCTCCGCCGCCATGACTGCCGCCCTGAAATCGGCGACCGACCGGCAGGAATGGATCGCGGTGACGATCTGGGAGCCGTCCTGGATGGTGCAGAAGTTCGACACCAAGTTCCTGGCCGATCCCAAGGGCGTCTTTGCCCCGCCGCAGGGCTATTACTGGATCGGCCAGAAGGGCTTTTCGGAAGAAAACCCCGAAGCGCGCGAGGCCATCGCCAGCGTCTACGTGCCGCTTGCCGACATCACCGCGATCAACGCGGCGGTGAACGAGGGCAAGAGCATGGACCAGGCCATCGCGGACTGGATCGAGGCCCATGCCGACCTGATCGGGCGCTGGGAAAACATCAAGTCCTACTGATGCCTCCGGCACGGGCGGCCCGATCGCGGGCCGCCCGGCAATGGCACGAGCAAAGGCGCGACAGGGAAATGGAAATGATGCAAGCAGACACCAGCGACGTTCTGATCGATTGCCAGTCGGTCTGGAAGGTCTTCGGCGACCGCAATGCCGAGGCGATCCGCGCGATCACCGAACGCGGCCTGACCAAGAAGGACATCCTGCAGTACTACAATTGCGTGGTCGGCGTCTCGGATGCCACGCTGCAGGTGCGCCGCGGCGAGATCTTCTGCATCATGGGCCTGTCGGGTTCGGGCAAGTCGACCTTGATCCGGCTGCTGAACCGGCTGATCGAGCCGAGCCTGGGCAAGGTCGTGGTCAAGGGCCGCGACATCTCGACCATGGACGCCGCCACCCTGCGCGAGACCCGCGCCCGCCACATCGGCATGGTGTTCCAGTCGGTGGCGCTGCTGCCGCAGCGCACGGTGCTGGAGAATGCCGCCTTCGGCCTTGAGGTGCAGGGCGTGTCGCGCGACGAGCGCAACCGCGCCGCCGAGGCCGCGCTGGCCAAGGTTGGGCTCTCGGACTGGAAGGCGCGCTATCCCTCGGAACTGTCGGGCGGCATGCAGCAGCGCGTCGGTCTGGCCCGCGCCCTGACCTCGGACCCGGAAATCATCCTGATGGACGAGCCGTTCTCGGCGCTCGACCCGCTGATCCGCCGGCAATTGCAGGACGAGTTCCGGCAATTGACCAAGGATCTGGGCAAGTCCGCCGTCTTCATCACCCACGACCTCGACGAGGCGATCCGCATCGGCGACCGCATCGCCATCATGAAGGACGGCGTCATCATCCAGACCGGCACCGCCGAGGAGATCGTGATGAACCCCGCCGACCAATATGTCGCCGATTTCGTCGCCGGCATCTCGCGGCTGCATCTGGTCAAGGCGCATTCGGTGATGATCCCGCCCAAGCAATGGCCGGGCGCCGCCGACAGCCTGCCGCGCTGCTCGCCCGAGGCCGATATCGACACGCTGATCGGCCTGATCACCGAGACCGGCAGCGATGCCATCGTCGTCGAGGACGGCGGCCGGCCGGTCGGCATCGTCACCATCCGCAACCTGCTGCAAGGCGTGCGCGGCGAGCCCGACGCCCGCGCAGCCTGAGGGATGGCCATGGAAAACTTCGTGACCGCCTTCGACACGGCCGTCGACAACGCGCTGTTCTGGCTTTCAGACCACGCGGCCTTCGTCTTCGACTTCTTCCGGCTGCTGCTGGAAGGGCTCTATGACGGGGTGCTCTGGCTTCTGATGCTGCCGCCCTTCCACGTCATCGCCGCGCTGGCCGGACTGCTGGCCTGGCGGATGCTGGGCCTTGGCGCCGGCATCGCCACCGCCGTCGCGCTGGTCGCCTGCGCCGCCATGGCGCTCTGGCCGGAAACCATGAGCACGCTGGCGCTGGTCATCGCCGCCACCGTCATCGCCCTGGCGATCAGCCTGCCGCTCGGGGTGCTGGCCGGGCTGATGCCGCGCCTCGACCGGGCGCTGACCCCGGTGCTGGACCTGATCCAGACCATGCCGCCCTATATCTACCTGCTGCCGGCCATCGCGCTGCTGGGCTACGGCCCCGCCACGGCGCTGGTCGCCACGGTGATCGTTGCCATGCCGCCGGCGATCCGTCTGACCGCGCTCGGCATTCGCCAGACGCCCAACGAGTTCATCGAGCTGGGCCACGCCACCGGCGTGACGCCCATGCAGATGTTCTGGAAGATCCGCCTGCCCTTTGCCGTGCCCTCGATCATGGCCGGCATCAACCAAAGCCTGATGATGGCCTTCGGCATGGTGGTGATCGCGGGCATCGTCGGCTCGGGGGGCCTGGGCGAGACCATCTACGGCGCCATCCGCACGCTGGACATCGCCACCTCGATCAACGCCTCGATCGCCATCGTCGTGCTGACCATGGTGCTGGACCGCGTGACGCAAGCCGCAGCGAGGGTGAAATGACCTTCAATCCCGGAGCCGTCCTAGCCCCCGTCGTCGATTGGCTGAACGCCAATTTCCACCCGTTCTTCGCCCTGGTCACGCAGCTGATCGAGGCGGTGCTGGGCGCCCTCGAGGCCGCCTTCCTGACCCTGCCGCCCGCCGGGCTGATCGCCCTGGTGGTGGCACTGGCCTTCTTCGCGGCCGGGCTGCGGGTGGCGATCCTGGCCGGCTGCTGCCTGGGCTTCTGCTGGCTGATGGGGCTGTGGCAGGCCTCGATGCAGACCATCGCGCTGGTGCTGGTCGCGGTGCTGATCGCGGTCGCCATCGCCTTCCCGCTGGGCATCCTTGCCGCCCGGCGGCCGCGGGTCGAGGCGGCGCTGCGCCCGATCCTCGACGTGATGCAGACCGTGCCGCCCTGGGTCTACCTGATCCCGGCGGTGATGATCTTCAGCCTGGGCCGCGTCCCGGCGATCATCGCCACCATCGTCTATGGCATCCCGCCGATGCTGCGCCTGACCACGCTGGCCTTCCGCGGCGTGCCCGCGGACCTGAAGGAGCTGGGCCAGGCCATCGGCGCAAAGCCCCGCACCATCCTGTGGAAGATCGAGTTCCCGGCCGCGAAGCCCACGCTGCTGGTCGGGCTGAACCAGTGCATCCTGCTGTCGCTGGCCATGGTGGTGCTGGCGGGCCTGGTCGGCGCCGGCGGTCTTGGCGCCGAGGTGACGCGCGGCCTGACGCGGATGGAGATGGGCCTCGGCCTGCGCGCCGGCCTTGCCATCGTCGCCGTGGCGCTGCTGCTCGACCGCCTGTCGCGCGGCGCGCTCGACCGCCGGCGGAAGGCGGGCTGACCGATGCGCCATCGCTTCTTCTGCATCGACGCGCATACCTGCGGCAACCCGGTCCGGGTCGTGGCCGGTGGCGCGCCGCTGCTGCCGCATCTGCCGATCTTTGAGCGCCGCGACCTGTTCCTGCGCGACCACGACTGGGTGCGCACCGCGCTGATGTTCGAGCCGCGCGGCCATGACATCATGTCGGGCGCCATCCTCTATCCTGCCTTCCGCGAGAATTGCGACCTCGCGGCGCTGTTCATCGAGGTGTCGGGCTGCCTGCCGATGTGCGGCGCCGGCACCATCGGCCTGGCCACCGTCGCCATCGAGGAAGGGCTGGTCACGCCGAAGACCCCCGGCCGGCTGGCCATCGAGACCCCGGCCGGCCGCGTCGACGTGGACTACACGATGGAGGGAGGGCGCGTCGCCTCGGTGCGGCTGTTCAACGTGCCGAGCTTCCTGCACAGCGCCGACGTCCGGGTCGACGTCCCCGGCCTCGGCCCGCTGCTGGTGGACATCGCCTATGGCGGAAACTTCTACGCGGTGATCGAGCCGCAGGAAAACTGGCCCGGCCTGACCGGCATGACCGCATCCGAGATCGTGACCCACAGCCGCGCCCTGCGCGAGGCGCTGGCCGAGATCGGCGACAAGGTCGTCCACCCCGAGGACGCGCGTATCCGCGGCGTCCATCACGCCATCTGGTGCGACGGGCCGGACGGGCCGGATTGCGATGGGCGCGATGCGGTGTTCTATGGCGACAAGGCCATCGACCGCTCGCCCGGCGGCACCGGCACCTCGGCGCGCATGGCGCAGCTTCACGGCAAGGGCCGGCTGGCGGTGGGCGAAAGCTTCCGCAACAAGAGCCTGATCGGCACCGTCTTCGAGGGCCGGGCCGAGCAGGCGGTGACGGTTGGCCCCCATGCCGGCATCCTGCCCAGCATCGGCGGCTGGGCGCGGATCACCGGCCACAACACCATCCTGGTCGATGACGACGACCCGCTGCGCCACGGCTTCCAGATCGCGTGAACGGCCGCCGCCGGAGCCGGGGCCTTCGCCGCGCCCGGCGGCGGGGCGCCGGCCTGCCCTGAAACTCCGGGAACATCGCGCAGCCCTTCCGGGTTCGGCCGGACAGCGTTCTGACAGGAAAGGGCCGGCCATGGCAGAGGAGATCCCGTTCACCCTGGGCATCGAAGAGGAATATCTGCTGGTCGACGCCAAAAGCGGCGATCTGCACGAAGCGCCCGAGGCGCTGATGCAGGCCTGCAAGGCCGAGCTGGCCGACCAGGTCGGCCCGGAATTCCTGCGCTGCCAGATCGAGATCGGCACCCCCATCGCCGCCGACGTGACCGAGGCGCGGGCGCATCTGGCACGGCTGCGCGACAGCATCGCCCGCCACGCCGCCGAATTCGGCCTGGCACCGATCTCGGTCGCCTGCCATCCGGTCGCGGACTGGCGCATGCAGGGCCGCACCGACAAGGACCGCTACCGGCAGATCTCGCAGGAAATGGGCGGCGTGTCGCGGCGCATGCTGATCTGCGGCATGCATGTCCATGTCGGCATCCCCGACCAGGCGCTGCGCATCGACCTGATGAACCAGCTGTCCTGGTTCCTGCCGCATCTGCTGGCGCTTTCGGCCTCGAGCCCGTTCTGGCTGGGCGAGGACACGCTGCTCGCCTCGTATCGCACCACGGTCTTTGCCGGCTATCCGCGCACCGGCCTGCCGCCGCGCATGGGCAGCTGGGACGAGTTCGAGCGTTCGGTCGCGGCGCTGACCGGCGCCGGCATCATCGAGGACGGCAGCAAGATCTGGTGGGATCTGCGGCCCTCGGCGCGGTTCCCGACGCTGGAGACGCGGATCTGCGACGCCTGCCCCCGGCTGGACGACACCATCACCCTGGTGGCGCTGGTGCAGGCCACGCTGCGGATGCTGTGGCGATTGTCGCGCAAGAACCTGCGCTGGCGGCAATATGACAATTTCCTGCTGGGCGAGAACCGTTGGCGGGCCACCCGCTATGGCCTGACCGAGGGGCTGATCGACTTCGGCACCCGCCGCATCATCCCCTTCGACGAGATCGCCGAGGATTGGCTGGCGGCGATCGCCGAGGATGCCGATGCGCTGGACTGCCAGCCCGCCGTGGCCGGCCTGCGCGACATGATCCTGCGCGGCAACGCGGCCGAGCAGCAGCGGACCATCTTTGCCACCGCGCTTGCCGCCGGGGCCAGCCGCGAGGAAGCCTTCCGCGCGGTGATGATGTGGCTGATCGCCGAGTTCCGCCGCGACCTGTGAGCGCCTGGCCGGGAACAAAGTCCCGGGGCGCGGGTTGCCCTTCCCGACATGCCTGGACTGGAGGAAAAGCGATGCACAGATATTTCCTGGCCCTCGGCCTTGCCCTGCTGCCGATCTCGGCCCAAGCGCAGGATGCGACGGCCGGTTTCGTCGATGCCAAGGGCAAGGAGGCCGGGCAGGCGACGCTTGTCGCCACCCCGAACGGCGTGTTGATCGAGGCCGAGGTGACCGGTCTGCCGCCCAGCAGCTGGGTGGCGTTCCACATCCACGAGACCGGCAGCTGCGATCACAGCACCGGCCACGATTCAGCCGGCGGGCATTTCAATCCTTCCGCGGGGCCGCATGGCGTGTTGTCCGAGGGTGGGCCCCATGCCGGCGACATGCCCAACCTCTGGGTCGATGCCGAAGGCACGGCGCGCGCCCAGGTCTTCAACCCGCTGGTCACGCTGGCCGCAGGCGACAATGCCATCAAGGGCCGGGCGCTGATGATCCATGCCGGCCCCGACGATCACCAGAGCCAGCCCAGCGGCGACGCTGGCGACCGGCTGGCCTGCGCGGTCATCGAATAGCGGGCCGCCGATGCTGGCGCGGGATCGCCCGCGCCTCGGCGCCATCGTCGCGGGCGGTGGCGCCGGCCGAGCGGCTTCAGGCCGGGAATGCGGGGCGATGCCGGGAACAACCCGGCTGCCCGGCGGGTTGCGTTCCTGCCGCAGCCGAGGGCCGTCAGACGGAATAGGAGGTTTGCCATGTCCGCACCCCGCACCAATATCGACAAGCAGACGCGCCACCATCTGGTGCCGATCATCGGCATCATCGTGGCGGTGCTGATCGCCATCCTGGGCTTTCTGTGGTGGTTCGACGACGAAACCAGCAACCCCGAGATCCCCGGCGAGGTGCCGGGCCCGGTCGACGAGGTGCCCGCCCCTGCCCCGGCTCCGGCCACCGGAACCGAGACTGCCCCCGCCACCGCCCCCGATACCACGACACCCGCCCCCGAAGCCGGCGGCGCCCCGGCAGAGTGATCTGTTCCGCCCGACCGCATCAGGACCGACGCGATGCCGAACCGGGAAATCCCCTCCTGCATGTCGCCAGACGGCATCGGGCATTGCCTGCGTGATGCTCACCGACAAGCCGGCGCTGTGTCCGCGGCCTATACCCGCACGGCAGTTGCGTGCCCCGCCGCGCCGCCCCCAAAGCGCCGGCCCGTGCCGCAGGCCGGGCCGACGATGATGGAGATGATGCCGCGCCCCCGCGCCATGGCGCGGGTTCCGGTGCAGGACCGGCGCTGGCCGCCGATCTGGTGGTCGATGCCGGGAAACCGGCGCCGGCCTTCCTGCCGCGTCCGGACTTCGGCGCGGGATATCGGCGCGCTGCTGGTCTTGCCGAGCCAGCGGGTCTGGCATCAGCAGAGGATGCCCCCGAATGGCCGATCGCCTCCCTGGACCTGCGCGGATTTAACGCAGCCCGTCAAGCGGACGACATATTATCTTCATCGAATCCCCGCATAGGCATCGGGAGATAATGAAGCGACCGACCATGAGCGACAGGACAGAAGACGACCAGAACGGAAAGCCAGCGGTCCCCGGGCCGTCCCGGGCAAGCGATCCTTTCACCCCCAGAGGCCCGGTCGCGGCGGATGCGCTGCGGCTGGACCTTGCCCCGGATGCGGCGGCGGCCCTGGCCGGGTCCGAGCTGCTGTCGGGCGCACCGCAGCCGATCCCGGTCCGCACCACCTATTTCGATACAGCCGGCGGCGACCTGGCCGCGGCCGGCTTCACCCTGTGCATCCGCGAACAGGCCGGCGACCGGCTGCAGATCCTCGAGGCGCCCGGCGCGCCGCCGGGGCTTTTCGTGCTGCCGGAATGGCGCCGCGACATCGCGGGCGACCAGCCGGTGCTGGACGATTCCATGCCGGTCCCGGCGCTGCTTGGCACCCGCGCACAGGACCTGGCCCCCATCTTTGCGCTCAGCACCCGGCGCCGGCTCTGGACCCTGGCCCGGGACGGCGCCAGTATCCGGCTGGCGCTGGACCAGGGCGAGATGACGGCCGACGGCCGCCGCGCCACCCTGTGCAGCCTTGGCCTGGATCTGCTGGACGGCCCGGCGGCGGCGCTGTTCTCGCTGGCGCGGCAGCTTGACGGCATCGCGCCGCTGCGACTTGGCCTGCTGGACGAGGCCGGGTGCGGCTTCCTGCTGCGCGGACCGCTGCAGCGCATGCATCGGGCGGCCCCGGTGGTCCTGACCCGGGACATGACCGCCGGAGACAGCTTCCGCCAGATCGCCGCCGCCTGCCTGCGCCAGTTCCGGCTGAACGAGCCGCTGATCGACCGCGCCAACCCCGAAGCGGTGCATCAGGCCCGCGTGGCGCTGCGCCGGCTGCGCTCGGCGCTGTCGATCTTCCGGCCCGTGCTTCAGGACGGGACCGCCGGCCGGCTGGCCGAGGAAAGCCGCTGGCTGGCCGCCATGCTGGGTCAGGCGCGCGACCTGGACGTGCTGCGCGCGCGCTGCGAGACCGACGCCTTGCTGGCAAGGATCGAGCCGGCGCGCGAGGCGGCCTATGCCCGGGCCCGGGCGGCGCTGGCCTCGCGCCGGGCCCGGCTGCTGATGATCGACCTGGCGGAATATCTGGCCATCGGTCCCTGGCAAGCCCAGCCCTCGGCCAGCGAAAGCCGCGACATGGCGACGCGGGAATTCGCCGCCGCGGCCCTGGACCGCCTGCGCCGCAAGGTCAGGAAAGGCGGCGCCGATCTGGCCGAACTGCCGGACGAGGCCCGGCACGAGGTCCGCAAGGACGCCAAGAAGCTGCGCTACGCCGCCGAATTCTTCGCGCCGCTGTTCGCCGAGAAGCGCCGCAAGCGAAGGGCGGCGCGGTTTCTCGACACGCTCGAAGCGCTGCAGGACCGGATGGGGGCGCTGAACGACCTGGTGACCGCGCCCGAGGTGATCGCCCGGCTTGGCCTGCAGGACGACCCGGCCGCGACCGCGCTGGCCGGCGATGCCGACAAGCGGGCGCTGATCGAGGCCGCCGCCGAAGCGCATGACGCCTTCGCCGATGCCAAGCGGTTCTGGCGCTAGGCTTCAGGACCGCGTGCTTGCGCCGCGGCACCGGAGAAATCCAGATGCGTCAGCGCCTCGACTGCGCGCAGCATGGCCGGGACGTGCGGAACCTGCGCCAGCTCCTCCTCCCGTCGGTCCAGAACCGCATCGGAAACCGACCGCGAAGCGGTTCCCGGCGTTGACGACCAGCGTCAGCTCGACACGTTCCACGGCGCTGAACCGCGCGGCAAGGGCATCGCAATCGCCCCGCGGCGCGCATCGACGGCCGGGGTGCCGGCCGAACGCGCCTCGGGGCGGCTTTGAAATAGTCGAGCCGTGGGGTCATGCTCCGTTTCTCCGTCGGGCGTCTTGCAGAACCATGACGAGCCAGGGCGCAGGTTTGCGACGGGACTCCGCGATCTTTTCTCGCGAAGCCGTTCAGGCGCCGCGGGTCAGGGCCGCCGGCTTCGGCCCGCCGGTCGCCCAGTCGAGCAGCTCGGCGGTATGGACCACCGGCACCCCGGTCCCCGAGCCGATCTGCATCATGCAGCCGATATTGCCGGCGCTGATGACCTGCGGGGTCAGGGCCTCCAGCGTCTCGACCTTGCGACGCTTCAGCTCGGCCGAGATCGCCGGCTGCATCAGGTTGTAAGTTCCGGCCGAGCCGCAGCAGATATGCGCGTCCCTGGGTTCCAGCACGGTAAAGCCGGCGGCGGCCAGCAGTTCCTTGGGCGCCGCACGGATCTGCTGGCCATGCTGCAGCGAGCAGGCGGCGTGATAGCCGACGCGCAGCGGCTCGGCATGGCCGGGCTCGCGCAGACCCAGATCGGCCATGATCTCCGTTATGTCCTGCGCCAGGCCCGCCACCCGCGCGGCATCCCCGGCCAGCGGGTCATCCGCGAACATATGGCCGTAATCCTTGACCGTGGTGCCGCAGCCCGAGGTGTTGATGACCACGGCGTCCAGCCCCTCGCCCGCCATCTCGGCCATCAGCGCGCGGATATTGGCGGCGGCCATGGCATGGCTTTCGCCGGTCTTGCCCATGTGATGGGTCAGCGCGCCGCAGCAGCCCAAGCCGCGCGGGATCACCACCTCGCAGCCGTGCCGGCGCAACAGGCGGATGGTCGCGTCGTTGATGTCGGTGTTCAGCGCCCTTTGCGCGCAGCCGATCAGCAGCGCCACCCGCTTGCGGCGCGGCGCCTCGGCGGCAAAGACCTGCGGGCGGTCGTTCAGGCTGGGCGGCGGGATGTCGCGCGGCGCCATGTCCAGCATCGCCCGCAGCCGCGCATCCGGCAGCAGCCGGCGGAAGGGCCGCGCCAGCTTCGCGCCGCGCAGCGCCAGCCGGAAGCGGCCGGGATAGGGCAGGATCCGCGCCAGAAGCCAGCGCAGCGCCCGCTCGGCCGGGGGGCGGCGATAGGTCTTTTCGATATAGTCGCGGGCGTGGTCCACCAGATGCATGTAATGCACGCCCGAGGGACAGGTGGTCATGCAGGACAGGCAGCCGAGGCAACGGTCGATATGGCCGACGGTCTTGGCGTCGGGGATCTTGCCGTTCTCCAGCATGTCCTTGATCAGGTAGATGCGGCCGCGCGGGCTGTCCAGCTCGTCGCCCAGCACCTTGTAGGTCGGACAGGTCGCGGTGCAGAATCCGCAATGGACGCAAGAGCGCAGGATCTCGTTGGCCCGGGCGGTGCCGGGATCGGCCAGTTGCCGGGGGGTGAAATTGGTCTGCATGTCACTGATCCATCAGGCCGGGATTGAGGATGCCGGCGGGGTCGAACCTGTGGCGCAACCCGGCCGAAAGCCGGGCGACCGCCGCGGCCTCGGGCGGAAAGGTCGGGCCGTCAAGCCCGCCGCGCCGCACCAGCGTGGCATGGGGCGCCACCCGCCGTACGGCCTGCGCCGTCCCCGGCCCGCAATACCAGACCAGCCCGCCGCCCCAGTCAAGCGAGACCGCGCCGCCAAGCGCCTGCAGCGCCCGCGCCGTGGCCGGTGCCTCGCCGGGCTTGACCAGCACCCGCCAAAGCGGCGCGTCGAAGCCGGCGAAATGCGCCAGGTCGCGCAGGTCGTGCCACAGGGCCACGGTGGCCTCGGCATCCAGCAGTTCGGCCTTGCGCGGCGTCAGCAGCGCCAGCAGCCGGTCGCGGCGATAATCCATCTGCGGCCCAAGCCCCTCGACGCGCAGCCAGGCCGAGCCGTCACGGAAGGCGGCGCCCGACACCTCGAACGGCGTCGCCAGCGCGGCCGAGAAGATCGCCACCGCTTCCTCGACCGTGACGCCGTGAAAGCCCAGCGTGCAGCGGTCGGGCAGATGCGGCAGGGTCTTCAGCGCCACCTCGGTCAGCACGCCCAGCGTGCCATGCGCGCCGCAAAGCAGCTTGCCGAGGTCGAGGCCGGTGACGTTCTTCATCACCCTTCCGCCATTCTTCAACACCCTGCCCTGCCCGTCGACGAAGCGCACGCCCAGCAGATGGTCGCGGCAGGCCCCGGCCAGCAACCGGCGCGGACCGCTGGCATTGGCCGCGACCGCGCCGCCGATGGTCGGCGTGCCATCGCGGCCCAGCACGCCGCGCATGTCGGCGGGCTCGAAGGCCAGCGCCTGCCCCTCGGCGGCCAGCATGGCCTGGATCTCGTCCAAGGGCGTGCCGGCGCGGGCGATCAGCGTCATCTCGCCCGGCTCATAGGTCACGACGCCCGAGATCGCGGCGGTCGACAGGATGTCGCCCGGCACAGAGCCGGTCTCGACCCGCGTGCCGCCGCCGGCGATGCGCAGGGGCTGGCAGGCGGCGAACCGCTCGGCGATCAGGACGGCAAGCTCGGCCTCGCCGGCGGGGCTGAGGCCCGCGCGGCTGGGGGTGTCGGGGATCATCGGGCGGCTGCCTCCTCGCGCCAGGGCCGGCTCGCGTCCAGCGGAAACACCTTGGCCGGATTCAGCAGCCAGCGCGGGTCGAAAACGTCCTTGACCGCCATCTGGATCGCCAGGTCGGGGTCGTCATATTGCTTGCCCATCAGGTCGCGCTTTTCGATGCCCACGCCATGCTCGCCGGTCAGGCAGCCGCCGACATCGACGCAAAGCCGCAGGATGTCGTTGCCGAAAGCCTCGGCGCGCTCCAGATCGCCGGGCTTGTTGGCGTTGAACAGGATCAGCGGATGCATGTTGCCGTCGCCGGCATGAAAGACATTCGCCACCTCCAGCCCGTGCCGGCGCGACAGTTCCCCGATCATCTTCAGCGTATAGGGCAGTTGCCCCACCGGCACCGTGCCGTCCAGGCAGATATAGTCGCCCAGCCGGCCCATGGCGCCAAAGGCCGATTTGCGGCCCTTCCAGATCGCCATCGCCTCGCCCTCGTTGCGGCTTTCGCGGAACTCGACCGGGTTCAGCGCATCGGCGATCTCGCGGATGCGGGCGATCTGGTGGTCGATCTCGGCCGGCGAGCCCTCGACCTCGACGATCAGCACCGCGGCACAATCGGGATAGCCGGCCTGGGCGAAGGTCTCGACCGCGCGCAGGCAGACATCGTCCATGTATTCGATGGCGACCGGCAGCACGCCCGAGCGGATGATCCGCGCCACGCATTCCCCCGCCACCTCGGCGCCGTCGAAGCCGATCAGCACCGGCCGCGCCCCCTCGGGCCGCGGCAGGATGCGCAGGGTCGCCTCGGTCACGATGCCGAGCTGGCCTTCCGAGCCGCAAAGCAGGCCCATCAGATCGAGGCCCATCGGCCCCATCTCGGTCCCGCCCAGTTCGACCACCTCGCCGGTGGGCAGGACCACGGTGGCGCCCATCAGGTTGTTGGTGGTGACGCCGTATTTCAGGCAATGCGCCCCGCCCGAGTTCATCGCGATATTGCCGGCGATGGTGCAGGCCAGCTGCGAGGACGGGTCGGGCGCATAGAAGAAGCCGTGCGGCTCCAGCTCGGCGCTGACCGACAGGTTGGTCACGCCGGTCTGCACCCGGATGAAGCGGTTCGCGGTGTCGATCTCCAGCACCTCGCGCAGGCGCAGGGTGGCGATGATGACCGAATCCGCCGTGGGCAGCGCGCCCCCGGCCAGCGAGGTTCCCGCGCCGCGCGGCACCACCGGCACCCGCATTTCGTGACAGACCCGCATGGCGGCGGCAACTTCTGCGGTCGTGCGCGGCAGCACCACCGCCAGCGGCGGGCAGCGATAGGCGGTCAGCGCGTCGCATTCATAGGCGCGCGTCTCCTCGGGATCCCAGATCACGGCATCCTGAGGCAGCACCGCGCGCAGGGCCGCGACGATCTGCGGCGCGCGCGCCAGGATACCCGCATCGGGCTGGGGCATGGCGATACCGGACAAGCTCTCCTCCCGCGGTCGGCAATACTGTCTTTTTGGTATAATTTTCAAACCGTGATCGTCAATCGGTATTTTTCTGGACCGGAACCGTGCCCTATGCTTACATGGCCGCCAGTCCGACAACCGCATGAGCGCCCATGACCCAGGCTTCCGTCAAATCCGAACGCGCCGCCGAGGCGGTGGCCCAGCATATCGAGGCACTGATCCTGGAAGGCTCGCTGCGCCCCGAGGAGCGGCTTCTGCCCGAGCGCGAGCTGGCCGAACGGCTGAACGTGTCGCGCTCGACGCTGCGCGACGGGCTGAAGATCCTGGAAGAGCGCGGGCTGCTGACGGGCGCCGGCGGGCGCGGCAGCCGCGTGGCACCCCTGGGCCGGGCGGCGATCACCGACCCGTTGCTGGCCATGCTGGCCCGCCATGCCGAGGCGGCGGACGACTACCTGGAATTTCGCGGCATCGTCGAAAGCGCGGCCGCGGGGCTGGCGGCAGAGCGCGCCACCGAGGTCGAGCTGGCGCGCATCCGCGACTGCCTCGGGCGCATGGACCGCGCCCATGCCCAGGCCGATCCCGGCGAGGAGGCCGAGGCGGATGCCGAGCTGCACCTGCTGATCTACGAGGCCAGTCACAACCTGACGCTCTTGCAGATCATGCAGGCGCTGGCGGGTGTGCTGCGGTCGGACGTGATGCAGAACCGCAGCCGGCTGTTCGCGGTGCCGGCCATCCGCGAGCTGCTGCGCCAGCAGCACCGCGCCATCGCCAAAGCCGTTCTCGATCGCGATGCGGAAGCTGCCCGGCGCGCGGCCGGCGAACATATCCGCTATCTGCGCCAGGCCAGCCACGAGATCCGCACCGCCGAGGCGCGGCTGGAGCTGTCGCTGCGCCGGCTGAACGGCGGCCATGCGGCGGCCCGGCGATAACCTATCGCCGCAAACCAAAACATTCTTGCCATCCGCCATAATTGTCCTAAGTTAATTTCATGACAATCTGGTCCCCCGATCCCGGCACCCTGCACCGGCCAGCCTATCTCTCGCTTGCCGAGCAATATGCCCGGGCGATCCGCGAGGGCCAGCTTCCCGCCGGCACCCGGCTGCCGCCGCAACGCCGGCTGGCCGACGATCTGGGGCTGTCGGTGCAGACCGTCTCGCGCGCCTACGAGGAGCTGATCCGCCGCGGCCTGGTGGTCGGAGAGATCGGGCGCGGCTCCTTCGTGCTGCCGCCGGGGGCCGAGAACACGCCGCCCTATCTGGCCGAACGGCTGGGCGAGCTGGTGGATCTGTCGATCCTGAAGCCCGTCACCGAGCGGATGCATGTCGAGACCTTCCGCGAAGGACTGCATTGGGTGGCCGAGAACCTGACCGCCCCGGCGGCGCTGTCCTTCCGGCCGAACTCGGTGCTGCCGCAGCACCGGCAGGTCGCGGCCGACTGGCTGCGCCGCAAGGGCATCGAGGCGGCGCCCGACAACATCACCATCACCGACGGCGCCACATCCGCCATCACCACCGCGGTGATGAGCGCGGTGCCGGCGGGCGGCACCCTGGCCGCCGCCGCGCTGACCCATCACCTGCTGATGCCGCTGTGCAAATACCTGGGCCTGCACCTGGAGGGCCTGCCGATCGACGAGGACGGCATCATCCCCGAGGCGCTGGACCATCTGGCCCGCAAGGGCAGCCTGTGCGCGCTCTACATGCAGCCGGCGGCGATCAATCCCATGGCGATCATGACCGGCACCGAGCGCCGGGCCGAGCTGGCCGCCGTCGCCCGCCGCCACGACCTGCTGATCATCGAAAACGACATGCTGAACGCGATGATCCCGGACCGCCCGCCGCCCATGGCGGTGCTGGCGCCCGAGCGGGTGCTGCATATCCATGGCTTCACCAAGACCACGCTGCCGGGGCTGCGGGTGGCCTGGCTGCTCTCGCCGCCGCGCATCGCCCCGGCCACCGCCAACCGGCACCTGGTCACCAACTGGATGGCCACCCCGGTCATGGTCGAGCTGCTGAGCCATTGGATCACCGACGGCACCGTCGACCGGCTGATCGGCTGGCAGCGCGAGGCCCTGGCCGGCCGCCACCGCATCGCGCGCGAGGTCTTGGGCGCCACGCCCTTCCGCGCCCATCCGCAAAGCCTGCATATCTGGCTGGAGCTGCCGCCCGGCCGCGACGAGGAGGAATTCGTCGCCCAGGCCCGGCAGCGCGGCGTCGCCATCGCCTCGGGTCGCGCCTTCCGGCTGAGCGAGCGCAGCCGGCGCGACGCGGTGCGAATCGCGCTCGGCTCGACCAGCGCCGACGAATTGCGCCGCGGCCTGACCCTGGTGGCCGAGACCCTGGGCAGCACGGCGGAACCGCTGCTGCCGCTGATCTGACGGGCAGGACAAAGCAAAAATTGTCATGATATTATTTTAATATTGACCTGATTTATTCGGGCTGCAAAAGTTCACCCATCAGCAAGGGGGACGCCTTTGGACCAGCCGATCATCCGCATCCAGGACCTGCGCAAATCCTTCGGGACGCTGACCGTCATCGACGGGCTGAACTTCGACGTGATGAAGGGCGAGAAGCTGGCGCTGATCGGTCCCTCGGGCTCGGGCAAGACCACCATCCTGCGCATCCTGATGACGCTGGAGGGCATCTCGGGCGGGCGCATCGAGGTTTGCGGCGAGCCGCTTTACCACATGCAAAGACACGACGCCGAGGTGGCGGCGGACGAGGCGCATCTGCACAAGATGCGCCGCCATATCGGCATGGTGTTCCAGCACTTCAACCTGTTCCCGCACAAGTCGGTCTTGCAGAACATCACGCTCGCGCCGATGCTGACCAAGGGCGAGACCCGGGCCGTGGCCGAGAAGCGGGCGCGCGGGCTTTTGGACATGGTGGGACTGGCCGACAAGGCCGATTACATGCCCAGCCAGTTGTCCGGCGGCCAGAAGCAGCGCGTCGCCATCGCCCGCGCGCTGGCGCTGCAGCCGCAGATCATGCTGTTCGACGAGGTGACCTCGGCGCTGGACCCGGAACTGGTCGAGGAGGTGCTGGAGGTGATGAAGCGCCTGGCCGCCGAAACCGACATGACCATGCTGCTGGTCACGCATGAGATGGGCTTCGCCCATGATTTCGCCGATCGCGTGCTGTTCTTCGACAAGGGCCGCATCGTCGAGCAGGGCCCGCCCGCCCAGATCTTCACCGCGCCGCAAGAGGACCGCACGAAGTCCTTCCTGCGCAAGATCATCGCCGCCGGACAGCGCGTGTGATGCCAACCCGACAGGAGAGAATGATGAAGAAATGCCTGATTGTCGCGGCGCTGCTGGCCGCGCCGCTGCCCGCCCTGGCCGACAAGCTCGACGACCTGAAGGAACAGGGCTATGTCCGCATCGCCATCGGCAACGAGCCGCCCTATACCGCCGTCGCCTCGGACGGCAAGGTCTCGGGCGCGGCGCCGGACGTGGCGCGCGCGGTGTTCGAGAAGCTGGGGATCAAGGATCTGGAGGCCTCGATCGCCGAATATGGCGCGATGATCCCCAGCCTGCAGGCCGGCCGCGTCGATGCGATCACCGCCGGCCTGTTCATGAAGCCCGAACGCTGCAACGCCGTCGCCTATTCCGAACCGATCCTGTGCGATGCCGAGGCGCTTCTGGTGCCCAAGGGCAATCCCAAGGGCTTCAAATCCTATTCCGACATCGCGAATGACGCCGCGGCCAAGCTGGGCGCGCCCGGCGGCGGCACCGAGGAAAAGCTGGCGCTGGATGCCGGCGTGCCGCGCGACCGGCTGATCGTGGTGCCCGACCCGCAATCCGGGCTGAAGATGGTGCAGGACGGCCGCATCGACGCCTATTCGCTGCCGGTGCTGTCGCTGAACGACCTGCTGGCGAAGTCGGGCGACGCCAATCTGGAGGTCTTCGCCCCGGTCGAGGGCGCCCCGGTCTATTGCGACGGCGCCGCCTTCAACAAGAACGACACCGCCCTGCGCGACGCCTTCGACGTGGAACTGGCCAAGCTGAAGGAATCCGGCGAATTCGCCAAGATCGTCGAGCCCTATGGTTTCTCGGCCGCCGCGGCGATGTCCACCACGCGCGACAAGCTCTGCGCCGCGCAGTGACCACCCGGGCGGGGCCCGGCCCCGCCCTTCCATCAGCGAAAGAGGCAGGCTTCGGCGCATGGGCGACTGGGCAGGATATCTGACACTCATCCTTCAGGGGGCATGGGTCACCGTCAAGCTGACCCTGATGGGCTCGGCCCTGGCGCTGGTGGTGGCCTTCATCGCCGGGCTGGGCCGCATCTCGCGCCGCGCCCCGGTGCGCTGGCTGGCGACCGCCTATATCGAGTTCTTCCGTGGCACCTCGATCTTCGTGCAGCTGTTCTGGATCTATTTCGTGCTGCCGATGACCGGGGCGGAGCTGACGCCGATGCAGGCCGGGGTGATGGCGCTGGGGCTGAATGTCGGCGCCTATGGGGCCGAGGTGGTGCGCGGCGCCATCCTGGCCGTGCCGCGCGACCAGCTTGAGGCTTGCGTCGCCGTCAACCTGACCCGCTTCCAGCGCATGCGCCATGTCATCCTGCCGCAGGCCCTGCCGCTGATGCTGCCCACCTTCTGCAACAATGCCATCGAGCTTTTGAAGGCCACCTCGGTCGTGTCGCTGATCTCGCTGTCGGACATGACCTTCCAGGCGCAGGTGGTGCGTTCGCAGACCGGCAGCACGCTGATGCCCTTCGTCACCATCCTGCTGCTGTATTTCGCCATGTCCTCGGCGGTTTCCTTCGGCATGCGCCGGCTGGAGCGGCGGGTGACGCGCGGCCTGGACGGGGTGCGCTGAGATGGAATGGGATTGGAATTTCGCCTGGTCGATCATGCCGACCCTGCTGGCCGGCTTTCGCATCACCCTGGTCGCCACCGCGCTTGGCGCCATCGTCGCGGCAGTGCTGGGGCTGGTCTTCGCCATCCTGCGCCGCTCGCCGAACCGGCTGGTGGCGCGCGGCACCGGCTTCGTGGTCGAGTTCATCCGCGGCACGCCGCTGCTGGTGCAGCTGTATTTCATCTTCTACGTGCTGCCCGATCTGGGGCTGCGCCTGCCGGCGCTGACCGCAGGCGTGATCGGCATGGGGCTGCATTACGCCACCTATGCCGCCGAGGTCTATCGCGGCGGCATCGAGGCGGTGCCGCGCGGGCAATGGGAGGCTGCGAAGGCCACCAACCTGACCACGCGCCAGACCTGGCTGCATGTGGTGCTGCCGCAGGCGGTGCCGCCGATGATCCCGGCCATGGCGAACTATCTGCTGGCCATGTTCAAGGAAACGCCGCTGCTGTCCGCGATCACCGTGCTGGAACTGATGAACCAGGCCAAGTCGGTGGCCAACAGCTCTTATCGCTATGTCGAGCCGATGACGCTGGTCGGGGTGATGTTCCTGGTCGTCAGCCTGATCTCGGTGGTGGCGCTGCGCTGGCTGGAACGCCGTTATGGGAGGATTTCGCGGTGACTGTCCTGTCCGTTCCCCTTGCTCTGGACGACCGGCCGCTGCCGCGCCGCGTCGGCCTGGTGACGCTGGCCACCGATCACACGACCGAGGTCGATTTCGCCGCCCTGCCGGCGCATGGCGTCGGCGTCTATGCGACCCGCATCCCCTTCGCCAACCCGGTGACGCCCGAGACGCTGGCCGCCATGGCCCGCGACGTGACGGCGGCGGCGGCGCTGATCCTGCCCGAGGAGGAACTGGACGCGGTGGTCTATAGCTGCACCTCGGCCTCGGTGGTGATCGGCGACCGGGCGGTGCGGGACGCGATCCGGCTGGGCAAGGCTTCGGCGCAGCCGATCACGCCGATCTCGGCCGGTTTCGCGGCGCTCAGGGCGCTGGGGGCGGATCGGATCACCCTCTTGACCCCCTATACGCCGCGCACGACGCAACCGATGGCGGATTGTTTCGAAACCGGCGGCTTCGCGCTGCAAGGCGTCTCCTGCCTGAACCTGACCGACGACCGCGAGATGGCGCGGCTGTCGCACGCCAGCATCGTCGAGGCCGCGCGCACCGCGCTGGCATCGGGCAGCCAGGCGCTGTTCGTCGCCTGCACCGCCCTGCGCGCCTGCGCGATTATCGACCGGATCGAGGATGCGGTGGGCGTGCCGGTGGTCTCGGCCAATTCCGCCACGCTCTGGGCGGCGGCGCGGGCCTGCGGCGTGACCGGGCCGGTGGCGCCCGGCCAGTTGATGGGGCTGGCATGAGCGTGACCCTGAACGATATCCGCGCCGCCGCCCGGCGCATCCGCGGCCATGTGGCGGAAACGCCGCTGCTGCGCGACGAGGTGCTGTCGGCGCGGCTGGGCCAGCCCATCTGGCTGAAATGCGAACACCGCCAGATCACCGGCGCCTTCAAGCTGCGCGGCGCGACCAATGCCATCCTGTCGCTGCCGCCCGAGGCGCTGGCGCGCGGCGTCGTCACCGCCTCGACCGGCAATCACGGCCGGGCGCTGGCCCATGCCGCCCGGGCGCTGGGCGTGCCCGCCACCGTCTGCCTGTCGCGGCTGGTGCCCGAGAACAAGGTGCAGGCGATCCGCGACCTTGCCGCCCAGGTCCGCATCACCGGCGCCAGCCAGGACGAGGCCATGGCCGAGGTCGCCCGCGCCGTGGCGCAGGAGGGCATGACCGAGATCCCGCCCTTCGACCATGAGGCGGTGGTGACGGGCCAGGGCACCATCGGCCTGGAAATCGGCACGCCCGAGGCGGTGCTGGTGCCGCTTTCTGGCGGCGGCCTTGCCGCCGGGGTCGCGGTGGCGATCAAGGCGCTGTCGCCGGCAACCCGCGTCATCGGCCTGACCATGGAAAACGGCGCCGCCATGGCCGCGAGCCTGGCCGCCGGCCATCCGGTGGCGGTCACCGAAAGCCCCAGCCTGGCCGACAGCCTCGGCGGCGGCATCGGCTTGCAGAACCGCGTGACCTTCGCCCTGTGCCGCGACCTGCTGGACGATGTGATCCTGCTGACCGAGGCCGAGATCGCCGCCGGCATCCGCCATCTCGGCCGCGCCGGCCATGTCGTCGAGGGCGCGGCCAGCGTCGGCAGCGCCGCGCTGCTGGCCGGCAGGTTCGTCCCGCGGGGCCCGACCGTCTGCATTCTTTCCGGCGCGAATATCGACCCCGCGCTGCACAGCCGCATCATGGCGGAGGCCGCATGAGACCGCCCGTGACCATCCTGACCGAGACCGAATTGCGCGCCCTGGTGCCGCTGGACGCCCAGGCCGTGGCCTGCATCCGCGAGGGTTTCGTGGCGCTGGCGACGAAACCCGTGGCCATGCCGCCGATCCTGCGCCTGGACATCCCCGAGCACCGGGGCGAGGTCGATGTGAAGACCGCCTATGTCCCGGGGCTTTCGCATTTCGCCATCAAGATCTCGCCCGGCTTCTTCGGCAACCCGGCGCTTGGCCTGCCCTCGACCAACGGCATGATGGTGGTGCTGTCCGCGACGACCGGGCTGGTCGAGGCGCTGCTGCTGGACAACGGCTACCTGACCGATGTGCGCACCGCCGCCGCAGGCGCAGTGGCCGCCGATGCGCTGGCCCGGCCGGATGCGACCACGGCGGCGATCCTGGGCGCCGGGATGCAGGCGCGGATGCAGCTGCAGGCGCTGGCGCTGGTGCGGCCGCTGACCGGGGCGCGGGTCTGGGCCCGCGATCCGGCCAAGGCGCAGGCTTTCGCGGCCGAGATGACCGCCGCCCTGCGCATCCCGGTGATCGCCGCCGGCACCGTGGCCGGCGCCACGCGGGCGGCCGATCTGGTGGTCACCACCACGCCTTCCGAACGGCCCATCCTGACCGCCGCCGACATCGCCCCCGGCACCCATGTCACCGCCATGGGCTCGGATGCCCAGCACAAGAACGAGATCGCGCCGGAGCTGATCGCGCGCGCCCATTACGTCGCCGACCGCCTGTCGCAGACCCGCGAACTGGGCGAGCTGCGCCATTCCCCGCTGGTCGCGCGGGATTTCCCCGAGCTTGGCCAGATCCTTGCCGGGCAGCGCCCCGGCCGCACCGATTCCGAACAGATCACCCTGGCCGACCTGACCGGCACCGGCATCCAGGACACCGCCATCGCCACCCTGGCACTGGCCCGCGCGGGCCAGGCCGGGGCCGGCCGCTCCTTCACCCTGTAAGAGAAACCGCCATGACAGATGTCGCATTGAAATTCACCCGCGAGGAATATGCCGAGCGCCTCGTCAAGACCCGCCGGGCGATGGAACAGAAGGGCGTCGATCTGCTGATCGTCACCGACCCGTCCAACATGAACTGGCTGACCGGCTATGACGGCTGGTCCTTCTATGTGCATCAATGCGTGGTGGTGCCGCCCGAGGGCGAGCCGCTCTGGTTCGGCCGCGGACAGGACGCGAACGGCGCCAGGCTGACCGCCTATCTGCGCCCCGAAAACATCGTCGGCTATCCGGACCATTACGTGCAGAACCCCGAGATGCATCCGATGGATTACCTGTCGGGCATCCTGAAGGACAAGGGCTGGGGCGCGAAGCGCATCGGCGTCGAGATGGACAATTACTGGTTCACCGCCGCCGCCTTCGCCAGCCTGACGCGGAACCTGCCGGATGCGCGCTTCAGCGATTGCACGGCGCTGGTGAACTGGCAGCGCGCGGTGAAATCGCCGCAGGAGATCGCCTATATGCGCAACGCCGCCCGCATCGTCGAGGCGATGCACGCCCGCATTCTCGACAAGGTGCAGGTCGGGATGCGCAAATGCGACCTGGTGGCCGAAATCTATGACGCCGGCACCCGCGGCGTGGACGGCATCGGCGGCGACTATCCGGCCATCGTGCCGCTGCTGCCCTCGGGCCGCGATGCCTCGGCCCCGCACCTGACCTGGGACGACAAGCCGATGAAATCGGGCGAAGGCACCTTCTTCGAGATCGCCGGCTGCTATCACCGCTATCACGTGCCGCTGTCGCGCACGGTGTTCCTGGGCCAGCCGACGCAGGCTTTCCTGGATGCGGAAAAGGCGACGCTGGAGGGGATGGAGGCCGGGCTTGCCGCCGCGAAGCCCGGCAATACCTGCGAGGACATCGCCAAGGGCTTCTTCGAGGTGCTGGCCAAATACGGCATCGTCAAGGACAACCGCACCGGCTACGGCATCGGCGTCAGCTACCCGCCGGATTGGGGCGAGCGCACCATGTCGCTGCGCCCCGGCGACCGCACCGTGCTGCAGCCCGGCATGACCTTCCATTTCATGACCGGCCTCTGGCTGGAGGACATGGGGCTGGAGATCACCGAGTCGATCCTGATCACCGAGACCGGCGTGGAATGCCTTGCCAATGTCCCGCGTCAGCTGTTCGTGAAGGATTAGCGCCATGTTGCAGATGCAGCTTGCGCCCTCGCCCATCGCGGCGACAGTGGATTTCGCGGCGCCGGGGGTGAGCCACGGCTTCCTGCGCCTGCCGCATTCGCGCGACGATGCGGCCTGGGGCTCGGTCATGACCCCGATCACCGTGGTCAACCACGGCGAGGGTCCGACGGCGCTGCTGACCGGCGCCAACCACGGCGACGAATATGAAGGGCCGATCGCGCTTTTCGACCTGGCCGCAACGGTGCGGGCCGAAGAGGTGACCGGCCGGCTGATCATCGTGCCGGCGATGAACTATCCGGCCTTCGCCGCCGGCACCCGCACCTCGCCCATCGACAGGGGCAACCTGAACCGCAGCTTTCCGGGCCGGCCCGACGGCACGGTGACGCAGAAACTCGCGGATTATTTCCAGCGCGTGCTGCTGCCGATGGCGGATGTGGTGCTGGATTTCCATTCCGGCGGCAAGACCCTGGATTTCCTGCCCTATTGCGCCGCCCATATCCTGCCCGACAAGCGGCAGGAGGCGGCGGCCTTCGATCTTGTGCGCGCCTTCGGGGCGCCCTGGTCGGTCAGGATGCTCGAGATCGACGCGGTCGGCATGTATGACACCGCGGCCGAGGAAATGGGCAAGACCTTCGTCACCACCGAACTGGGCGGCGGCGGCACCGCCAGCGCCCGCACCGCGGGGATCGCCAAGCGGGGCCTGCGCAACCTGCTGGTCGCGGCCGGGGTGCTGCGGGGCGAGGTGGCGGCGCAGCCGACGCGCTGGCTCGACATGCCCGACGCGGATTGCTTCACCTTTGCCGAGGATGGCGGGCTGATCGAGTTCCTGGCCGATCTGGGCGATGCGGTCGAACAGGGCCAGCCCGTCGCCCGCATCTTCCCGGTGACCCGCACCGGCCTGGCCCCGGTCGCGGTCCATGCCCGCCGCGGCGGCCTGATGATGGCGCGGCATTTCCCCGGCATCGTGAAACCCGGCGATTGCGTCGCCGTCATCGGCGTGGAGGTTCAGCCATGATTACCGACAAGACCCTGATGCGCGAGGATGCCTTCGTGAACGGCGCCTGGCTGGGCGGGCCGCGCTTTCCCGTCACCGACCCCGCGACCGGCGAGCCCGTGGCGCAGGTGGCGCGGCTGGACGCCGCGCAGGCCCGCGCGGCGGTGGATGCGGCGCAGGCGGCCTTTGCCGGCTGGTCGGCGCTGCTGCCGCAGGAACGCGCCGCGGTGCTGATGCGCTGGCACCGGCTGATCGTGGAATCGCGCGAGGATCTGGCGCGGATCATGACCGCCGAACAGGGCAAGCCGCTGTCGGAAGCCCGCGGCGAGATCGACTATGCCGCCAGCTTCGTCGAATTCTATGCCGAGGAAGCCAAGCGCCCGAATATCGAAAGTGTGACCTCGCACCTGTCCACCGCCGAAATGGAGCTGTGGCGCGAGCCGCTGGGCGTTGCGGCGCTGGTCACGCCCTGGAATTTTCCCTGCGCCATGATCACCCGCAAGGCGGCGGCGGCGCTGGCGGCGGGCTGCACCGTGGTCGTGCATCCCTCGGCCGAGACGCCGCTTTCCGCCACCGCGCTGGCGGAACTGGCGGATCGGGCGGGGTTCCCTGCCGGCGTCTTCAACGTGGTGACCGGCGAAGCGCCCGAGATCGTCGGCGAATGGTGCGCCGACCCGCGCGTGCGGGCGCTTTCCTTCACCGGCTCGACCCGGGTCGGCAAGCTGCTCTATCGCCAAAGCGCCGATACGGTAAAGCGGCTGGTGCTGGAACTGGGCGGGCACGCGCCCTTCATCGTCTTCGCCGATTGCGATCTCGATCTGGCGGTGGACGAGGCGATCAAGGCCAAGTTCGCCACCTCGGGCCAGGATTGCCTGGGCGCCAACCGTTTCCTGATCGAGCAGCCGGTCTATAACGAATTCTGCCGCCGCTTCACCGCCGCCGCCGCCGCGCTGACGCTGGGGCCGGGCATCGAGGATCGCGACCTGGGCCCGCTGATGAACGAAGGCGCGGTCCAGAAGCAAGAGGAGCATGTGGCCGACGCGCTGGCCAGGGGCGCGCGCCTTTTGACCGGCGGCGACCGCGACCCGCAGGGGCCGCTGTTCTATCGCCCGACCGTGCTGGCCGACGTGCCCGCCGAGGCGCTGATCTTCCGCGAGGAGACCTTCGGCCCCGTCGCCGCCATCGCCGCCTTCGACACCGAGGACGCGGCGGTGCACATCGCCAATGCCACCGAATACGGCCTTGTCGCCTATGTCCACAGCCGCGACCCGCGCCGCATCTATCGCCTGTCCCGCGCCCTGGAATTCGGCATGGTCGCGGTGAACCGCACCAAGGTCACCGGCGCGCCGATCCCCTTCGGCGGCATGAAGCAATCGGGCCTTGGCCGCGAGGGCAGCCGCCACGGGCTCGAGGCCTTCACCGAAATCAAATACGTCTGCCGCGACTGGGCAGAGACAAGGAGAGCATGATGCTGACCAATGACCAGCTGTCCAAATGGGACCGCGAAAGCCTGTTCCACCCCTCGACCAATCTGGGCCAGTTCGCGCGTGGCGAAGGTGCGCAGCGCATCGTCTCGGGCGCGGAAGGCGTCTACATCACCGACCGCGACGGCAACCGGCTGCTGGACGGCTTCGCCGGGCTTTATTGCGTGAACGTGGGCTATGGCCGGCCCGAGATCGCCGAGGCCATCGCCAAACAGGCGCGCGAACTGGCCTATTACCATGCCTATGCCGGCCATGGCTCGGAAGCCTCGATCACGCTGGCCAAGATGGTCATGGACCGGGCGCCCGGGCATATGGCGCGGGTCTATTTCGGCCTCGGCGGTTCGGATGCCAATGAGACGAACATCAAGCTGGTCTGGTATTACAACAATATCCGTGGCTTGCCGCAGAAAAAGAAGGTCATTTCGAGGTGGCGGGGCTATCACGGCTCGGGGCTGATGACCGGCTCGCTGACCGGGCTGGAGCTTTTCCACAAGAAATTCGACCTGCCGCTGGCGCAGGTGATCCATACCGAGGCGCCCTATTACTATCGCCGCCAGGACGCCGGCATGTCCGAGGAACAGTTCAGCGCCCATTGCGCCGAGGAGCTGGAAAGGCTGATCACGGCCGAGGGCGCCGACACCATCGCTGCCTTCATCGGCGAGCCGGTGCTGGGCACCGGCGGCATCGTGCCACCGCCGAAAGGCTACTGGGACGCCATCCAGAAGGTGCTGGCGCGTCACGACATCCTGCTGATCGCGGATGAGGTGGTGACGGGCTTCGGCCGGCTGGGGTCGATGTTCGGCTCGGACCATTACGGCATGACCCCGGACATCATCACCATCGCCAAGGGCCTGACCTCGGCCTATGCGCCCTTGTCGGGCAGCATCGTCGGGCAGAAGGTCTGGGACGTGCTGATGCAGGGCAGCGACGAATATGGCGTGCTGGGCCATGGCTGGACCTATTCCGCCCATCCCATCGGCGCGGCGGCGGGCATCGCCAATCTGCAACTGATCGACAAGCTGGGGCTGGTCGAGAATGCCGGCCGGGTCGGCCGCTATCTGAACGACCGCATGCGCGCCGCCCTGGGCGATCATCCGAACGTGGGCGAGATCCGCGGCGAGGGCATGCTCTGCGCCGTCGAGCTGGTGCGCGACCGCGACAGCCGCGGCTTCTTCGATGCGGCCGAGGGCATCGGCGGCAAGGCGGTCGCGGCCATGCTCAAGCGCGGCGTGATCGCGCGGGCCATGCCGCAAGGCGACATCATCGGCCTGGCCCCGCCGCTCTGCCTGACCGAGGCCGAGGCCGACGCGATCGTCGACGCCACCGCCGACGCGCTGCGCGAAACCCTGGGCTGACCCGTGGCGGCGGTTCCCGAAACCATGTGCGCCATGGTCCTGACCGGCCATGGCGGTCCCGAGCGGCTGGAATGGCGCCGGGACTGGCCGGTGCCCCGCCCCGGCCCGGGCGAGGTGCTGGTGCGCATCACCGCCTGCGCCAAGAACAACACCGACCGCAAGGTGCGCGAGGGGCTTTACTCCACCGCCGATGACGGCGCCGTCACTTCTTTCGCCATGGCCGGGAACACGCTGGCCTTTCCGCGCATCCAGGGTGCGGACGTGGTCGGCCATGTCGTCGCGGTGGGCGCGGGCGTCGCGCCGCAGCGCATCGGCGAACGGGGGCTGCTGGATTTCAACATCTATCCCGACGCCCGCGACGACCTGAACCTGGCGCCCGATTATTTCGGCCATGGCGCCGATGGCGGCTTCGCGGAATATGGCTGCTTTCCCGCCGACCAGTTCCACGCCATCGCCAACCCGGCGCTGAGCGATGCCGAGCTGGCGACGCTGGGCATGTGTTCCTGGCAGACGGGTTACCGGATGCTGACCGCGGCCGGGGTAAAGGCGGGCGAGCATGTGCTGGTCACCGGCGCCTCGGGCGGGGTCGGCACCGCGCTTTTGCAGCTCTGCCGGGTGATCGGCGCGGTTCCCCATGCCATCGCCAGCGCCGGCAAGGCCGAGGCGCTGCGCGCGCTCGGCGCCGAGACGGTGATCGACCGCGGCGGCGTCGCCGACTGGCCGCAAGCCATCGAGCGCGCGACCGGCGGCGCCCGCATCGACGCGGTGATGGATCTGGTCGGCGGCGGGATGACCGTGCCGCTGATCCAGGCCATGTGCCGCGACATGCGCGGCCGCAGCACCCTGCCCCGCCTGTCCATCGCCGGCGCCAGCGCCGGCAATGTGACCGCCCTGCCCTGGACGCTGATCTATCTGAACCAGGTGCAGATCTTCGGCGTCTCGCACGGCACCCGCGTCGAGGCCCGGCAACTGATCGGCTGGATCCGCGACGACCGGCTGAGGCCGGTGCTGGCCGGGATCATGCCGCTGTCCCGCCTGCGCGAGGCCGAACGCCTGTTCGTCGAGCGCGGCCGCGATTTCATCGGCAAGCTGATCATCGTGCCGGACCGGGTGATCGCCGAACAGGCGCTGCGGGCGATGGCCTGAAACCACCCGCCCGGCAATCGGCGCCCTAGCCCTGCGCGGGCTGCCAGCCGGCGGCGGGGATGGTGTTGATCATCCAGGGCACCCCGAACCTGTCCACCAGCGAGCCGAAGCCGGGCGACCAGAAGGTCTCGCTGAAGGGCATGACCGGCTTGCCGCCTTCGGCCAGCCGTTCGAACCAGCGCCGGCCCTGCTCGGCATCCTCGGTATGCAGGGTGACGTCGAAGCCGTTCTTCGGCTTGTCGACATTGGGTGCCCAGGCCACGTCCATATCGGCGCCCATCAACGCCTGGTCGCCGACCTCGAGCCAGCAATGCATCAGCCAGGTCTTGTATTTCTCGTCGGTGATCGGCATGCCGGGCGGCGCATCGCCATAGGGCATGGCGGCGGTGATCTTGCCGCCCAGCACCTCGGCGTAGAATTCGAACGCCTCGCGGCACTGGCCTTGAAAGCTCAGGCTGGTCACGATCTTCATCATCCCCTCCCTTTTCGTCGGGTTCCGGCCGCAGGCCCGGATCGGGCCGGCCGAGGATGGTCGCGGGTCGGCAGGAAGCCTGCGGGCAGTCATGCCGGTGCCGGTCGACTCATCGTCATGAGCGCCGATGTCACCGTATCCGGCCCCCGCCTGTCAAGCCTGCCGGCGCAGACAGGATGCGCGGCGCCCGCCTTGCCTTCCCGAACAGGGGGCGTCGTGGTGGTGATCGCCTGGTCATTGCTGCCGGGGCTTTCCCCGATCCGGGGCGTCGCCGATCCGCTGGTTCCGGGGC
>NZ_JBHRXE010000010.1:0-24694 GCF_042648325.1 Paracoccus simplex | reverse complement strand
TCGGGCCAAGCTGGTCTCCATCACAGATGGCAGCTTGAATCACGCCCTCAGCCCGGTGTGAACCTCTTTTGTCAACATGACCTAGGGAAAGTGGAGGGGAAAAAAATGCGTACGCGCCGGCAGCACAGTACACAACGAGAGCAAGGATGAAATATCTCATTCGTTGATCTTCACGAAATCCGACATCAGCCGCAAAAGCTGATCCATGGTGAAGGTGGCGATCTTGCCGTTGATCGCGATATTGCCGCGCTGATCCAGCGTGATCATCCTTTGACGGCAGCGAAGTGTGATCTGCCGCCCGGCTTCCAGCACAAAGTTCTTGGCGACCTCGATGTAATAGCTGTCGCCGACCGTGGTGGCCTTCGGCTTGCCCAGCGTTTCAGAGCCATTGCGACCGATGTTGCTGTTCATATCGTGCTCAACCGCGATTTCCAGATTGCCATCGCCGTGGTCGCCGATTGCTTTCCCGATCATGCTAGCGGAGCCGCCGATGCCTTGCGTCTCGCGCGTGGCGTCGGCGGGCGTGAAGCGCCCGCGATGGCCGGGGCCGACCGAGATGCGCATGTCGCCGCCGACCACCTAATCGAAAACGTTATGCACCTCGCTTGCCTTGGAGTCGCCGACGCTTTCGACCTTGTTCTCGTTCACGCGCTCGGTGCGGTGCTGCTCGATCTTGGCGTTCATGTCGCGCTGTGCGTGGATGAACACCTCCTCCTCACCCTCTTCATCCTCGAAACGCAACTCGTTGTAACCATCGCCCTGATGAGTATCGGATTTGAAGGTGCTGACGGTCTTGTTGGCGGGCAGCGGGTAGGGCACCTGATTGCGCCCGTTATAAACACATTCCCGGTGACCAGCGGCTTATCCGGATCGCCTTCCAGGAATTCGACCACGACCTCCATGCCGATCCTGGGGATGACCATGCCGCCCCAGCCGGCGCCGGCCCAGTTCTGCGACACCCGGCAGCGCATTGAGAACGCCCCGCTCAGATCCCAGTGAAACCGCACCAGGATGCGGCCGAACGCGTCGCAGTCGATCTCGCCCTCGCCGACCACCATCGCCGTCTGCGGGCCGTGCACCACCGGCACCGCCGTGCGCCGCGGCGGCACCATCGGCGCGGTGTCCGGCATCAAGGCGTAGCTGCCGGTGAAGGCATAGCCGTCGCTGCCCGAACCGCCGGAGCCATAGGCCTCGGACACGAAATGATGCGAGGCCGAGAGGCAGAGATAGGTCTCGCCCGTGCCCGGCACCGGCTCGCCCGCAAGCGTCACCCGGCGCCCCGCCCGCAGGCTGGCGCAATCGCCCACCGCCCGGTTGCGGCGGTCCGCGCCGCGTTCCTGGCTGGTGCGCAGCCCGGCGACCAGCTTGCCCACGTCCTGCGCCGGATAGTCGCCCGGATAGTCGAAGCTCTCGATCTGGCCCTGCGCATGGGCGGCGTCGCCCAGCCGGTCGGCCTCCATCGCCTGGTCGGGCTTCTTGAAATTGTAATCGGTCAGCCGGATGGCGCCGGTGGTCAGGTTGCGCTCGGGCGCCCAGCCCCAGAAATGCTCGCCCTCGGCCTGATGGTGGCCGTCGTAGCTTTTATAGGGCCGCGAACCGATGGTTTCATGCGCCAGCACGTCGTCGGTCAGCACCAGCGTGTGGCTGCCCGGGGCGTGGCGGAAATGGAAGGAGATGCCGTGCCGCTCCATCTGCCGGCGGGCGAAACCGAGGTCGGATTCGCGATATTGCACGGTGTATTCGAGGGTCGGGTAGTGCTGCGACAGCTGCATCTCCAGCGCCGGATCGCCCAGCCCGGCATAGTCCGACAGCAGCTCCTGCAGGATCTGCACCACGGTCTTGTCGTGAAAGATCCGCTGGTTGCGGCGGCGCGAGGCGAGCCAGAACCAGGGCCGCAGGGTCAGGTCGTAGCGGGTCACCATCCGGTCACCAGCACCGGATTCGACTAGATTGAACGATCCGCGACCTTTCTGCACATGCGCGCTGCCCGGGGCGTGCTTCCCAGACATCTCGAATCCTGCACTTTCGTGCAGTCTCCTGTCATCTCATGCAAGTCGACAGGACGGCCGTCTCCATGAGGGCGGCGGACTGCGATCATGTCGTGACCAGGGGAATATCGGCGGCTGTGCTTTGAGATAACCTCGAAACGTCAATGCCGGCATCCGCCTTGCTGGGCGTTGCCCTTGACCCCCATGGCACGAGAAGATCGGCGGAGTGCGGACTGCGCCGGCGGGCCGCAGGGTTTCCGCATCTCGGCCGCTTCCGGCTGTTTGCTGGGTCATTTTAGTTCACGCCCGGTCATTGTGGCGCATGATAGTTGCGCTGCGGTTGCGAAGGCGGTATTTATGCCGCAACGCCGCACAAGGAATCTGCCATGAAGGACATGCCCGCGATGCCTGCCGATACGCCTTCCGCCCTGCTGGCGCTGGCCGCAGCCACGCTCCCGGAACTTGAGACCCTGCAATCGCGCGCCACCGAGACGCTGCGGGCGCTGGTGGCGCCCTCAGGCAAGCCGCAGCCGGCGCTGCTGGAGGAACACCAGCACGCCGCCCATGCCCTGTCCTGGCTTGCCACCTATGTCGAATCGATTCGCCAGTTGACCGGCTGGGCCGCGCGGCTGGCCGAGGCGGGCAATCTGGGCCGGATCGAGGCGCTGATCCTGCAGATCGGTCTGGGCGAATACCTGACCCAGGTCGCCGGCGGCATTCCGATGAGCCAGACGGAATTTGCCCGGCTTTCGGACCTGGGGATCGACTGGCGGCCGGGCGAGGCGGCGCTGGGGCTGATGCGCGGCAACAGCGCGCCGGCGCGGGCGGAACTCGCGCGGCTGATGCAGGACAACCGGGGTCGGGCGACCTTCGGCACCACGGGGCTCGATGAGGATCTGGAGATGATCCGCGACCAGTTCCGCCGCTATGCCGAGGAACGGGTGATCCCCAATGCCCACGAATGGCACCTGAAGGACCAGCTGATCCCGATGGAGATCGTCGAGGAACTGGCGGAACTCGGCGTTTTCGGCCTGACCATCCCCGAGGAATTCGGCGGGCTCGGCCTTTCCAAGGCGTCCATGGTCGTCGTCACCGAGGAACTGTCGCGCGGCTATATCGGCGTGGGCAGCCTGGGCACCCGCAGCGAGATCGCGGCCGAGCTGATCCTCTGCGGCGGCACCGAGGAGCAGAAGGCGAAATGGCTGCCCGGCCTCGCCTCGGGCGAGATCCTGTCGACGGCGGTGTTCACCGAGCCGAATACCGGCTCGGACCTGGGCAGCTTGCGCACGCGGGCGGTTCGCGACGGCGAGGACTGGGTGGTCACCGGCAACAAGACCTGGATCACCCATGCGCAGCGCACCCATGTCATGACGCTGCTGGTGCGCACCGATCCCGAGAGCAGCGACTGGCGCGGCCTCTCGATGTTCCTTGCGGAAAAGACCCCCGGTACCGACGACGATCCGTTCCCGACCCCCGGCATGACCGGCGGCGAGATCGAGGTGCTGGGCTATCGCGGCATGAAGGAATACGAACTGGGCTTCGACGGCTTCCGGGTCAAGGGCGGGAACCTTCTGGGCGGGGAGCCTGGAAAAGGCTTCAAGCAACTGATGGAAACCTTTGAATCGGCTCGGATTCAGACCGCCGCTCGCGCCGTCGGCGTGGCGCAATGCGCGGCCGAGATCGGCATGCAATATGCCATCGACCGCAAGCAGTTCGGCAAGTCGCTGATCGAGTTCCCGCGCGTCGCCGACAAGCTCGCCATGATGGCGGTCGAGATCATGATCGCGCGTCAGCTGACCTATTTCAGCGCCTGGGAAAAGGATCACGGCCGGCGCTGCGACCTCGAGGCCGGGATGGCCAAGCTGCTGGGCGCCCGCGTCGCCTGGGCGGCGGCCGACAATGCCCTGCAGATCCATGGCGGCAACGGCTTCGCGCTGGAATATGCCATCAGCCGCGTGCTCTGCGATGCGCGCATTCTCAACATCTTCGAGGGCGCGGCCGAGATCCAGGCCCAGGTTATTGCACGCAGGCTACTGGACTAGGATGAAATTCCGGCCCCTGCTGGACAGCGGGGGCCGTTCAGGCATTATGGCGGCAACAGAACAGAACGGAGCTGCCAGTGACCCGCATCCCCCTGATTTCCGCGGCGATTGTCGCCACGCTCGGCCTTGCCGCCTGCGATCCGACCGCGCCCTCGTCCCCCGGCTCGAACGTGCCGACCGGCCCCTATGTGCTGGTCGGCATCGGCTCGGACACGGTGCCGCAACGCAATGTCGGCATGACGATCGAGGCCGACGGCTCGATCTCGGGCCAGGCGCCCTGCAACAATTACACGGCCCCGCAGACCGCCGAGCCGCCGGGCTTCGCGCTGGGGGCGCTGACCACCACGAAGATGGCCTGTTCCGGCCGGGCCGGGCAGTTGGAATCGCGCTATTTCCAGGCGCTCTCGGGTGCCAATGGCATCGCCTATGAAGGCGGCGTGCTGACCATCAAGGGCCCGACCTACCTGACCTACGAGCCGGGTTATCGCAAGGAAAAGTGACCGGACGGCGCGCCCTGCGGGGCGCCCCCTTCGCAAAGGAGCGCGCGATGCGGATAATACTCCTCGCCCTGCCGCTGGTTTTGGCGGCCTGCGTGACTGAAGCCGAGACCGGGGACGACACGCCCATTCCCGGCGATTACGAGCTGATCGCGGTCGAGGGGGTCGCGGTTTCGGGCACGCCCACGCTGCGCATCGCCGCGGATGGCGCCGTCTCGGGGCAGGGGCCCTGCAACCTGTTCACCGGCCGCAACAATGCCACGCTGCCGGCGCTGGATCTGGGCGCATTGGCCACGACCCGCCGCGCCTGCCTGCAGGAGGGCGGCGAGCACGCCTTCTTCCAGGCGCTCGGTGCCGTGCGCGAGGCAAGGCGCGAGGGCGGGGAATTGCTGATGACCGGTCCCGATGTCACCATCCGCTGGCGGGCGGTGACGCAATAAGCCGGGCGACCAACCGGGCGCGGGCGGGCGGCAGCGGCTTACCGGCATGGGCTTCGGCCAGCCGTGCATGCAGGAAATGCCCGGTCAGCGCCAGCGCATCCTCGATGCCGCCATTGCCGCGCCCGCCCAGCATGGCCGGCAAGGGCAGCAACCGCGGCGCCCATTCCCCCGCCGCCTGGGCCGAAACCGCCCGGCCCGAGCGCGGGCTGACATAGGCCAGCCCCTCGCGCGAGCCGGTCACGGCGCAACTGCTGAGATCGAGGCCGAAGCCCAGCTCGTCGAGCAGCTGCATCTCCCAGCGCAGATAGGCTTCGGCCCAGGTCTCGCCCCAATCCATCAGGTCCAGCAGCGCCTCGGTGGCGTCGACAAGGCGCGGATGCGGGTCGCGCTCGGGCAGGGCATAGGTCAGCAGCGCGGTGACCGCGTTCACGCCGGCCAGCGCATCGGCGCCGGTCAGCAGCCCCGGCCGCGCCCGCACCGGTTCGACGGCGAAAGTGCCCAACTGGTCCTCCAGCCGCGCCCGCCAGCGCAGGCTGACCCGGCTGCCCGGCTGCAGTATGGCGGCGCGCCTGGTGCTGGCGCCGCCGGGCACCAGGCCGCGGATCAGCCCGGCCTCGCGCGTCAGAACGGTCAGGATCACGGCGCTTTCGCCGTGCCTTTGCAGCGCCATCACGCTGGCCTCGCCGCTCCATTCCATCGCGCCGCCTTTCCTTCCGCGCCACCCTGCCGCAATCTGGGGGCGATGAACAAGGGAGGCAGGCATGTTGAAATCGTGGATCCAATCCCAGGCCCGGCTGGTCGAGGTGGCGGCCGGCCGCGCCCCGGCCGATCTGGTGGTCCGGGGCGGGCAGTGGGTGAACGTCCACACGCGCGAGGCGATCCCCGGCATCGACGTGGCGGTGGCGGACGGTCGCGTCGCCTATGTCGGCCCCGATGCCGGCCCCTCGGTGGGCCCCGATACGCAGGTGGTCGAGGCGGCGGGCCGCTTCATGGTCCCGGGCCTGATCGACGCGCATATGCATGTCGAATCGGGGATGCTGACCCCGGCCGGCTTCGCGGCGGCGGTGATCCCGCATGGCACCACGACCATCTTCCACGACCCGCACGAGATCGCCAACGTGCTGGGCCTTGAAGGCGTGCGGCTGATGCGCGACGAATCGCTGCTCCAGCCGATCAGCATGTTCACCCAGATGCCCAGCTGCGCGCCTTCGGCGCCGGGGCTGGAAACCACCGGCCAGCCGATCACCGAGGGCGAGGTGGCGCAGGCCATGGGTTGGGAGGGCATCGTGGCCTTGGGCGAGATGATGAACTTCCCCGGCGTCGCCGCCGGCGACCGGCAGATGCTGGCCGAGATCGCCGCCACCCGCGCCGCCGGCAAGACCGTGGGCGGCCATTATGCCAGCCCCGACCTGGGCCGGCCCTTCCATGCCTATGTCGCCGGCGGCGCCAACGACGATCACGAGACCACGACCGAGGCGCAGGGCATCGCCCGCGTCCGTCAGGGCATGGGCTGCATGATGCGTTTGGGCTCGGCCTGGTATGACGTGGCAAGCCAGATCACCGCGATCACCGAAAAGGGGCTCGACCCGCGCTTCTTCATCCTGTGCACCGACGACAGCCATTCCGGCACGCTGGTCCATGACGGGCACATGAACCGGGTGGTGCGCCACGCCATCGCCTGCGGCTGCGATCCGCTGGTGGCGATCCAGATGGCGACCGTCAACGCCGCCAGCCATTTCGGACTGGAACGCGAACTCGGCAGCATCACCCCGGGTCGGCGGGCGGATGTGATTCTGACCTCGGACCTGCGGATCCTGCCGATCGAGGCGGTGATCGCCCAGGGGCGGCTGGTCGCGGAAGCCGGCAGGCTGCTGGTCGATTGCCCGCGCATCGCTTGGCCCGAGACGGCGCGCAACTCGGTGCATCTGGGCAAGCGCCTCGCCGCCCCGGATTTCGAGGTCCGCGCCACGGGCGCCACCGCCCGCGTCCGCGTCATCGGCGTGGTCGAGAACCAGGCGCCGACCAAGGCACTGACCGCCGAACTGCCGATCCGCGACGGCGTGATCGAGGGGCAGGGCGACACCTGCCACATCGCCTTGGTCGAACGCCACCGGGCGACGGGCGGTGTGGTGAACGGCTTCGTCTCGGGCTTCGGCTATCGGGGCCGGATGGCGGTCGCCTCGACGGTGGCGCATGACAGCCACCACATGATCGTCGTCGGCACCGACCGCGACAGCATGGCGGCGGCGGCGAACCATCTTGGCGCCATCGGCGGCGGTGTCACCGTGTTCCGCGACGGTGCCGAGCTTGCCAGCGTTGCCCTGCCCATCGCCGGGCTGATGTCCGACCGCCCGGCCGAGGAGGTGGCCGAGGCCGCGCAGGCCATCGTCCAGGCGATGCGGGATTGCGGCTGCACGCTCAACAACGCCTATATGCAGCATTCTCTGCTGGCGCTGGTGGTGATCCCGGAACTGCGGATCTCGGACCTGGGGCTGGTCGATGTCACCCGCTTCGAATTGGTGGACCTGATGCTCGCCCCCTGAGCTTCACCGTTTTCCAAATACCCGAATCGACGCCCAGCCGGCTGCTTTGCTCCTCAAATACCCATGATGCGCGAGACCTCGGCTTCGCGCGCGACCGCCAGGAATTGCGCCCGGCCGCGCAGCGCCTCGAACAGCTCCGGCCCGGTGCCGGTCAGCCAGCTCTGAGCGCCAAGCGCGCAGATCTCGTCGTAAAGCGCGGCGCGGCGGTCGGCATCCAGATGCGCCGCCACTTCGTCCAGCAGCAGCACCGGGCTTTCGCCCTCCAGCGCCCGTGCATTGGCCAGGATCAGGGACAGAAGCAGCGCTTTCTGCTCGCCGGTCGAACTCAGCGCTGCGGGCATTGCCTGCGGCCCCCAATGCGCGCCCAGATCGGCGCGATGCGGGCCGCTCAGGCTGCGGCCGGCGGCCATGTCGCGGCTGCGGCCTGCGGCCAGCCGGGCGGCGATGCTGTCGGGATCGGGGTCGTCGGCGAAGCCCTCGCCGGGCAGCAGCGTCAGGCTGGCCGAGGGGAAGGCAGTCCTGGCCCCGTCCTGCGCCGTCGCGATCCGGGCGATGGCGTCCAGCCGGTTGCGGGTGACAGCCGCGCCCATCTCGGCCATCTGCGCCTCCAGCGCCCGATACCAGCCGGGATCGCGGACCTCATCCTTGAGCAGCCGGTTGCGCTCGCGCATGGCCTTGTCGTAACCCAGCGCGTCCTCGGCATGGCCGGGAATAAAGCTCAGCGTCAGCCGGTCGAGAAAGCGCCGCCGCTGTTCCGGCGCATCGGTCCACAGCCGGTCCATGGCCGGGGTCAGCCAGATCACCCGCATCAGCCGGCCAAGCGCGATCTGCGTCGAGGGCTTGTCGTCGATCATCACCTCGCGCGGCTGGCCGGGCAGGGCGCGGGTCGTGACCTCATGCTCGTCGATCCGGGCGCGGATCTGCCAGCCGACATCCGGCCCTTTGCGGGCCTGATCGCCGGGCGCGGCGCCGCGCATGCCGCGGCCGGGCGACAGCATCGAGATGGCTTCCAGGATATTGGTCTTGCCGGCGCCGTTCGGGCCATGGATGGCGACGGGGCGGCGGTCGGCCTCGATCTCCAGCCTGGCCCAGCTGCGGAACTGGGTCAGGTGCAGTTGGGTCAGCGTCACACGCGCATCGGCATGACGACATAGACCGCGCTGGTGTCGCCGCCCTCGCGGATCAGTGCCGCGTCGCCCGAGCCGTTGAACAGAAAGACCGCGTTCTCGCGCTCGATTTGGCTGGCGATCTCATGCAGGTACTTGGCATTGAAACCGATCTCCAGCGGCTCGTCGGCATAGGCGACCGGCAGTTCCTCGTCCGCCGCGCCGGCATCGGGGGCGTTCACGGACAGCACCAGCCGATCCTCGTCCAAGGACAGCTTGACGGCGCGCGAACGCTCGCTGCTGACGGTGGCCACCCTGTCGACGGCCTTGGCGAAATCGCCGGCATCGACTTCCAGCTTGCGGGCATTGGCCGAGGGAATGACGCGGCTGTAATCCGGAAAGGTGCCGTCGATCACCTTCGAGGTCAGGGTGATCCGGGGCGTGGCGAAACGCACCTTGGTCTCGCTGACCGAGACCGCGATCTCGGCCTCGTCATCGTCCAGAAGCTTGCGCAGCTCGGCCACGGTCTTGCGCGGCACGATCACCCCGGGCATCGCCTCGGCGCCGGCGGGCAGCGGCGCGTCGATCCGCGCCAGCCGATGGCCGTCGGTGGCGACGCAGCGCAGCGTCGGGCCGTCCTCGCCCTGGGCGACATGCATGTAGACGCCGTTCAGGTAATAGCGGGTTTCCTCGTTCGAGATGGCGAATTTGGACTTGTCGAACAGCCGGCGCAGCACCGCGGCGGGGGCCGAGAAATTCGCCGAATATTCCGACGAGGACATCACCGGGAAGTCCTCGCGCGGCAGGGTGGCCAGGCTGAAATTCGAACGTCCGGCCTGCACCGCCAGCCGTTGCGAGGCGGCGTCGAGGCTGAGCTGCACCAGCGCGCCGTCCGGCAGTTTGCGGGCGATGTCGTTCAGCATCCCGGCCGAAACGGTGGTGGCGCCGGGCCGCTCGACCTGGGCCGCGGCGCGGTCCACGATCTCGGTATCCAGATCGGTGGCGCGGAAGCTGACGCCTTCGGGCGTGGCCTCGATCAGCACGTTGGCCAGGATCGGGATGGTGTTGCGGCGTTCGACGACGGACTGGGCCTGGGAAACGGCTTTCACCAGATCGGCGCGTTCAATCGAAAACTTCATGGTCCACCCTTGTGTCTTGGCCTTGCCGCGCCTGGCGCGGGGCGCCAATGTGGCACAATCCCGCGCAAGGTCAAGCGGATGCGATCAGGCTTCCAGCAGCCGGCGCAGCAGGTCGATGTCTTCCGCCAGGCTGCGGTCGGCGCTGCGCAGTTCCTCGATCTTTTTCACCCCATGCATGATGGTGGTGTGGTCGCGGCCGCCGAAGCGCCGTCCGATCTCGGGCAGGCTGCGCGAGGTCATCTGCTTGGACAGATACATGGCGATCTGCCGCGGCCGGGCGACGGTGCGCACGCGCTTCGGCCCGATCATGTCGGCCAGGCGGATGTTGTAATGCTCGGCCACCTTGCGCTGGATCTCCTCGATCGAGACCTTGCGGTCGTTGGCGCGCAGGATGTCGGCCAGGCATTCCTGGGTCATGTCCAGCGTGATCTCGCGCCCCATCAGGCTGGCGAAGGCGAACAGCCGCTGCAGCGCGCCTTCCAGCACGCGCACATTCGAGGTGATGCGATGCGCCAGGAACTCCAGCACGCCCGGCGCGATCAGAAGCCCGGGATACTGGGCGCGGAAACTGTCGGTCTTGCTTTGCAGGATGCCCAGCCGCAGCTCGTAATCGGTCGGGTGCAGGTCCACCACCAGCCCGCATTGCAGGCGGGACTTGATGCGCTCCTCCATATCCTTGATCTCGCCCGGCGCGCGGTCGGCCGAGATGACGATCTGCTTGCCCTGATCGACCAGGGTGTTGAAGGTATGGAAGAATTCCTCCTGCGTGGATTCCTTGCCGGCGATGAACTGCACGTCATCGACCATCAGCACGGAAACCGTGCGGAACAGCTCCTTGAAATCCATCACCGTGCGGTCGCGCAGCGCCTGGACGAAGCGATACATGAACTGCTCGGCGGACAGGTAGAGTACCCGCGCCTCGGGCTGGCGGGCCTGGATCTCGCGGGCGATGGCATGCATCAGGTGGGTCTTGCCCAGGCCGACCCCGCCGTAAAGGAACAGCGGGTTGAAGGTCACCGGCCCGCCCTCGGCCACCCGGCGGGCGGCGGCATGGGCCAGCTCGTTCGGCTTGCCGACGACGAAATTGTCGAAGGTGAAACGGCTGTCGAGCGGCGCGGCCAATTCCTCCTCGCCGGCGGGGCGCGGGGGGGCGGGGCGCTTGACGGCCGGCGCGGCCGCCTGGCGGGCGGTCTGGCTGCGGGTCTGGAAGCTCAGGCGCTGCACCGGACCGCCCATACGGTCCAGCACCTTCAGGATGTCGTCGCTGTAATGGCGCGACACCCAGTCGGACAGGAAACGGGTCGGGCAGGCGATGGTGGCGGTGCCGTCCTCGACCCCGGTCAGGCGGAGCGGCTCGATCCAGGTCGAGAAACTGTCGGTTCCGACGATCTTCTGAAGTTCTTCACGTGCCTGCCCCCAAAGTCTGTCCATCTCGCCCAGTTCCGTCTCTTGTCCCCATGCCCGCCGAAATCCTCCGGCGTGAGGCGATTCGATGGCGCGGCCCGAACGGACAAGCCTCGGCAACAGAACGCCCCGCGCCACCGAAGCGGCGTGACAGGGGCCGTCCTGCGGCCGAAACGATTAGACACGCGCACGATGCCGGTGGCAGCCGGTTCGTGCATTATCGGTAGCGGATCGCTGTGATCCTGCTGCCGCTCTGACGGTTGGCAGAAAAGGCCGCCCGTTCCGAGCATGTCCCCCAGGCGCGACGGTGAATCGCAGGGAACAAGCTAGCAAGAACCCGCGTCAGCCAGCAACCGATCTTCGCGCTTGACAGTCACTTTGCCGGATCGAATCTCGCAAGCCTGCAATATTGCTGAGACAAAACGCAACCGGCTGGAAATCATGGGAAAAACCTGAAGCCCCATATGGGGAAGGGCGCGTCCGGGTGGAACGCGCCCCAAGTCATTGCTACCGACAGTTGCGTAAATGCCGCAGCCGATCAGGCGGTCGCCAGGGCCTTCACCCGGGCCGACAGGCGCGAGATCTTGCGGGCGGCGGTGTTCTTGTGAACGACGCCCTTGGTCACGCCGCGCATCAGTTCCGGCTGGGCGCTCTGCAGGGCTTCGCGGGCGGCGTCGGCATTGCCGCTGGCGATGGCTTCCTCGACCTTGCGCAGGAAGGTGCGGATGCGCGAGCGGCGGGCTTTGTTGACGGCGGTCTGGCGCTCGAGCTGGCGGGCGCGTTTCTTCGACTGGGGCGTGTTGGCCATGGGTCCTGTTCTCTTTCTCGTATCTCGATTACGCAAAAGCCCCACGGCACCGTCCGAAAGCGGACGGTCATGATTCTTGCCTTAAGCGGGCCCACGCGCATGTAAGCCCGGTCCTATATCGCGGCCCGGGCGGAAAGCCAAGCAGAATCAGCGGTCGCGGAACTGCGGCTCGCGCTTTTCCAGAAAGGCGGCCATGCCCTCCTTCTGGTCCTCGGTGGCGAACAGCGCCTGGAAGCTGCGGCGCTCGAACAGCACGCCCTCGCGCAGCGTGGTCTCATAGGCGCGGTTGACGGCCTCCTTGGCGGTGGCGACGGCGATCTGGCCCTTCTCGGCGATCTTCTTCGCGGTGGCCAGCGCCTCGGGGATCAGCTTGGCCGCCGGCACCACGCGGCTGACCAGACCCGAGCGCTCGGCCTCGGCCGCATCCATGAAGCGGCCGGTCAGATGCATCTCCATCGACTTCGACTTGCCGACGAAGCGGGTCAGGCGCTGGGTGCCGCCGATCCCGGCGATGACGCCCAGGTTGATCTCGGGCTGGCCGAACTTGGCATTGTCGGCGCAGAGGATGAAGTCGCAGGCCATGGCCAGTTCGCAGCCGCCCCCCAGCGCATAGCCCGAGACGGCGGCGATGATCGGCTTGCGGGTGGCGGTGATGCGGTCGATCTCGTCGCCGAAGATGTTTTCGTTGTACACCTCGACGAAGCTCTTGCCGGACATCTCCTTGATGTCGGCGCCGGCGGCGAATGCCTTCTCGCTGCCGGTCAGGACGATGCAGCGCACCTTCTCGTTCCGGTCGGCCTCGGCCGTCGCCTCGGCCAGTTCCCCCATGAGTTGAGAGTTCAGTGCGTTCAGCGCCTCGGGCCGGTTCAGCCGGATCAGCGCAACATAGTCGTCGATCTCGACGGTGAGGGTCTGGTAAGCCATCGACTCCTTGCCTTTCGCAAACAAGCTGACCGCGACTCGTAACAAATGCGCGACCGCAAGGCCAGCGCGCTTCTCTGTTGATCAAATACCCCCGCCGGAGGCGGCTTCAGCCCTGGCAGAGCGGGCAGAAATAGCTCGACCGGCCGGATTGCACGATGCGCTGCACCGTGCCCGCGCAACCCGGCGTCGGGCAGGGCGCCCCCTCGCGGTCGTAGACGCGGAAGGAATGCTGGAAATAGCCCAGCTCGCCCGTGGCCTGCCGGTGGTCGCGCAGGGACGAACCGCCGGCGGCGATCGCCTCCTCCAGCACGGCGCGGACATGGCCGACCAGCGCCGCCACTTCCGGCGCCGCGACCGTGCCGGCCAGCCGGCGCGGGTCGATCCCGGCGCGGTGCAGCGCCTCGGAGACGTAGATATTGCCCAGCCCGGCCACGATTCGCTGGTCGAGCAGCGCCGCCTTGACCGGCATGCGCCGCCCGGCGAAGGCCCGTTCCAGCGCCTCGGGGGTGAAGGCCTCGGACAGCGGTTCGGGGCCCAGATGCGCCAGCAGCGGATGCGTCACCCCCGGCGCCACCAGGTCGACCATGCCGAATCGCCGCGCGTCGTTGAAGGTGATGCGCGTGCCCAGGTCGGTCCACAGCACCACATGGTCGTGGCGCGGCAGGATCGCCGGGTCGCGGTGGAATTCGCCCTGCGATTCCCCCTCGATCAGCATCCGCCCCGACATGCCCAGGTGCAAAAGCAGGCTGCCGCGATCCTCCAGATCGGCCAGGATGTATTTCGACCGGCGGCGCAAGCCGATCACCCGCGTGCCGGTCAGCACCTGCACCAGATCCGGCGGCAAGGGCCAGCGCAGGTCGGGGCGGCGGGCTTCGGCGCGGGCGATCACCCGCCCCTCGAGATGCGGCTGAAGGCCGCGTCGCACGGTTTCCACCTCTGGCAGTTCTGGCATTTTCTTCCCGTTCGTCGCATGGTGCGGCCCGCGTCCCCGGTATGGCGCGCGGCGCGCTTTCGGACTATCTGGGCGCGAAACGACGGATGGACAAGCGATATGAGCCCTGACGAGCGCGGCAAGCCCGGCGGCAACAGCAACGGGGAAACCCATTTCGGTTTTCGCACCGTGGCCGAAAAGGACAAGGCCGGGCTGGTCCATGGCGTATTCTCCCGCGTCGCCTCGCGCTACGACGTGATGAACGACCTGATGAGCGCCGGCATCCACCGGGTCTGGAAGACGGCGATGATGGACTGGCTGGCGCCGCGCGACGGCCAGCATTTGCTGGACGTGGCCGGCGGCACCGGCGACATCGCCTTCCGCTTTCTGGAACGCGCTCCGGGTGCCCGCGTCACCGTCTGCGACATGACTGAGTCGATGCTGGTCGAGGGCAGGAAGCGCGCCGAGGCCGGCAAACTCGCGGACCGCCTGGCCTGGGTTACCGGCGATGCCATGCGGCTGCCCTTCGCCGATGACAGCTTCGACCGCTACACGATCAGCTTCGGCATCCGCAACGTCACCCGCATCCCGCAGGCGCTGGCCGAGGCGCGGCGCGTGCTCAAGCCCGGCGGCCGGCTGCTGGTGCTGGAGTTCAGCCAGATGCCGGTGCCGATGCTGCAATGGCTCTATGACCGCTACAGCTTCAACGTGATCCCGGTCATGGGGCAGATCGTCGCGAACGACCGCGACAGCTATCAGTATCTGGTGGAATCGATCCGCAAGTTCCCCGATCAGGAAACCTTTGCCGAGATGATCCGCGAAGCGGGTTTCGGCCGCGTGCAATGGCGCAACCTGTCGATGGGCATCGCCGCGCTGCATTCCGGCTGGAAGCTCTGACATGCGCGGCCCGCACAACATCTGGCGCCTGATCCGCACCGGCGCCACCTTCGAACGCACCGGCGCCATGAAGGTGGCGCTGGACGCGGCGGACGCGCCCGCCCGCCTGCGCGTCGCGGCGCGCATCCTTGGCTGGCCCTTCGCCTGGCTCGGCTACAAGGGCGACCCCGCGTTGCCGCCCGTCACCCGCGCCATCACCGCGTTGGGGCCGGCCTATGTGAAGTTCGGCCAGATCCTGTCGACCCGGCCGGACGTGGTCGGGGTCGAGCTGGCCGACCAGCTTTCCATGCTGCAGGACCGACTGCCGCCCTTTTCGCAGGACCAGGCACGCCGCACCCTGCGGGCCGAGCTGGGCCAGCCGGTCGAGGCGCTGTTCGACGCGTTCTCCGAGCCGGTGGCGGCGGCCTCGATCGCCCAGGTCCATCGCGCGCGCCGCGCCGACAACGGCCGCGAGGTCGCGGTCAAGGTGCTGCGGCCGGGCATCGAATCCGCCTTCCGCCGCGACATCGACGCCTTTCACTTCGCCGCCGGGATGATCGAGCGGCTGTCGCCCGCCACCCGCCGTCTGCGGCCGCGCGATGTGGTCGCCCATTTCGAATCGGTGGTCACCGGAGAGCTGGACCTGCGGCTGGAAGCCGCCTCGGCTTCGGAATTCGCCGAGAATACCCGGGGCGACGAGGGGATGAAGGTTCCCCGCCCGCATTGGCATCTCAGCGCCCGGCGGGTGCTGACCACCGACTGGGCCGAGGGCACGCCGCTGGGCGACATCGCCGCGCTGCGCGCCGCCGGCCACGACCTGCCGAAACTGGGCGAGCGGGTGTTGCAACTGTTCCTGTGTCACGCGCTGCGCGACGGCTATTTTCATGCCGACATGCACCAGGGCAATCTGAAGGTGGCAAGGGACGGCGACATCGTCATCTACGATTTCGGCATCATGGGCGAGATCGACGAATATACCCGCCGCGTCTATGCCGAGATCCTGATGGGCTTCATCCGCCGCGACTACGATCGCGTGGCGCGGGTGCATTTCGAGGCGGGCTACGTGCCGCCCGACCGCGACATCAAGGAATTTTCTCGCGCGCTGCGGGCGGTGGGCGAGCCGATTTTCGGCGCCGATGCCAGCCAGATCTCGATGGCGAATCTGCTGGCCTATCTGTTCGAAGTGACCGAGCGTTTCGGTATGGCCACAAGGACCGAACTGATCCTGCTGCAGCGCACCATGGTCGTGGTCGAGGGGGTGGCGCGCTCGCTCGACCCGCAGATCAACATGTGGCAGGTCGCCCGGCCGGTGGTGGAAAGCTACATCCGCGACAACCTGGGGCCCAGGGCCGCGACCCGCGATCTGGCGCGGGCGGCGCAGGTGCTGGGCCGTTTCGCGCCGCTGCTGCCGGAATTCCTGGAACGCCGCATGCCCGAGCTGCTGCGCGAGCCGGCCGCCCCGCCGCCTCCGCCCCGCCGGGGCCGGGGACTGGCGGTTGGCATGGCGCTGGGGGCCGTCGCCGCCCTGGCGGGCACGGCGTTGGGGGCTTTTCTGGGTTGAGGCCCGCCACCGTCACGCGGCGGCGGGGCTTGAGGATGCTGCTGCTTTGGCCTAACGCTGGCGCATGCGGATTCTCTATCTTGGCGATGTGATGGGGCGCGCCGGCCGGCGCGCCATTTCGGAAGGGCTCGGGCCGCTGAAAGCGCGACTGGGGGTCGATTTCACCATCGTCAACGGCGAGAATGCCAGCGGCGGCATGGGTCTGACCGGGGGACACGCCAAGCTCATACTCGATTCGGGTGCAGATTGCGTGACACTGGGCGACCATGCCTTCGACCAGAAGGAAATGCTGTCCTATATCGAAACCGAGCCGCGCATCATCCGGCCGCTGAACTATTCCAAGGTCGCGCCCGGCCGCGGCGCGCGCGTGTTCGACGCGACGCGCGGCCGCAAGGTTCTGGTGGCGCAGGTTCTGGGTCAGGTGTTCATGAAACGGCCCTTCGACGACCCGTTCTCGGCCATCGACGCGGTGCTGAAGGCGCATCCCTTGGGCGGGCTGGTGCAGGCCAGCGTGGTCGACATCCATGCCGAGGCCACCAGCGAGAAGATGGCGGTCGGCCATTGGTGCGACGGTCGCGCCAGCCTGGTCGTCGGCACCCATACCCATGTGCCCACTGCCGACACCATGATCCTGAACCGCGGCACCGCCTACCAGACCGATGCCGGCATGTGCGGCGATTATGACAGCGTGATCGGCATGGAAAAGACCGAGCCGCTGCGCCGGTTCCTGACCGGCATGGCCTCGGAACGCTTCACCCCGGCCGAGGGCGAGGCGACGCTGTCGGGCGTGCTGGTCACCACCGACGACCGCACCGGCAAGGCCACGACGGTCGAGGCGGTGCGGGCCGGCGGCCGGCTTTCCGCCTCGCCGATTTTCGCCTGACTGCGGCCGGTCCGGCGCTTTCGCTTGCGACGACAGGGGAAATAATTCTATTACCCCATCGAATGGGCCGTGATTAACGGTGCCTCTGGACAGGACTTGCATGTTTGGTTTTGCACTGACCGGAACGAACGCGGCGATCGCCATGCTGATCATCGTGACCATCATGTTCATCGAGTTCATCCGGGAACGGCGCCCGCCCGAGGTCGTCGCGATCGGCACGGCCGCGATGTTGATGCTGCTGGGGCTGTTGCCGATCAAGGACGCGGCCTCGGTGCTGTCGAACGCGGCGCCCTGGACCATCGCCTTCATGTTCCTGATCATGGGCGGCCTTTTGCGCACCGGCGCGCTGGAAATCATGTCGCGGCTGGTGACGGCGCGGGCCGACAGCCATCCCCGGCTGACGCTTTGTGCGCTGTTCGGCTTCGTCATCATCGCCTCGGCGATCATGAACAACACGCCGGTGGTGGCGGTGATGATCCCGATCTTCATCCAGCTGGCGTTGCGGCTGGGCGCCTCGCCGTCGAAATTCCTGATGCCGCTGAGCTATTTCACCATCCTGGGCGGCATGATGACCCTGATCGGCACCTCGACCAACCTGCTGGTCGACGGCGTGGCGCGCGAGGCCGGCATGACCCCGTTCTCGATCTTCGAGATCGCCCCGGTCGGCATCGCCATCACGCTGGCCGGCATCGCCTATTTCGTGCTGATCGGCTGGCGGCTTCTGCCCGAGCGCACCTCGCTTGCCGGCTTCCTGGGCACGCGGCGCGAGATGAAATACTTCACCGAGGTCGCCATTCCCGAGGATTCCAGCCTGGTCGGGCTCGAGGTGCTGTCGGCGCCGATCTTCAAGCGCGATTCGGTGCGGGTGATCGACGTGCTGCGCGGCGATGCCTCGCTGCGCCGCAACCTGGCCGAGGTGGTGCTGGAGCCGGGCGACCGCGTGGTGCTGCGCTCGGAAATGGCCGAGCTTTTGGAGATGCAGGAGAACAAGAATTTCCAGATGGTCGACAAGCTCAGCTCGGTCGCGACCGAAACCGTCGAGGTGCTGATCTCGCCCGGCGCGCGGCTGATCGGGCGGCGGCTGGGCGACATGCGCCTGCGCCGGCGCTATGGCGTCTATGTCCTGGCCGCGCATCGCCGCAGCCAGAACATCGGCCGTCAGCTTGACGACCTGGTGGTGCAGACCGGCGACACGCTGCTTCTGGAAGGCGCGCCCGAGGACATCGCCCGCCTTGCCGCCGACATGGAGCTAGTCGATGTCTCGCGGCCCTCGGCCCGGCCGTTCCGGCGCTCGAAGGCGCCCATTGCCATCCTCTGCCTGCTGGCCGTGGTCAGCCTGGCGGCGCTGGACGTGGCGCCGATCATGGCGCTGGCCTTCATCGCCGCGGCGATCATCCTGATCACCCATTGCGTCGATGCCGAGGAGGCGTTCGCCTTTGTCGATGCAAGGCTGATGGCGATGATCTTTGCCATGCTGGCGGTGGGCGAGGCGCTGGAACATACCGGCACCGTCAATCTGGTGGTGGGGTTCGTCGCGCCCTGGCTGCAGGGGCTGCCGCCCTTTGCCACGCTGATCGCGGTGTATTTTCTGGGCCTGGTGATGACCGAGGTGCTGTCGAACAACGCCGTCGCGGTGCTGCTGACGCCGGTGGCCATCGCTCTGGCCAAATCCCTGGGCCACGACCCGCGCGCCTATGTGGTGGCCGTGATGTTCTCGGCCACCGTCGCCTTCGCGACGCCCATCGGCTACCAGACGCATCTGATGGTCTATGGCCCCGGCGGCTACAGGTTCAGCGATTTCGTCAAGGTGGGGGTGCCGCTGGACATCATCTGCGGCATTGTGGCCTGCCTGACGATTCCGCTGTTCTGGCCGCTGTGACCGCCCGTTCGCGGTGGAAAGACGCGGACCGGCCGCAACCGGCCGGACCGCATCAGCCCTGAGCCCGCCGGTCAGGCGGCGATGCGCAGCCGGCCCGCCGCCGTTTCGGCCAGGTCTCGCAGCAGGGCGCGGGTCTCCTCCCAGCCGATGCAGCCGTCGGTGATGCTCTGGCCATGGACCGGGGTTTGGCCGGGAACCAGCTCCTGCCGGCCGGCGACCAGGTTGCTTTCCAGCATGACGCCGCGAATCCGCGTCTCGCCGGCGCGGATCTGTGCGGCGATGTCGGCGATGACCGCCGATTGGCGGGCCGGATCCTTGCCGCTGTTGGCATGGCTTGCGTCGATGACGATGCCGGGGTCGATCCCCGCTGTCGCGGCGGCTTCGGCCACGGCCGCGACATGGCCGGCGCCGTAATTCGGCCCGCCATGGCCGCCGCGCAGCACGACATGGCAGGCATCGTTGCCGGTTGTGGTGGCGATGGCCGCGCGACCATCGGTGGTGATGGCCGGGAAGCTGTGCGAGCCGGCGGCCGAGCGGATGGCGTCCAGCGCCACCTGCACCCCGCCATCGGTGCCGTTCTTGAACCCGACCGGGCAGGACAGGCCCGAGGCGAGCTGGCGGTGGATCTGGCTTTCCGTGGTGCGGGCGCCGATGGCGCCCCAGGCGATCAGATCGGCGAAATATTGCGGCAGGATCGGGTCGAGGAACTCGGTCGCCGCCGGCAGGCCCATGCGGTTGATCTCCAGCAGCAGGCGGCGGGCCAGCGGCAGGCCGTCCTCGATGCGGTCCGAGCCGTCCAGATGCGGGTCGTTGATCAGCCCTTTCCAGCCCACGGTGGTGCGCGGCTTCTCGAAATAGACCCGCATCACGATCTCCAGCCGGTCGGCAAGCGCATGGCGCAGCTCGGCCAGCCGCGCGGCGTAATCCAGCGCCGCATCCGGGTCGTGGATCGAACAGGGGCCGGCGATCACCAGCAGCCGGCCGTCGCGACCGGCAAGGATGGTGCGGATGGCGGCGCGGCTGTCGGCCACGATGCGCGAGATCGCCTCGTCGCGCGGCAGGCTGGCGGCCAGCGCGGCGGGGGCGGGCAGGGGACGGAGCGTGTCGATATGCAGGTTCTCGGTCTGGATGGGCATGGCTCTTTCCTTGTGGAGAGGCCGGACCGGAAGCGCATCGCAAGAAAAAAGCCGCCGGTCTGGCCAGCGGCTTCGGGGATCGGTATCGCGCCTATGCGCTACACGGCAACCCGGCTCCGCTGGATGCAGCGGAACCAATAATACGAGGTGGTGTAGAACATCAGTTGCGACATGCGCCCTGCATAGCGGCCGCGGCGCGGCTTGTCACCCGGTTTCTTGCCGCGGCCCGCCGCCGGTCAGATGGCGAAATCCCCAAGCGACTTGCCGGCGGCCAGGGCGTCGGCGATCCAGCCCGGCTTGCGGCCGCGGCCGCTCCAGGTCAGGGTCGGGTTCTCCGGGTGGCGGTATTTCGCGACAGAGGCCGGGCGCGGCGCCGCCGCCTCGACCAGTTCGGCCAGCGAGAAGCCGAATTCCTTCACGGCTTCCTCGGCCTTGGCCCGCGCCTCGGCCATGCGGCGGGTCGCGTAGCCGTCGATGGCCTTTTCGACATCCTTGCGCAGCAGTTTCAGCTCGGCCAGCGGCATGGCATTCACATCAGGATCGGTCATTCTTTATCCCCGTTGGTGTGGCAAAATCTGTAGACCAGAATCCGCAACAGGACAAACGCAACGATGACGACCCGTCCCAAGCTGAAGAATCGCGACGCGCGCCGGCTGTTTCTGGACCGGCACCTGCTGCTGCGCCCCGGCGCTGGCCCGGGCCGAGGCGCGGATCTGGAACAGGTGCTGACCGGTCTGGGCTTCGTGCAGGTGGACAGCGTGAACACCCTGGCGCGGGCGCATGACCTGATCCTGTGGTCGCGGCGCGGCCGCTACCGTCCGCCGGCGCTGGAAAGCCTGATCGCCCGCCATCGCGCCGGTTTCGAGCACTGGACCCATGACGCCGCGGTCATCCCGATGCGTTTCTATCCGATGTGGCGGCTGAAATTCGCCCGGGACGAGGCGCATATGCAACGCCGCTGGCCGAAATGGCGGCGCGAGGGCTGGGACGCGGAGTTCGGCCCGGTCCTGCGCCGCATCGCCGATCACGGCCCGGCCAGCGCGTCGGATCTGGGCGGCGACGAGCCCAGGGCGTCGGGTGGCTGGTGGGATTGGCATCCGTCCAAGACCGCGCTGGAATACCTGTGGCGCTCGGGTCGGCTGGCGATCCGGCATCGCGCCGGCTTCCGCAAGGTCTATGACCTGGCCGAGCGGGTGATCCCGGCCGAGCATCTGGCCGCGCGCCTTGACGAGGCCGAGATCATAGACTGGGCGATGGCCGCGGCTTTGGAGCGGCTGGGCTTTGCCACCAGCGGCGAACTGGTCGGCTTCTTCGCCATCGCCACGGCGGACGAGGCGAAGCGCTGGTGCTCCGCAGCGCTGTCAGCCGGCCGCATCGTGGAAATCGACGTGGAAATGGCCGACGGCTCGCTGCGGCGCAGTTTCTCGACCCCGGCGCTGCTGGACCAGGTCGCGACGCTGCCCGAGCCCGTGTCGCGCGTCCGGTTGCTCTCGCCCTTCGATCCCGCCTTGCGCGACCGGGCGCGGGCCGAGCGGTTGTTCGGCTTTCGCTACCGCATCGAGATTTTCGTGCCGGCGGAAAAGCGGCGATATGGTTATTACGTCTTTCCGGTCATGCAGGGCGACCGGCTGATCGGGCGGCTGGATGCCAAGCGCGAGAATGGCGTGCTGGTCGTCCGCGCCTTCTGGCCCGAGCCGGGGCTGCGCATGGGCCAGGGCCGGCTTGCCGGCCTGGCGGCCGAGATCCGGCGCATCGCGCCGCTGGCCGGAGTGGAGGAGGTCCGATACGCGCCGGACTGGCTGCGGGCCTAGCGCTGCGGCGCTGCTTGCAGCTTGGGCCGGCCGGGCAACGATAAGCGAAATCATGCGGATCGGCCCTATCGCCAGCCAGAGGTGCCCCAATTGCCTGCCCGCCCGGCGGCCCCGGGCAAGCGGCCGTATTTTTTTCGCGTCGGGATCGGCAAAACTCGGCCAAGACGGGGGCAAGATCTTGTATTACCGATCAACCTGCGTCTCGATGGCCGCGGAAGGAATCTCTATTTTCTCGGGGTATCATGTATTCGCGAAAACTCGCCCGCCGCACTGTGCTGCAAGCCGCTTTGGGCGGCGGTGCCTTTTTCCTGCTGCCGCAAATCGCCCGGGCGACAGAGGATGGCGCCGGCAACGGCGAGCCGGTGCCGTTTTCCTTTGATATGCTGACGCAACGCGCCCGCGAGCTGGCGCAACAGGCCTATCAGCCACCGCGCGTCGACGATGCCGAAATCCTGGAACAGGTGGATTACGACCACCATAACGAGATCCGCTTTCGCCAGGAACAGGCGCTTTGGCGCGACGAGCCGGTGGCCTCGCAGGTGCGGTTCTTCTTTCCCGGCCGTTATTTCAAGCAGCCGGTGCATCTTTATACGCTCCAGGACGGCATGGCCTCGGAAATCCCGTTCTCGCTGGATCTTTTCGACATTCCCCCGGACAACCCGGCGCGGCGGCTGGCCAAGACCGACGGATTTGCCGGCTTCAGCGTCATGGATGCGAAAACCGGGTTGGACTGGATGGCGTTTCTGGGCGCCTCCTACTGGCGGACTTCGGGCTATAGCGGCCAGTTCGGCCTGTCGGCCCGCGGCCTGGCCATCGACACCGCCATTCCCGACGGTCCCGAGGAGTTTCCGCTGTTCACGCATTTCTGGCTGGAGCCGGAAACCGACAACGGCCTGACCGCCTATGCGCTGCTGGACAGCCCTCGGGCGGCCGGCGCCTATCGCATCGTCTCGCGCCGGGGCGAGGGCGTGGTGCAGGACGTCACCGCCCGCATCTTCATGCGCGATGCGGTCGAACGGCTGGGAATCGCGCCGCTGACCTCGATGTACTGGTTCGGCAAGAACACCCCGCATCTGGCCGCGGACTGGCGCCCCGAGATCCACGATTCCGACGGGCTCGAGATCCAGACCAGCAGCGGCGAGCGGATCTGGCGGCCGCTGAACAACCCGCCGCATACCATGGCGAACACGTTCGCCGCGCCTTCGGTCAAGGGATTCGGGCTGATGCAGCGGGAAAGGAATTTCGAGCAATACCAAGACGATGGCGTCTTCTACGAGAAGCGGGCCAGTGCCTGGGTGGCCCCCAAGGGCGACTGGGGCGACGGCACCGTCACCCTGGTCGAGCTGCGCACCGAGGACGAGATCCATGACAATATCGTGGCCTTCTGGCAGCCTGCCGCCCCGGCCAAGCCCGGCGACGCCTATGCGCTGGACTATACGCTGTCCTGGCTCAAGGACAGTCCGCTGACCGGCAGCACCGGGCAATTCGTGGCGGTTCGCGTCGGCGCCGGCGGCGTGCCCGGCCAGCCGCGACCGCGCGACACCATGAAGATCGTCTGCGATTTCACCCCGCATGGTCTGGGGCCTGATCACGAGCCGCGTTTCAACATCACCGCCTCGCGCGGGGTGGTGTCGAACGACGCGGTCTATCCCATCGTCGGCCGCCCGACATGGCGTGCCATGTTCGATCTGGGTTTCGGCAGCTTCGACGAACAGGCGCCGCGCGATGACAGCCCCATCGACCTGCGCGCCTTCGTCTCGAACGGCGACGCCGCGGTGACCGAGACGCTGCTGCTGCAACTCTTTCCCGCGCAGCTGCGCGCCTTGCTGGCGAACAAGCCGTAACGGACCGGCGGCGCCGATGACCTGCTCGGGATGGCGGGCGGGTCAGGCGGGCGCGGGTCTCGTCTGTCCATCATCGGCGTGAATCGCGCAGCCTGCCGGCATACGACAGAAAAGCTATGGGAATGGTGCCTGGGCTCGGAACCCGTCAACATGCTTGCGGGGATCGGGTTTGACCCGATTCCAGCCGCCCCGCGCGTCGAAGACCGGCATGGCCGTTGCAGCCCGCACCGACGGATGCGCCAAGCGCGGCCTCTCCGTCACCGTCATCTTCCGGCTTTGACAATCGATCAGTCTGGGCCGTAGGTTCGGCGAAAACCGGACAGGACGCGGAGCAGGAATGGGCATCGAGAGAATCCGGCCGATGGCCGACGAGGTGGCCAGCCTGATGGCGGCGCGATTCGGCGGTGTCAGGCGCGGCCATCCGGCCGAGCTGGAAAGCATGCTGCGCAAACGTGGCGGGGCGCTGCCGCGGCGGCTGCGGCGCGAGGCGCGCTTCCTGGCCGAGGCCGACCGCAAGGCCGGGCAGCCGAAACTGGCGCGGCAGGTGGATCTGGCGCGGCTCGAACATGCCTACAAGCTGCTGACCGCCTATCTGCGGCCGCTGGGCCAGGGCCGCCGGCTGCAGGGCGGCGCGCTTGGCGTCGCCGCCAGCGTCATGCTGGGCCTGCTGGTGCTGGGGGCGGTGGCGGTGTGGATTATGCTGCGGCGCGGGCTGATCTGAGACGAAGCATCCCGCCGTTCGCGGTATGGTTGAATGATCGACGGGCCAGCGCCATGCGGATAACCCAAGACGCGGCCAGAGCGTCGTGGTGGTGATCGCTTGGTCATTGCTGCCGGGGCTTTCCCCGATCCGGGGCGTCGCCGATCCGCTGGTTCCGGGGC
>NZ_JBHRXE010000009.1:122983-143960 GCF_042648325.1 Paracoccus simplex | reverse complement strand
ACCGCGCAACCTTCGGCAGCACACCCTATCGGCAAAGGGAAGCCGCCGGCCGGTAGGGGGACGGCAGATGCGCGGCTTCAACCGCGCGATCTGCCGCAATGTGCAGTCTCCAAGCCGCTTTTCTTTTTGACGGCGCGCTTATAACCTGTCTGACAGGACAACGTTCCACTCAGGGAGACTAGGAATGAAAAAGCTTCTTCTTGCCAGTGCCGCCGGAGCCTTGCTTGCCGGCGCCGCAGGTGCCGAGGAGATCAAGATGGGCATCTCGCTGGGCCTGACCGGGCCGCTGGAGTCGATCTCGCCCGCCATGCAGAAGGGCGCGGAGCTGGCGATGAAGGAAGTGAGCGACAGCGGCAAGCTGCTGGACGGCTCGACCGTGACCCCGGTGGTCGCCGACAACACCTGCACCGACGCGGCCGCCTCGGTCGCCGCTGTCACCCGACTGGTCACCGCCGAGGGCGTCAAGGGCGTCATGGGCGGCATGTGCTCGGGCGAGACCATCGCCTCGCTGGAGCAGGTCGGCGTGCCGCAGGGCGTGGTGATGATCTCGCCCTCGGCCACCTCGCCGGCGCTTTCGACCATCGACGACAAGGGCTTCTTCTTCCGCACCTCGCCCTCGGACGCGCGCCAGGGCGAAGTGATGGCCGACATCGTGCTGGAGCGCGGCATCAAGTCGGTGGCAGTGACCTATACCAACAACGATTACGGCAAGGGGCTGGCCGACAGCTTCGCCGAGGCCTTCAAGGCCAAGGGCGGCACCGTGACCGTGGTATCGGCGCATGACGATGGCAAGGCCGACTATTCCGCCGAGGTCGCGGCGCTGGCCGCCGCCGGCGGCGATGCGCTGGTCGTGGCCGGCTATGCCGATCAGGGCGGCTCGGGCGTGATCCAGGGCGCGCTCGACACCGGCGCCTTCGACACCTTCGTGCTGCCCGACGGCATGGTCAACAACGTGCTGGTCGAGAAGTTCGGCGCCCAGCTGGAAACCACGTTCGGCCAGAACCCCTCGGCCGAGGGCGAAGGCCATGACAAGTTCGCCGAACTGGCGAAGGCGGCGGGCTTCGACGGCACCTCGGCCTATGCCGGCGAATCCTATGACGCCGCCTCGCTGATGCTGCTGGCCATGCAGGCCGCCAAATCCTCGGACCCCAAGGTCTACAAGGACAAGGTGATGGAGATCGCCAACGCGCCGGGTGAGAAGATCTATCCGGGCGAGCTGGCCAAGGGGCTGGAGCTGCTCGCGGCCGGCACCGATATCGACTATGTCGGCGCCACCTCGGTCGAGCTGGTCGAGCCGGGCGAAAGCGCCGGCGTCTATCGCGAGGTGGACTTCAAGGGCGGCAAGCTCAACGTGGTCGGCTTCCGCTGAACGGCAGGCTATCGCGAGGGGGTCCGGTGAAATCCGGGCCCCTTCTTCAAAATACAACAATCCCTTAATGGGAAATCTTCATGCAAGGCATGAAGCTGGGGAGCAACATGATTCAGGTCCATGACCTGCACCGACATTTCGGGGGCTTCCGCGCCGTGGACGGCGCCAGCCTGACCATCGAGACCGGCTCGATCACCGGGCTGATCGGCCCGAACGGCGCCGGAAAATCCACCCTTTTCAACGTGATCGCCGGTGTTTTGAAACCGACCGCCGGCCGCGTGACCATGGCGGGCGAGGACATCACCGGCCTGCCGCCGCACGAACTGTTCCACAAGGGCCTGCTGCGCACCTTCCAACTGGCGCATGAGTTTTCCTCGATGACGGTGCGCGAGAACCTGATGATGGTTCCCGGCGGGCAATGCGGCGAAACGCTGGTCAACACCTGGTTCCGTCGCGGCCGCATCCGCGAGGAAGAGCGGGCGTTGCGCAGGAAAGCCGACGAGGTGCTTGAATTCCTGACAATTTCCCATGTCGCCGATGAAAAGGCCGGCAACCTGTCCGGCGGGCAGAAGAAGCTTCTGGAACTGGGCCGCACCATGATGGTGGACGCAAAGGTCGTGTTCCTGGACGAGGTCGGCGCCGGCGTGAACCGCACGCTGCTGGGCACCATCGGCGATGCCATCGTGCGGCTGAACAAGGAGCGCGGCTATACCTTCTGCGTCATCGAGCATGACATGGATTTCATCGGCCGGCTTTGCGATCCGGTGATCGTCATGGCCCAGGGCAAGGTGCTGGCCGAGGGCTCGGCCGACAGCATCATGAAGAACGAGGCCGTGATCGAGGCCTATCTGGGCACCGGCCTGAAGAACAAGGTGGCGGCCGAGGTCGCCGAGGAAAGCGCCTTTGGCGAAAGCCATGGCGCCCAGCCCGGCCTGGGGGCCGAGGCCGGCCAGGGCGGCGATGGCAAGCCGGCGGGGGGGCTGTAATGACGCGACCCTATCTCTCTGCCACCGACATGCGCGGCGGGTATGGCAAGGCCGACATCCTGAACGGCTGCACCCTGACCGTGGACAAGGGCCAGATCGCGGTGATCGTCGGGCCGAACGGCGCCGGCAAATCCACCGCGATGAAGGCGGTTTTCGGCATGCTGAACCTGCGCGAGGGCAGCGTGACCCTGGGCGGCGAGGACATCACCGCGCTGACCCCGCAGGAACGGGTGCGCAAGGGCATGGGCTTCGTGCCCCAGACCCACAACATCTTCCCGACCATGACGGTCGAGGAGAACCTGGAGATGGGCGCCTATATCCGCACCGACGACTATCGCGATACGCTGGCCCAGGTCTATGAACTGTTCCCGGCCGTCGCCGACAAGCGCCGCCAGAACGCCGGCGAGCTGTCGGGCGGCCAGCGCCAGCAGGTCGCGGTCGGCCGGGCGCTGATGACCAAGCCCAGCCTGCTGATGCTGGACGAGCCCACGGCGGGCGTGTCGCCCATCGTCATGGACGAGCTTTTCGACCGCATCATCGAGGTCGCCCGCACCGGCATCTCCATCCTGATGGTCGAGCAGAATGCCCGGCAGGCGCTGGAGATCGCCGATATCGGTTATGTGCTGGTGCAGGGCGCCAACCGTTACACGGACAGCGGACAGGCGCTTCTTGCCGATCCCGAGGTCCGCCGCACCTTTCTGGGGGGCTGACCATGGACATCCTGAACGCCCTGGTGGCCGTGCTGAACTTCGTGGTCATTCCCGCCGCCTCCTACGGCGCGCAGCTGGCGCTTGGCGCGCTGGGGGTGACGCTGATCTATGGCATCCTGCGCTTTTCCAACTTCGCCCATGGCGACACCATGGCCTTCGGCACGGCGCTGGTGATCCTGGTGACCTGGGGGCTGCAGGCCATCGGCATCGACCTGGGTCCGGTGCCGACCGCGCTTCTGGCGCTGCCCATCGGCATCGCGCTGTGTTCGGTCTTCGTGCTGGGCACCGACCGGGTGGTCTATCGGTTCTATCGCCGGAAACGCTCGGCCCCGATCATCCTGGTCATGGCCTCGGTCGGGGTCATGTTCATCATGAACGGGTTGACCCGCCTGGTGATCGGCGTGGACGAGATCCGCTTCGACGACGGCGCCCGCTTCCTGATCACGGTGCAGCAGTTCAAGGCCTGGACCGGGCTCAACGAAGGCTTGGCGCTGCGTGTCAGCCAGGCCATCACGCTGGTCGTCACCGTGCTGGCCTGCTGGGCGCTGTTCCGCTTCCTGAGCCGCTCGCGCGCCGGCAAGGCGATGCGGGCCTATTCCGACAACGAGGATCTGGCGCTGCTCTCCGGCATCGACCCCGAGCGGGTGGTGCGGCTGACCTGGATCATCGCCACGGCGCTGGCGGTGACGGCCGGCACGCTTTACGGGCTCGACAAGAGCTTCAAGGCCTTCAACTATTTCCAGATCCTGCTGCCGATCTTCGCCGCCGCCATCGTGGGGGGGCTGGGCAATCCGCTGGGCGCGGTCGCGGGCGGCTTTATCGTCGCCTTTTCCGAGGTGGCGGTGACCTATCCCTGGAAGAAGATCGCCGCCTATCTGGGCTTCCAGTCCGAGGGCATGTTGCAACTGCTCTCGACCGAATACAAATTCGCGGTCAGCTTCGTGATCCTGATCGTGGTGCTGCTGTTCCGGCCGACCGGCCTGTTCCGTGGCAAAACCATCTGAGGGGGGCTTCATCATGTCGAATACACGTCAAGCCGAAGCCCACAGCGCCTGGCGCGCGCCGGTGCTGTTTCTGGTGCTGGCCGCGCTGTTCCTGGCCGAGGGAACCTTCCGCAACGCGCTGTTCTCGGGCAGTTGGAACACCGCGCTCGGCATCCTGAACATGGGGCTGATCTCGGCCATCATGGCGCTGGGGGTCAACATGCAATGGGGCTATGCCGGCCTGTTCAACGCCGGGGTCGTGGGCTTCCTGGCGCTGGGGGGGCTGGCGCCGGTGCTGGTCTCGACCCCACCGGTGCAGGGTGCCTGGGCGGCGGGCGGGCCGCGGGTGATCCTGGCGCTGGCCGTGGGCCTGGGCACGCTGGTGCTGGCGGCGCAGGTCTGGAGGCGGGTGCCGGGCCGGCTGCGGGTGCTGGCGCTGATCGCCGTGCTGGGCTTCGGCTTCGTGCTCTACCGTTACCTGTTCGATCCGGCCGTCGCCGCGATCGAGGCCAACAATTCCGCCGCGGCGGGCAATATCGGCGGGCTCGGCTGGCCGGTGCTGCTGTCCTGGCCGGTCGGGGCGCTGATGGCGGCGGCCGCGGCCTGGGGCGTCGGCAAGGTGGCGCTGGGGCTGCGCTCGGACTATCTCGCCATCGCCACCCTGGGCATCGGCGAGATCATCGTCGCGGTGATGCGCAACGAGGAATGGCTGTCGCGCGGGGTCAAGAACATGTCGGGCATCCCGCGCCCGGTGCCCTACGAGGTGAACCTGCAGGCCGATCCCGGCTTCGTGGCGCTGGCCGCCGAATGGGGGCTGAGCCCGGGGCTGGCCTCGGGGATCTGGGTCAAGCTGCTTTATGCCGGGCTGTTCACCGCAGTGCTGCTGGCGCTGATCCTGCTGGCCGAGCTGGCGCTGAAATCGCCCTGGGGCCGGATGATGCGCGCCATCCGCGACAACGAGACCGCGGCCGGCGCCATGGGCAAGAACGTCACCCGGCGGCACCTGCAGATCTTCGTCATCGGCAGCGCGGTGATCGGCCTGGCCGGGGCGATGATGGTCACCCTGGACGGGCTGCTGTCGCCCAACAGCTTCAACCCGCTGCGCTATACCTTCCTGATCTGGGTCATGGTGATCGTCGGCGGCTCGGGCAACAACTGGGGCGCGGTGCTGGGCGCGATCCTGATCTGGTTCCTGTGGATCAAGGCCGAGGTCTGGGGCCCCGAGCTGATGCGGCTGATCACCCTGCCGCTGCCCGAAGGCGCGTTCCGCAGCCACATGCTGGGCAGTGCGCCGCATATGCGCTTCATCGCCCTGGGTCTGGTGTTGCTGCTGGTGCTGCGCTTCGCGCCGCGCGGGCTGGTGCCCGAGAAGTAGCACGGAGCTTTTGCAGCGCGGGGGCGTTGCCCCCGCACCCCCAGGGTATTTGGAAAACGGCGAAAGGCGCGGATTGGCGCCTTTATTTTCAGGCCGCGGTCAGGGTGATCGGGGTCTGGTCGCCCTGGGCGAAGCGGCGCAGCACCGCGGGATAGAGCCGGTGCTCCTGCACCAGCACCCGGGCGGCCAGGGTTTCGGCCGTGTCGCCGGGCAGCACCGGGACGCGGGCCTGGCCGAGGATCGGGCCGGCGTCGAGTTCGGGCGTGACCAGGTGGACGGTGGCACCGGCCTCGGCATCGCCGGCATCAATGGCGCGCCGATGCGTGTGCAGGCCGGGATATTTCGGCAGCAGAGATGGGTGGATGTTCAGCATCCGGCCCCGGAAGCGCTGCACGAAACCCGGCGTCAGGATGCGCATGAAGCCGGCGAGGCAGAGGATGTCGGGCTGCGCCGCCAGCAAGGGTTCGAGCAGCGCCGCCTCGAACGCCGGGCGGTCGCCCCGGTAATGGCGATGGTCCACGGCGAAGGTCGGCACGCCCAGGGCCGCGGCCCGGGCCAGGCCCGCGGCCTGCGGGTCGTTCGAGCCGACGATCACCGCGCGGCCCGGGTGGTCGCCGGTCATCGACTCGACCAGCTTCACCATGTTCGAGCCGCCGCCCGAGATCAGGATGGCGACCCGCTTCACCGCAGCCGGCCGCTGTAGCGCACGCCCTCGCCCGGGGTCACATGGCCCAGGCGGACCACCGTCTCGCCCTGTCCCATCAACAGCGTCTCCAGTTCGGCGGCGCGTTCGGCGGCGACGGCCAGGACCATGCCGATGCCGGCGTTGAAGGTCTTGAGCATCTCGGCCTCGGCGATGCCGCCGGCCTCGGCCAGCCAGTCAAAGACCGGCGGCAGGCTGAAACTGTCCAGATCGACCTCGGCGCCGAGTCCCTTGGGCAGGACGCGGGGCAGGTTCTCGGTGATGCCGCCGCCGGTGATATGCGCTGCGGCATGCACGCCGCCGGCCCGGATCGCCGCCAGCACCGGCTTGACATAGAGCCGGGTCGGCACCAGCAGCGCCTGGCCCAGCGTGCCGCTGCCGAAAGGCGCGGGCGAATCCCAGCCGAGGCCGGCATGGTCGGCGACCTTGCGCACCAGCGAGAAGCCGTTGGAATGCACGCCGTCCGAGGCAAGGCCCAGCAGCACGTCGCCATCCGTCACCCCGGCCGGCAGGGCGGCGCCGCGTTCCATCGCACCGACGGCGAAGCCGGCAAGGTCGAAATCGCCCCGCGCATACATGCCCGGCATCTCGGCCGTCTCGCCGCCGATCAGGGCGCAGCCGGAGCGCCGGCAGCCCTCGGCAATGCCGGCGATGACGCGGGCGGCCTCATCGACCGACAGTTTGCCGGTGGCGAAATAGTCGAGGAAGAACAGCGGTTCGGCGCCTTGGCAGACCAGATCGTTCACGCACATCGCCACCAGGTCGATGCCCAGCCCGTCGAGTTCGCCCGTGTCGATGCCGATGCGCAGCTTGGTGCCGACGCCATCGGTCGCCGCCACCAGCACCGGATCCTGATAGCCGGCGGCGCGCGGATCGAAAAGCGCGCCGAAGCCGCCCAGGCCCTCCATCACACCCGGACGCCGGGTTGCGGCGGCGGCAGGCTTGATCCTTTCGACCAGCGCATTGCCCGCGTCGATATCCACTCCGGCCTCGGCATAGGACAGGCCGCTATTGCGCTCGGTCATCTTGGGGTCCCCTTTGCTTTGACGCCCCGATAGCGCAGGCGGGGCAAACAGGCAATGATCGGCTGCGATCCGGCGGCGTTTCCCGCGAACGCGGTGCCGGTCCCTGCCCCGCCATCCGGCGACGCGTGTTTCTGTTGTTTCGCGGGAGGTTGAGCAATAATGGTTAATAATCGACCAACCCGAAGCCAAGCGGCGAGTCGTCATGCCTGCTACGCTGAGTCTGATGGGTTCTGTGCGCCTGCGTGGCGCGACTGGTAACGAGTTGACGCCGCGCAGCCAGAAAGCGCGTGGTGCCCTGACCTTGCTTGGCACGGCGCCGGATCTGCGACTGAGCCGGGCGCGGCTGCAAGACCTGCTGTGGAGCGAGCGTGGCAAGCAGCAGGGCTCGGACAGCCTGCGGCAGATGCTGCGCGAGCTGCGCGGCCGGATGGGAGACGAAAGAGACATATTGCTGACCGGCGTGGGCTGGGTCGGGCTTGATCCCGACCGGCTGCGCATCGACCTGACGCCGGTCTATGACGCTGGCGGCACGCCGTTGGAATTCGCCGCCGACATCGACATTCCCGACCCGGAGTTTGAAACCTGGCTGCGCGACATGCGGCTGCGGCTGATGCCGGAATGCGACGGGCCGCGGTTGCGCCCGGAAGGTGGCACCCTGCTGCGTCCCGCCGCCGAGCCGCTGCCGAGCGGCTATGTCGTGGCGCTGGACCCGGTCGAAAGCAATGACAGCCGCGCGCATGTGATCGGCGAAATGATCGTGAACGAGGCTGCCGCCCGCGCCTGCGAGATGATCCCGGCGATGCTGGCCGACCGGATCGACACCGCCCCGCAATTGGGCACCCAGATCGTGGCGCTGTGCTATTCGGCTGGCATCGACTGTTCGCTGATGGTGGTGATGCGCGACCTGCCCAGCGGCCGGCGCGGCTGGACCCGGCGCTTCACCATCCGCGCCGCGGACGAGACCGCGACCATGCGCCATGCGGTGGCGCAGATCACCGTGGCGCTGCTGGACCGGGCCCGGCGCACCGCCTCGGCGAAATGGCTGACCTTTCCGATCTGGGACGTGTTCAGCTATTCGCGCGAGCGGCTGGAGGCGGCCGACCGGGTGCTGGCCGAGCTGCCGCCCGAGCGGCAGAGCGCGGTCGGGCTGGCGCTGCGCTCCTATCTGCGCAACACGCTGATCCTTGAGCGGCTGACCGAGGATCCGGGGCGCTGCTCGGACGAGGCCGAGGATCTCGCCCGCCGCGCGCGCGAGCTGGCACCGAACAACCCGGTGGTGCTGGCGGTGGCCTCGCTTTCGGCCTCGTGGCGGCGGGATGCGGTGGGGGCCTTGGAACTGGCACAGGCCGCCTGCCGCAACGACCCCGACAACGAATTGGCCTGCCACGCCCTGTCGCAGGCGCTGACCGAGGTGGGCCGCGACCAGGAGGCGCTGGAGGCGGCCGAGCGCGGCGCGCGCGGGGCGCTGGCGGTGCTGGGTCCGGCCTGCTGGCTGATGCGCCGGGCGCAGGTGCTGGTGCGGCTGGGTCGGCTGGGCGATGCCGAGAATTCCGCCGCCGCCGCCTTTGCCTTCGCGCCGGACAACCGCCCTTCGCTGCGCTTCCTGGCGGCGCTGCGCTATCATCGCGGCGACGAGGCCGGGGCGGCGGATGCGCTGCGGCATCTGCGCCGCATCGAGCCGGACTTCACCCTGGAGTTGATGGCGCATCCCGATTATCCGGTGAAGACCCTGCGCATGGCCGGGCTGATGGAAATCACCCGCTCGGGACTCTGACGCATTGCGGCGGGGCCCCGGGGCCGGGCCGCGATCGGGGGCGCTCAGGGCACGACCAGCAGCTCGACCGAGACCGGCGGCCGGTCGTCGCCACGAACCAGCACCAGCCGGGCGCGGCCGGGCGCCACGGCGAGAAAGGTCAGGATGCGGATGGCCTCGGACGAGGGCTCGCAGGGTTCCGGCCCGGACAGGATCGGCTCGCCTTCCAGCCGGGCGACGATCTCGGGCCGCGCCGGGGCGTCGGGCGGGGTCTGCAGATGCATCTCCAGCCGGTCCCCGCAGCGCAGCGAGACCAGCGTGGCCAGATGCCCCTCGTGCAGGATGCAGGTGGTGGCGCGCTCGCGCTGGTCCGGATAGCGCAAGGGCGGCGCGCTGATCGCCAGGGCGCGCTGCATGGCATCCAGCCAGGCGCCGCGCAGCCGCGCCCCGGTCAGGTCGGCGCGCTCAAGCACCGCATCGCGCAGGTCCGCCCCGGTCAGGTCGGCAAGGCCCAGGCTGGCACCGGCCAGGTTCGCCTTGTGAAACCGCGCGCCCACCGCCCGCACCGACCAGAGGCTGGCGCCCGAAAGCTGGGCATTGGTCAGGTCGGCTTCGGTCAGGTCGGCATAGGACAGATCCGCCCCCACCAGGGTCATTCCCGACAGATCCAGCCCGGTCAGATCCGAGCCGGCCAGGTGCAGGGATCCCATCGTCGCGATGCGCCGGACGATCTCGGCCCGGGTAAACTCCGCCATCCCATCCTCTTTAACCAACCCGATCGGCCGGGCCGCCCATGAATTGCGCCCGGAGGCGGCTGCCTCCGCCTCCGGGCTACCGGATCCTCAGTCACCCAGGTCAGACTGGATCCAGTAACGCTTGCGGAAACCGCGCACGCATTCGATCTCGATGCCCTGCCGGGCAACGAGTCGCATGGTGTTGCTGCGGATTCCGTATCCGATTTCGGTGCTGCCCGGCAGGATGCGCAGGGTCAGCGGCGCCGCGCCGCGCGCCGCCAGGTCGCGCATCAGCCGGGCGGAACGCTGGGCCAGGGCCTGCTGGATCGACAGCGGCTGCGGCGCGGGCGGGCCCTCGGCCAGCGCCGGCGGCGGCGGATCGTCGGGCTGGCCGTCGCGATGGGCACGGGCCGGCTGCCGCTCGGCAATCCGGCGCAGGGTGGATTCGATGCGCAACACCGTGCCGTCCGGCCGCATCGCCAGCCGCAGGCTGCCGGCATCCGGGGTCAGCACCGGGATGCCGTCAAGCGCCTGGCGGAATTGCACGATGATCTCGTCCAGGCTTTCCACCGGCGCATCGGGCTGCTGGCGCAGGCTGGCGGTGGCAGACATCGCCAGGCTGATGCGGTCGAACAGCAATTCGCTGCCCGGCTGCAGGAAGCCGTAGCGGCGAAGCGCGCTGCGGGCGCGGCCCAGGATCGCCCGGCGCTGCAGCGGTGCGCGGACCTGGCCGCCGGGGGTGGCGGGCTCCAGCTCCAGCAGGATGCGGCCGTCGATCCGCCGCTGGAAACGGGTGCGGCCGTGGCGGACCGCCAGCGCGCCCTCGGCCTGACGATGCAGCAGCGCCGGATCGAAACCGATGCGCGACAGCACCTCGGCGGCCAGGCCCAGATCCTCGGAAACCGGCACCAGCCGCGCGGCCGAGAACGCCGCCGGCGGCTGCAGCAGCACCGGCTCGCGCTGGTAAAGCGCCGCCGGCATGTGCCAGCGCCAGGCCCACCATTCGGTCGAGGCCCGCGCGACGCGGAAGCGCCGCTCGCCGAACAGCGTGGCCAGCGCCTCGTCGCGGCTTTCGCCGCAGGCGCAGGCCACCGGGCTCTGGTCATGCGCGACATCCCAGGCGCCATCCAGCCAGGATTGGGAAAAGGACTTGCCCATCCGCCAATGCTGCCAGAAGTTCTGGCCGTAGCGGCCGGAATCCCAGCAGATCGAATCGAAGCCGAAGATCATCCGCAGCCCGCCATTCGCCCGCCCCCAGCCGCGCAGCGGATCGTGGTCGGGGCCGACCTGCAACGACTGGCTGGTGGACCAGAACAGATAGCGCAGCGCGTCATCGCCGAACCGCATCCGCTCCGCGCTCAGGCAGGCATCGGTTCCGGTCCACTGCGCGCCCAGCGGCAGATGGAACAGGCCGCGATCATCCGCGCGGCCATGGCCGGCATGATAGAACACCCGCACCGAATCCATGTCGCGGCCCGGCGCATGCCGCATCTCGGCGCGGTCATACAGCCAGGACTTCACCGCGGCGTCGCGGCGCCAGTAATCCGGGGTGGCGAAACGGTCCACCGCGTCCAGAAAGCCGCCGGCATCGCGATGCGCGGCGTGCAGCGCCCCGGCGGCGCGATAGGTCTCGACGCTGCAGGCACCATAGACATGGCTGGGCGTTTCGCAGGCATCCGGTATCCCGCTGGCCAGGGCTTCGGCGGGATCTTGCGGTCCGTTTTCCTGCAACACCCGCCGCTCGCGCTGCTCGCGCGCCAGGCCGAAATCGGGACCGTGATCTTCCATGCCAAGGCTCCTTGCGGGACACGCGCCTGATCCCGAAAGGATAGAGTCGCGGACTTCGGCGCTCAGGCTAGGCCGGCCGGTGTGAACTGGATGTGAATCCGTGTCCGGGGCGGCCCGCCATGGAGATTCCCGGGATTTTCATTGTTTTTTAAGAATTTCAGCCTCGATCCTGCAATGGATCACGATTCTTTCGGTTCCTTGCGCGCCGCCATGCCGAAAGAGAGCTCACGCGCCGCCGCGATCACCGCATCGGATATGGCCGCCAGCCGCGCATCCGACATGCGCAGGGTCGGGCCCGAGACCGAAATGCCCGCCGCCGCCTCGCCGGCCAGGTCGAAGATCGGCGCGGCGATGCAGCGCATGCCGGGCGTCCGCTCCTCGTTGTCCAGCGAATAGCCGCGGGCGCGGATCTGCCCGAGATCCTCCAGCAGCGCCTGCGGATCGGTCAGGGTCATGTCGGTGAAGCGCTCCAGCCGCATTTCTCGCAGCATCCGCTTCAGGTCCGTGGGCCGGGCATGGGCCAGCAGCGCCTTGCCGATCCCCGAGGCATGCAGGGCCGAACGGGTGCCGGGCGGGAAGAAGGCGCGGATCGTCTCATGCGTCTCGGCCTGGCTCAGGAACAGCACGGCGTCGCCGTTCAGGATGCCCAGGTTCGCCGTCTCGCCCGTCACCTCCATCAATTGGCGCAGCAGCGGCCGCGCCCGCTCGACCAGACCCGAGCGGCGCATGAAAGCCGAGCCGTGGCGGAAAGCCGTCGGGCCGACATGCCAGGCCTGGCTCTGGCTGTCGCTTTCCGCCACGCCGCGCGCCGCCAGCGTCACCAGAACCCGGTGCACGGTCGACGGCGCCATGTCCAGCCGCTGCGCGATCTCGGTCAGGGTCAAACCGTTCGACATGGCGATCAGGTCGAGGATGTCCAGGGCCCGGTCCAGCGCCCGGATGCCGCCCGAATCCTCGGCGCCAAGGCCGCCGGCACGACCCCTGGGTCGGCCCCTTTTGCGGATCTGAACCGACATTCAATTTTTCCTTCCTATAATATTTACAGATTGTTGAAAATCATGTTTGCGGTTTGGAAAACGACAAGCCTCTGTTTCCTCGTCACTTTATACCATTTTTCCACGATTGCGAAATGTTTTTCAGAAAAATTGCCCGAATGGACAGCAAGGCCTAGGCTGGGTGACAAGCGCAGGAGGAATTGCCATGACCAGCCAGAACCCGATCTTCATTCCCGGCCCGACCAACATCCCCGAGGAGATGCGCAAGGCCGTCGACATGCCGACCATCGACCACCGCTCGCCGGTGTTCGGCCGCATGCTGCACCCGGCGCTCGAGGGGGTGAAGAAAGTCCTCAAGACCACGCAGGCGCAGGTGTTCCTGTTCCCTTCGACCGGCACTGGCGGCTGGGAAACCGCGATCACCAACACGCTGTCGCCCGGCGACAAGGTGCTCGCGGCCCGCAACGGCATGTTCAGCCACCGCTGGATCGACATGTGCCAGCGCCACGGCCTCGACGTCACCTATGTCGAGACGCCCTGGGGCGAAGGCATCCCGGCCGACCGGTTCGAGGAGATCCTGACCGCCGACAAGGGTCACGAGATCCGCGCCGTTCTGGCCACGCATAACGAGACCGCGACCGGCGTCAAATCCGACATCGCCGCCATCCGCCGTGCGCTGGACAATGCCAAGCACCCGGCGCTGCTGTTCGTCGACGGCGTTTCCTCGATCGGTTCGATGGATTTCCGCATGGACGAATGGGGCGTCGACATCGCCGTCACCGGCAGCCAGAAGGGCTTCATGCTGCCGCCGGGCCTGGCCATCACCGGCTTTTCGGAGAAGGCGATGGAGGCGGTCGAGACCGCCCGCCTGCCGCGCACCTTCTTCGACATCCGCGACATGGCGACCGGCTATGCCCGCAACGGCTATCCCTACACGCCGCCGGTCGGTTTGATCAACGGCCTGAACGTCAGCTGCGAGCGGCTGCTGTCCGAGGGGCTGGAGAACGTGTTCGCCCGCCACAACCGCATCGCCTCCGGCGTGCGCGCCGCGGTCGAGGCCTGGGGGCTGAAGCTCTGCGCCGTCCGCCCCGAGCTTTACTCGGATAGCGTCAGCGCCATCCGCGTGCCCGAGGGTTTCGACGCCAACCTGATCGTCAGCCACGCGCTGGAGACCTATGACATGGCCTTCGGCACCGGCCTGGGCGAAGTCGCGGGCAAGGTGTTCCGCATCGGCCACCTGGGCAGCCTGACCGACGCCATGGCGCTGTCGGGGATCGCCACGGCCGAGATGGTGATGGCCGATCTGGGCCTGCCGATCCGGCTGGGTTCGGGCGTCGCCGCCGCGCAGGAACACTATCGCCAGTCCACGGCCGCGGCGTTGAAAAAGGCCGCCTGAGGGATGAAGGACGCCATGTATATCCCGACCTATCAGGACATGCTGGACGCGCATGAGCGCATCAAGCCGCATATCCGGCGCACGCCGATCCGCACCTCGGATTACCTGAACGAGCTTGCCGGCGCGCAGCTGTTCTTCAAATGCGAGAATTTCCAGGAGCCGGGGGCCTTCAAGGTCCGCGGCGCCACCAACGCGGTCTTCGGCCTTGACGAGGCGCAGGCGGCCAAGGGCGTCGCCACGCACAGCTCGGGCAACCATGCCTCGTGCCTCAGCTACGCGGCCATGCTGCGCGGCATCCCCTGCAACGTGGTCATGCCCCGCACCGCGCCGCAGGCGAAAAAGGACACCGTGCGCCGCTATGGCGGCAGGATCACCGAATGCGAGCCCTCGACCAGCTCGCGCGAGGAAACCTTCGCCAAGGTGCAGGCCGAGACGGGCGGCGATTTCGTCCATCCCTATAACGACCCGCGCGTGATCGCCGGCCAGGGCACCTGCGCCCGCGAGGTGATGGAGCAGACCGACGGGCTCGACATGATGGTCGCGCCGATCGGCGGCGGCGGCATGATCTCGGGCACCTGCCTGACGCTTTCGACGCTGGCGCCCGAGGTCAAGGTGATCGCCGCCGAGCCCGAGCAGGCCGACGACGCCTATCGCAGCTTCAAGGCCGGCCACATCATCGCCGACGATGCCCCGAAGACCATCGCCGACGGCCTGCTGGTGCCGCTGAAGGATCTGACCTGGCATTTCGTCAGGAACCACGTCCATGAGATCTATACCGCCTCGGATGCCGAGATCGTCGATGCGATGAAGCTGATCTGGAAACACCTGCGCATCGTGATGGAGCCCTCGAGCGCCGTGCCGCTGGCCACCATCCTGAAGAACCCCGACGCCTTCGCCGGCAAGCGCGTCGGCATCATCGTCACCGGCGGCAATGTCGATCTCGACAAGCTGCCCTGGAACTGAATTCGAATTTGAGGAGAGCGCCATGAACGCGAAAACGGATTTCTCCGGCTACGAGGTCGGCTACGACATCCCCGCCCTGCCCGGCATGGACGAGGCCGAGATCCAGACGCCCTGCCTGATCCTCGACCTGGACGCGCTGGAGCGCAATATCCGGAAGATGGGCGACTATGCCAAGGCGCATGGCATGCGCCACCGCAGCCACGGCAAGATGCACAAGTCGGTGGACGTGCAGAAGCTGCAGGAATCGCTGGGCGGCGCCGTCGGCGTCTGCTGCCAGAAGGTGTCCGAGGCCGAGGTCTTTGCCCGTGGCGGCATCAAGGACGTGCTGGTCACCAACGAGGTGCGCGAGCCGGCCAAGATCGACCGCCTGGCCCGGCTGCCCAAGCTGGGCGCGACCGTGACGGTCTGCGTCGATGATGTGGCCAACATTGCCGATCTCTCGGCCGCGGCGCAGCGCCATGGCACCGAACTGGGCATCTTCGTCGAGATCGACTGCGGCGCCGGGCGCTGCGGCGTGACCACCAAGGAAGCCGTGGTCGAGATCGCCAAGGCCACTGCCGCCGCGCCGAACCTGACCTTCAAGGGCATCCAGGCCTATCAGGGCGCCATGCAGCACATGGACAGCTTCGCCGACCGCAAGGCCAAGCTGGACGCCGCCATCGCGCAGGTGCAGGACGCCGTCGATGCGCTGGACGCGGCCGGCCTCTCGCCCGAATTCGTTTCTGGCGGCGGCACCGGCTCCTATTACTTCGAGAGCAATTCGGGCGTCTACAACGAGCTGCAATGCGGCTCCTACGCCTTCATGGATGCCGATTACGGCCGCATCCACGATGCCGAGGGCAAGCGCATCGACGCCGGCGAATGGGAGAACGCGCTGTTCATCCTGACCTCGGTGATGTCGCACGCCAAGCCGCATCTGGCGGTGGTCGATGCCGGGCTCAAGGCGCAGTCGGTCGATAGCGGCCTGCCCTTCGTCTATGGCCGCGACGATGTGAAATACATCAAGTGCAGCGACGAGCATGGCGTGGTCGAGGACAAGGACGGCGTCTTGAAAGTCAACGACAAGCTGCGGCTGGTGCCGGGCCATTGCGACCCGACCTGCAACGTGCACGACTGGTATGTCGGCGTCCGGAACGGCAAGGTCGAGACGGTTTGGCCGGTCTCGGCGCGCGGAAAGGCCTATTGATGTTCGTCGTCGCGGAAAAGGAAATCGCGGGTCTGATGACCCCGGAGGCGGCCTTCGAGGCCATCGAGGCGGTTTTCGCCTCGATGGCCCGGCGCAAGGCCTATAACTTCCCGGTGGTGCGCGAGGCCATCGGCCACGAGGACGCGCTCTACGGCTTCAAGGGCGGCTTCGACGCCTCGGCGCTGGTGCTGGGGCTGAAGGCCGGCGGCTACTGGCCGAACAACCAGAAGCATGGGCTGATCAACCACCAGTCCACCGTCTTTCTGTTCGACCCGGATACCGGCCGCGTCTCGGCGGCCATCGGCGGCAACCTGCTGACGGCGTTGCGCACTGCGGCGGCCTCGGCGGTGTCGATCAAGTATCTGGCGCCGAAAGGCGCGCGGGTGCTGGGCATGATCGGCGCCGGCCATCAATCCGCCTTCCAGATGCGGGCGGCGGCCAATGTGCACCGGTTCGAGAAGGTCATCGGCTGGAACCCGCATCCCGAGATGCTGGGCCGGCTGGCCGAGACCGCGGCCGATCTGGGCCTGCCCTTCGAGGCGGTCGAGCTGGACCGGCTGGGCGCCGAGGCCGACGTGATCATCTCGATCACCTCGGCCTTCTCGCCGCTGCTCATGAACGAGCATGTCAAGGGCCCGACGCATATCGCGGCCATGGGCACCGACACCAAGGGCAAGCAGGAACTGGACCCGGCGCTGGTCGCGCGCGCCCGCGTCTTCACCGACGAGGTCGCGCAGTCGGTCAGCATCGGCGAATGCCAGCATGCCATCGCCGCGGGCCTGATCCGCGAGGATCAGGTCGGCGAACTCGGCGCGGTGGTGGCGGGCGACGACCCGGGCCGCGCCGATGCCGAAGTCACGCTGTTCGACGGCACCGGCGTCGGACTGCAGGATCTGGCCGTCGCGCAAAAGGTCCTCGAGATCGCAAAACAGAAAGGACTGGCGCACGAAGTCGAGATCTAAAAAGTAACGTCCTGAAACTAGGGAGGTATAGGACGAATGCAAGCCATCGACACCAGCCCCGGATTCGACCCGGTCGAGGAGCGCATCGCCGCGCCTCGACTGCTGGCCCTGGGCTTCCAGCATGTGCTGGTCATGTATGCCGGCGCCATCGCGGTGCCGCTGATCGTCGGCCGCGCCCTGCAGCTTTCGCCGCAGGACGTGGCCTTCCTGATTTCCGCCGACCTGTTCGTCTGCGGCATCGTCACCATCATCCAGAGCTTCGGCGCCACGCAATGGTTCGGCATCAAGCTGCCGGTGATGATGGGCGTCACCTTCGCGGCCGTGGGGCCCATGGTCGCCATCGCCTCGGCGAATCCCGGACAGGAGGGCGCGCGGATGATGTTCGGCGCCATCATGGCCGCCGGGCTGATCTCGATCTTCTTCGCGCCGCTGGTCAGCCGGCTGCTGCGCTTCTTCCCCAGCGTCGTCACCGGCACGGTGATCCTGGTGATCGGCGTCAGCCTGATGCCGGTGGGCATCAACTGGATCTTCGGCCTGCCGGTCGGTCCGACCGCGCCCAAGCTGGTCGATCCCGCCGCCCAGGCCTGGCTCGACGGGGCCATCGCAGCCGGCGGCGTGCCCGAGGGCGTCAAGCTGATGCCGACCCTTGCCAATCCCGAATACGCCTCGCTGCCGCGCATCCTGATCGGCATCACCGTGCTGGCGGCGATCCTGCTGATCGCGCGCTATGCGAAAGGCTTCGTGGCCAATATCGCCGTGCTTCTGGGCATCGTCATCGGCGGGCTGCTGGCCGCGACGCTTGGCATGATGCATTTCGACGGCATCGCCGAGGCCGCCTGGTTCGCACCGATCAAGCCCCTGCATTTCGGCATGCCGATCTTTGACCCGGTGATGATCCTGACCATGCTGCTGGTCATGTTCGTGACCATGATCGAATCGACCGGCATGTTCCTGGCGCTTTCCGACATCTGCGGCCGCCGCATGACGCCCAAGGCGCTGTCGGCCGGGCTGCGCGTCGATGGTCTGGGCACCGCCATCGGCGGGCTGTTCAACACCTTCCCCTATACCTCCTTCAGCCAGAATGTCGGGCTGGTGGGCGTGACCGGCGTGCGCTCGCGCTTCGTCTGCGTGGCCGGCGGCGCGATCATGATCGTGCTGGGCCTGATCCCCAAGATGGGCGCGCTGGTCGAGTCGCTGCCGACCACGGTGCTGGGCGGCGCGGGCCTGGTGATGTTCGGCATGGTCGCCGCGACCGGCATCCGCATCCTGTCGACGGTGGATTTCAAGGGCAACAAGCACAACCTGTTCATCGTCGCCGTCTCGCTGGGCCTCGGCATGGTGCCGATGATCGCCCCCGACTTCAACCAGTGGCTGCCGCATTCGCTGCATACGCTGATCCATTCCGGCATTCTGCTGGCCGCGCTGGCCGCCGTCGGGCTGAACTGGTTCTTCAACGGCGCCCCGCATGCCTCGGACGAGGAAATCGCCGCGGCCGCCCATGCAGCGGAGGCACATTGATGACCAAACGCCTGCTCATTCGCGGCGCCGAGGTGGTCGTGACCATGGACGGCGCCCGGCGCGAGATCGCGGGCGGCGACGTGCTGATCGACGGCGGAGTGATCTCCGCCGTCGGCACCGGCCTAAGGGCCGAGGGTGCCGAAGTGGTCGAGGCGCGGGGCTGCGTCGTCACCCCCGGGCTGGTCAACACCCATCACCACCTGTTCCAGACCCTGACCCGGGCGGTCCCGGCGGCGCAGGACGCGGCGCTGTTCGGCTGGCTGCGCACGCTTTATCCGATCTGGGGCCGCATGACCCCCGACGACATCCACCTGTCCACCCGGATCGGTCTGGCCGAACTGGCGCTGTCGGGCTGCACCTGCTCGTCGGATCACCTGTATCTGTTTCCGAACGGATCGCGGCTCGACGACAGCATCGAGGCGGCCGCGGAAATCGGCATCCGCTTCACCGCCACCCGCGGCGCCATGTCGATCGGCGAGTCGAAAGGCGGCCTGCCCCCCGACGCGCTGGTCGAGGATGAGACCGCGATCCTCAAGGACAGCGAGCGCCTGGTCGCCGCCTTCCACGACCCCGGCCCCGGCGCCATGGTGCAGGTCGGCCTCGCGCCCTGCTCGCCCTTCTCGGTCAGCCGGGAACTCATGCGCGACGCGGCGATCCTCGCCCGCGAAAAGGGTGTGCGCCTGCACACCCACCTGGCCGAGAATGACGAGGACATCGCCTATTCGCTGGAAAATTTCGGCATGCTCCCCGGCGATTACGCCGAAAGCCTGGGCTGGACGGGCGAGGATGTCTGGCACGCGCATTGCGTGAAACTGTCCGAGAAGGAAATCGACCTCTTCGCCCGCACCGGCACCGGGGTCGCGCATTGCCCCTGCTCGAACGCCCGGCTCGCCTCGGGCATCGCCCCGGTGCGCCGGATGCGCGATGCCGGCGTGCCGGTCGGCCTCGGCGTCGACGGCTCGGCCAGCAACGACTGCAGCCACCTGGGGCTCGAGGCGCGGCAGGCCATGCTGGTCGCGCGGCTCAAGGACGGCCCGGCGGCGCTTGGCGCCCGCGAGGCGCTGGAAATCGCCACGCTCGGCGGCGCCCGGGTGCTGGGCCGCAGCGACATCGGCGCGCTGGAGCCCGGAAAACGCGCCGACCTGGTGCTTTGGGACGTCTCGGAACTGGCCGCTGCCGGTCAATGGGATCCGGTCGCAGCACTGGTCTTCTGCGCACCGATCCGGCCACGCGCGGTCTATGTCGAGGGCCGCGCCGTGGTGCAGGATCACCACCTGCTGACCGCCGACCCGAATCGCTTGAACGAACAGGCCCGCGCCGCCATCGCCCGGCTCGCGGATTGACAAGGAAAGGAAGACAATGTCCGGCTATCTGACCACCCATGTGCTCGACACCGCCAACGGCAGGCCCGCAGAAGGCATGCGGATCGAACTCTACCGCCTCGATCCCGAGCGCCGGCTGATCGCCGAGACCGTCACCAACCACGACGGCCGCACCGACAAGCCCATCCTGCCCGAGACGGAATTCCGGACCGGCGAATACGAACTGATCTTCCATGTCGGCGCCTGGCTCGACGGCATCGGCCATCAGGCGGCAAAGCCCCGTTTTCTCGACCAGGTGCCGCTACGCTTCGGCATGTCCGAACAGGACCATTACCACGTCCCGCTGCTGATCTCGCCCTATGGGTTCTCGACCTATCGCGGCAGCTGAGCCGCGGGCCTTTTCGCCGTTTTCCAAATACCCTGGGGGTGAAAGGCCCCCGGGGCCTGAGGGGGCAAAGCCCCCTCTTTTCATTTCCGCCAGGCCCGGCGAAGGATTTTCAACGCGCCGTTAAGACAGCAAGGGGAAATGCGTGAATACTCGCAACCCCGCGAAGCGGCTAGTCTTTCGCCAGCTAGACAGGAGACAAAGTATGTCCGATTTCGCCGTCATCTGGGATTGGCTGGCCTTTGCCATCCGCTGGACGCATGTCGTCACCGCCATCTGCTGGATCGGCTCGTCCTTCTATTTCGTCGCCCTCGACCTGGGTCTGCGCAAGGTGCCTGGCCTGCCGGCGGGAGCGCATGGCGAGGAGTGGCAGGTCCATGGCGGCGGCTTCTACCACATCCAGAAATACCTGGTCGCGCCCGAGCGCATGCCCGAGCATCTGATCTGGTTCAAATGGGAAAGCTACATGACCTGGATCTCGGGGGCGGCGCTCCTGATGGTCACCTATTGGGTCGGGTCCGAGCTGTTCCTGATCGACCCCGCCAAGATGGAGCTGGCGCCCTGGCAGGCGATCCTGATCTCGGCCGGTTCGCTGTCGATCGGCTGGCTGGTCTACACGAACCTGTGCAAGTCGAAGCTGGGCGAGACCCCGACCCTGCTGATGCTGCTGTTGTTCGTGCTGCTGATGGCGATGGGCTGGGGCTACAACCAGGTCTTCACCGGCCGCGCCACCATGCTGCATCTGGGCGCCTTCACCGCCACGATCATGACGGCGAACGTGTTCTTCATCATCATGCCGAACCAGCGCATCGTCGTCGCCGATC
>NZ_JBHRXE010000009.1:58886-122942 GCF_042648325.1 Paracoccus simplex | reverse complement strand
CAAGCTGCGTTCGACGCATAACAACTACCTGACCCTGCCGGTGGTGTTCCTGATGCTGTCGAACCACTATCCGCTGGCCTTCGCGACGGAATACAACTGGATCATCGCCGGGCTGATCTTCCTGATGGGCGTGACCATCCGTCACTTCTTCAACACCATGCATGCCGGCGGCGGCATGAAATGGTGGACCTGGGCAGTGACCACGATCCTGTTCGTCATCGTGATGTGGCTGTCGACCGCGCCGATGTTCCGCCAGACGCTCGAGGAATCCGAGGCGCGCGTGCTGACCCCCACCCAGCAGGCCATGCTCGACACGGCCGGCTGGGAGGATGCCTACAACGCCGTCATGGGCCGCTGCTCGATGTGCCATGCCAGGGAGCCCTCGTATGAGGGCATCCATACCGCGCCCAAGGGCGTGCTGCTGGAGACCCCCGACGACATCACCCGCGCCGCGCGGGAAATCTACATCCAGGCCGGCGTGACCCATGCCATGCCGCCCGCCAATGTCAGCTTCATGGAGCCGGAGGAACGCCAGGCGATCGTCGACTGGTATCGCAGCCTGCCCAGGACCTTTGCGCTGAACTGACCGGCGGGGTTACTGGCCCAGCGCCTGCCAGACGCCGCCGACACCGTCCCCCGCCATGTCGCCGGCCTTCTTGTCGCCGGCGAAGTAATAGGCGGGCTTGCCATCCAGCGCCCATTGCCGGCTTCCGTCCGTGCGCTCGACCATGGTCCAGCCCTCGGGTTTCGTCTCGCCCTGCTGCGCCAGATAGGGCGGCCATTTCACCGCGCAATCGTCGTAGCAGGCGGATTTCCCGCCGGCATCCTTGTCGAAGCTGTAAAGCGTCATTCCGTTGTCGCCGGTCGCGACGCCCTGCGCCTGCGCCGCGCCAAAGGGCAGCAGGACCATGCCCGCCGCCAGCCAGCCATAAACCCGTTTCATGATCGACCTCCCTGCCCCGCAAGGCATCTGGCGGCCGTTTCGGATTGCGCACCAAGATCGGACGCAGTCCCGGCGGCCGTGATGCATTCTGGACCCGCGGCGTTTCGCCGTCGCTTCACATTTCAGCGACGACCGGGCGTCACGCGAACACCCCCCGCGTCTCGCGCGCGATGAAATCGGCGAACAGCCGCACCTTGGGATCCTGCAGGCGCCGGTGCGGGGTCAGCACCCCGAACTGCGAGGGGATCGGCGGGTAATCCGGCAACACCTCGACCAGCCGGCCCGCAGCCAGATGCTCGGCCACCTCGTAGCGGGGGCGGTTGACGATGCCCCGGCCCCCCAGCGCCCAGCTGCTCAGCACGTCGCCGTCGTCGGCATCGAACTTGCCGTTCACCAGCAGCTTCTGCGGCCCCTCGGGGGTCTGCAGCACCCAGTAATATTCCGGGCTGCGCGGATAGCGCAGCAGCAGGCAGTTATGCGCGGTCAGATCCTCGGGGCGCTCGGGGCGGCCGTGCTCGTCCAGATAGGCCCGGGTCGCCACCAGCGCGCGCCGGCATTCCGCGATGCGTCGCCATTTCAGCGCCGAATCCTGCGGCTCGCCCAGGAAGAAGGCCAGGTCGATGCCGTCGGCGATGATGTCCACGTTGCGGTCCGACAGCCGCAGCCGCACCTCGACGCCGGAATATTCGTCGCAGAATTTCGGCACCAAGGGCGCGATCAGCCGCCGCCCCAGCCCCAAAGGCGCCGTCACCCGCAGGGCGCCATGCGGCATGCCGGAAAAGCCCGACACCACCGCCTCGGCCTCGTCCAGCGTCTCGATCACCCGGCGGGCATTGTCGTAGAAGGCCCGCCCCACCTCGGTCGGGACCAGCTTGCGCGTGGTGCGGTTCAGCAGCCGCACCCCGTAGCGGGTCTCCAGGTCCTTGATCCGGTTCGAGGCGACGGCCGGCGACATGCGCAGGTCCCGCCCGCCGGCGGTGATCGAGCCCAGTTCGACCACGCGGACGAAAACCCGCAGACTTTCAAGATATGGCATGGATTCAACCCGCCTCTTTCAAGGAATCGCTGAAAGTCTTATGCTCAATCCGAGATTTCGCAAAGAGCAATTCGCATCTAGGCTTTTCCCATACCCAGCCATCCGAGCGAGGACCGAATGGGCCACGAATTGCGCTTTCTTCTGAACGATACCGAGATCCGCCTGACCGAGGCGGGCTCGCGCGACACGCTGCTGGACTTCCTGCGGCTGAACCGTCGCCTTACGGGCACCAAGGAGGGCTGCGCCGAAGGCGATTGCGGCGCCTGCACCGTGCTGGTCGGCCGCCTGCACCAGGGCCAGCTGCATTACGAGCCGATCAACGCCTGCATCCGCTTCCTGGCCTCGTGCCATGGCTGCCATGTCGTCACCGTCGAGCATCTGCGCGGCGCCGATGGCGGGCTGCACCCGGTCCAGGCGGCCATGGTCGAGCATCACGGCAGCCAATGCGGCTTCTGCACGCCGGGCTTCGTCATGGCGCTTTACGGGCTGTGGATGCAGAACCCGCAGCCCGACATGCTGGCCATCGAGACGGCGCTGCAGGGCAACCTCTGCCGCTGCACCGGCTACGAACCGATCGTGAAAGCCGCCTTCGCCGCCTCGGAAGCCGGCGGGCAGCACATGGACGCGCTGGCCGTCGAGCGCGACCGCGTCACCGCCGCGTTGCAGGCCATCCCGGCCGAACGGGTCGAAGTTTCGCGCGGCGAGGACCGCGCCATCCTGCCGGCCGATGCCGCCGACCTGGCGCAGGTGCTGGCCGAGAACCCCAAGGCCACCATCGTCGCCGGCGCCACCGATGTGGGCCTGTGGGTGACGAAATTCCTGCGCGACATCTCTCCCGCCGTGTTCATCGGCCATCTGCAGGATCTCAAGCAGATCGAGCTCGCAGAGAGCCGCGTCACCATCGGCGCCGGCGTGACCTATACCGAGTTCGAGCCCTTCCTGCGCGAACATTTCCCCGAGGCGGTGGATTACTGGCTGCGCATCGGCGGCTGGCAGGTCCGCAATGCCGGCACCATCGGCGGCAATGTCGCCAACGGCTCGCCCATCGGCGAGACGCCGCCCCTGCTGATCGCGCTGGGGGCCACGCTGCGGCTGCGCGGCGCCGAGGGCGCACGGGAATTGCCCATCGAGGACTACTTTATTGAATACGGCAAGCAGGACCGCCGCCCCGGCGAGTTCGTGGAAGCGATCACCGTGCCGCTGAAGGGCAAGGCGCGCATCGCCGCCTACAAGGTCAGCAAGCGCCACCACGCCGACATCACCGCCTCGGCCGCCGCCTTCCGGGTCGAGACCGACGGCGCCACCATCATCGACGCCCGCGTCGCCTTCGGCGGCATGGCCGCGACGCCGAAACGCGCCACCCAGGCCGAGGCGGCGCTGAAGGGCCAGCCCTTCACTGCCGAGACCTTCGAGGCCGCGGCCAAGGCCGTCGCCAATGACTTCCAGCCGCTCAGCGACTGGCGGGCCAGCAAGGAATATCGCCAGCAACTCGCCGCCAATTTCTTCCGCCGCTTCTGGCTTGAACAGTCCGGCGCGGAACACCGCCTGAGGAGGGTCGAATGAAACAGGACGTCTTCGTCAAGGGCGCCGCCCATACGCCCATCATCCACGATTCCGCCATCAAGCACGTCACCGGCAGCGCCGATTACACCGACGACCTGATGGAGCCGGTCGGCACGCTGCACGGCTATCTGGGGCTGTCCTCGGTCGCGCATGGCCGGATCACGGCGATGGACCTCGACGCGGTGCGCAAGGCGCCGGGCGTCCATGCGGTGCTGACGGCCGACGACATCCCGGGCGAGAACGACATCAGCCCGACCGGGCTGCATGACGAGCCGGTCTTCGCCTTCCCCGAGGTGCAGTTCGTCGGCCAGCCGATCTTTGCCGTGGTGGCCGAGACCCGCGACCAGGCCCGCCGCGCCTGCCAGCTGGCCCGCGTGGAATACGAGGAACTGCCCTTCGCCATCGACGCCATCGCCGCCCGCGACGCCGGCATGGGCTATGTCACCAAGCCGCTGAAGCTCAGGCGCGGCGACATGGCCGAAATGGACCGCGCGCCCCGCCGCCTTGCCGGTCGGCTGACCGTCGGCGGGCAGGAGCATTTCTACCTGGAAAGCCAGATCGCCTTCGCCATACCGGGCGAGGACGACGAGGTGATCGTCAACACCTCGACCCAGCACCCCAGCGAGGTGCAGCACATGGTCGCCCATGTGCTGGGCGTGCCGTCTAACGCGGTGGTGGTGAACGTGCGCCGCATGGGCGGCGGCTTCGGCGGCAAGGAATCGCAGATGAACGGCTTCTGCGCCATCGCCGCCCTGGCCGCGAAGACGCTGAAGCGCGCCGTCAAGATCCGCCCCGACCGCGACGACGATTTCCAGATCACCGGCAAGCGCCACGATTTCGTCATCGACTACGCGGTGGGCTATGACGAGACCGGCAAGATTCACGCCGTCGATGCCGATTTCTATGCCCGCTGCGGCTTTTCCTCGGACCTGTCCGGCCCGGTGACCGACCGGGCGCTGTTCCATGCCGACAACGCCTATTACTATCCGGCGGTCGAGCTGCGCAGCCATCCGATGAAGACCAACACCTGCTCGAACACCGCCTTCCGCGGCTTCGGCGGCCCGCAAGGGGTGGTGATGGCCGAGCGCATCGTCGAGGATATCGCCTATCAGCTCGGCCGCGACCCGCTGGAGATCCGCAAGCTGAACCTCTACGAAAACGGCCAGCTCACCCCCTATCACCAGGAGGTCGAGGACCAGATCCTGCCGCGCATCTTCGAGGAGCTGGAGGCCAGCAGCGACTATCACGCCCGCCGCCAGGCGGTGCTGGACTGGAACGCGCGCGCCGAACGCGAAGGCGGCGCCATCCGCAAGGGCATCGCCCTGACCCCAGTCAAGTTCGGCATCAGCTTCACCGCGACCTGGTACAACCAGGCCGGCGCGCTGATCCACATCTATTCCGACGGCTCGATCCACCTGAACCACGGCGGCACCGAGATGGGCCAGGGCCTGAACACCAAGGTGGCGCAGGTCGTGGCCGAGGCGCTGGGGGTCAGCATCGACCGCATCCGCATCACCAAGACCACGACCGAGAAGGTGCCCAACACCTCGGCCACCGCCGCCTCCTCGGGCTCGGACCTGAACGGCATGGCGGCGCTGGACGCCTGCCGCCAGCTGATCGAGCGGCTGACCGGCTTCGCCGCCGAGGCCAGGGGCGTGCCGCCGGAACTGGTCAGCATCGGCGAGACGGTGCAGATCGGCAGCGAGAACATGCCCTTCGCCGATTTCATCAAGACCGCCTATCTGGCCCGCATCCAGTTGTCGGCGGCCGGCTTCTACAAGACGCCCAAGATCCACTGGAACCGCGACACCGGACAGGGCCGGCCGTTCTATTACTTCGCCTATGGCGCCGCCTGTTCCGAAGTCTCGGTCGACACGCTGACCGGCGAATATGTCATCGAGCGCGCCGACGTGCTGCATGACGTGGGCCGCAGCCTGAATCCCGCACTTGACAAGGGCCAGGTCGAGGGCGCCTTCGTGCAGGGCACCGGCTGGCTGACCAGCGAGGAACTCTGGTGGGACCAGAAGGGCCGGCTGCGCACCCACGCCCCCTCGACCTACAAGATCCCGCTGGCCTCGGACCGACCCAAGGTCTTCAACGTCGCGTTGGCCGACTGGTCGGTGAACCGCGAAGCGACGATCAAGCGCTCGAAAGCGGTGGGCGAGCCGCCCTTCATGCTGGGCATCTCGGTCTTCCAGGCGCTGAACATGGCCGTGGCCTCGTTCAACGGCTACCGCGAAAACCCGCGCATCGACGCGCCCGCCACTCCCGAGCGCGTGCTGATGGCGATCGAGCGGCTGCGGCCATGATCCGGGTCGAGATCACCCGCACGCGCGGCTCGTCGCCGCGCGAGAAAGGGGCGGCGATGTTCGTCACCCCCGAGGGTCTGACCGGCACCATCGGCGGCGGGCAACTGGAATACATGGCCATCGACCGCGCCCGGCAGATGCTGGCGCGCGGCGAAGCCGCCGCCCGCATGGACGTGCCCCTGGGCCCCGAGATCGGCCAATGCTGCGGCGGAAGGGTCGAACTTTCCCTGACCCGCGTGGCCGAGGCCCCCGCCGGCCCCGAATATCCGCAGGTGCTGATCTTCGGCGCCGGCCATGTCGGCCGGGCGCTTTCCAGGGCCCTGGCGCTGCTGCCGCTGCGCCCGATCCTGATCGACCAGCGCGCCGCCGAACTGGCGCAAGCCACAGGCGAGACCCGCCTGACCCCCCTGCCCGAGGCCGAGATCCGCCAGGCATCCTTCGGCACCAGCCACATCATCGTCACCCATGACCACGCGCTGGACTTCCTGCTGGCGGCCGAGGCGCTGCGCCGCCTGGACGCCCCCTATATCGGCATGATCGGCAGCCGGACGAAACTGACGCAGTTCCGCCGCTTCGCCCGCGCCCAGGGGCTCGACACCGACCGGCTGACCTGCCCCATCGGCGCCGGCTATTCGCGCGACAAGCGCCCCGAGGTCATCGCCGCCTTCACCGCCGCCGAGATCATCGGCCGCCTGACCCAGACCATTTCTTCGTTGAACAAATACCCATGCGACAGCTGATCCGGGGGCGCACGCTCTCCTTCCACGCCGACCCCGCCGAGGTCGAGAACGCCTTCACCTATCACGAGGACGGCGCCATCGTCACCGAGAACGGCAAGATCGCCGCCATCGGCGATTACGCCAGCCTGCGCGACCCCGCCCTGCCGGAGATCGACCACCGGCCGCACCTGATCCTGCCGGGCTTCATCGACACCCATATCCATTTCCCGCAGGTGCAGGTGATCGCCAGCTGGGGGGCGCAGCTTCTCGACTGGCTCAACACCTATACCTTCCCCGAGGAATCGCGCTTCGCCCAACAGGGCCACGCGCCGGCCATGGCCGAAAGGTTTCTCGACCTGCTTCTCCAGCACGGCACCACCACCGCCGTCGCCTTCTGCTCGGTGCATCCGCAATCGGCCGAGGCGCTGTTCCAGGCCGCCGAGGCGCGGGGCATGGCGATGATCGCCGGCAAGGTGATGATGGACCGCAACGCCCCCGAGGCGGTGCTGGACACCCCGCAACAGGGCTATGACGACAGCAAGCGGCTGATCGAGACATGGCACCGTCGCGGCCGCCAGCGCTATGCCATCACCCCGCGCTTCGCCATCACCTCGACGCCCGCGCAGATGGCGATGACCGGGCAACTGGTGCGCGAGCATCCCGATTGCCACATCCAGACGCATCTGTCGGAAAACAGGGACGAGATCGCCTTCACCCTCAGCCTTTATCCGCAGGCGCGCGACTATCTCGACATCTACGAGACCTACGGGCTCTTGTCCGAGAAGCTGCTGCTTGGCCATTCCATCCATCTGGAACCGCGCGAGATCGCCCGCATGGCTGAGACCGGCTCGCGCGCGGTGTTCTGTCCGACCTCGAACCTGTTCCTCGGCTCGGGCCTTTTCGACGAGGCGGGGCTGCGTGCGGCGGGCGTGGTCAGCGGCATCGCCACCGATGTCGGCGGCGGCACCAGCTATTCCATGCTGCAGACCCTGAACGAGGGCTACAAGATCCTGCAGTTGCGCGGGCAGAAACTGCACCCGTTCGCGGCCTTCCACTGGGTCACGCGCGGCAATGCGCTGGCGCTCGGCATGGCCGACAGCATCGGTACGCTGGACCCCGGCACCGATGCCGATCTGGTGGTGCTCGACAGCCGGGCCACGGCGGCGATGGCGCTGCGCATGGAGCGCGCCGAAACGCTGACCGAAGAGCTTTTCATCCTGCAGATCCTCGGCGACGACCGCGCCATCGCCCAGACCTATGTGGCGGGAAGGCCCATGCTGGGGTGAGGTGGCGGTAGCTGCTGCCAAAAAAGGGGAAGCCTGCGCAAGGGCATCAAGGGGAATTTCTCCGGCAGGCTGATCTACAGCGGCAGATCGGCCGCATCGCTGCGATCGCAGATGTGCGCGCTGCGGCCCGCCGGGACGATTCCGCGCGCATCAAGCCACTGCCGGAGGCTTCCCCAGTCCTTGCGCGCCCTGATCCCCAAGTTGCGAAAACTGATGAAGCGGTCGTGAAATTCCTGCCGGTCTGTCGCCGTCAACCGCACCTGATCACCGCCACGCGGTCCGCGGATCCGGCGGAAGGGTAAGCCCATCCGCCGGATGAACGCCGCCAGTTCCGCAGTGCGCAACCCTGGAGAACTGGCGAAGACAGCCAGCGAAATCGCCTCGCCCGGCTGTCCGACATGGCCGAAATTGATCAGCACCGAGGCAAACCCGGAGCCGTTCGATCACCTCGGGAACCGTCAGCTTCAGCCTTGATGCGGCCTCCGTCAGGCTGCACCAGCCATGCATCGCGACATAGACCGGCTCTGCACCGACCGGCAGAGCATCACTCAACCGCTGCGCCGCGAACGGATCCCAGCGGCCATGCGCGGCTTCTTTCACCAGGTTCGCATCGCGCCAGAAAGGCCCCGGACCACCAGGCCAGCGCCTCGCCATCAGCAATGTAGGGATCTCGTTGACAGGAAGGCCCACTCATCGCCGAATATCAGGTTGCGCGCCAAGATCTTCTTCCACCCAGGGATGAATGATCTGGAAGCACAGGCCGCCGACCGGGGGGAATCCCTTTCGTCAACACGGCCCGACATTGCCGCGGTTCATCAAGATTTTACAGAACGACTACGCTGCTGTCATGCCGCCGCTGCATCAGTCGCGCCGAACCGACAGGAAAGGACCGCGCGGCATGACGGGTTTGCGGCTGTCGAACATCGGCAAGAGCTATGGCGACACCAGGGTTCTGTCGGGTATCGACCTTGACATCGCGGCAGGCGAATTCGTGGCCGTGCTTGGCCCCTCGGGCTGCGGAAAGACCACACTGCTGCGGCTGGTTGCAGGCTTTGATCGCCCAGATGAAGGCAGCATCGCTTTGGGCGACCGACAGGTGGCGGGCGGACATGTCATGGTGCCGCCCGAAGGGCGCGGCATCGGCATCGTGTTTCAGAATTACGCGCTGTGGCCGCACATGTCGGTGGCGGAAAATGTCGGCTACGCGCTGAAGGTGGCGCGGCTGCCCCGGGCCGAATGCGAGGCGCGGGTGGCCCGCGCGCTGGATACGGTCGATCTGGCGCCCTTGGCCGGCCGTCGCCCGGCGGATCTGTCGGGCGGCCAGCGCCAGCGGGTGGCGCTGGCGCGCTGCCTGGCTGCCGGTTCGGATCTGGTGCTGCTGGATGAGCCGCTTGCCAATCTGGATGTGCATCTGCGCGCCGCGATGGAAGAGGAGTTCCACCGCTTCCACCGCGAAAGCGGGGCGACGCTGGTCTATATCACCCACGACCAGTCCGAGGCGATGGCCCTGGCCGACCGTATCGCGGTGATGGACAAGGGCCGCCTGCTGCAATGCGCCAGCCCCCGGCAACTGTATCGCGAGCCTGCCGACGCCACGGTGGCCGGTTTCATCGGTGGCGGGCTGGTGCTGCCGGTCGAGGGGCTGCGGCCCATGGCGGGCGGGCTTGCCATGGCCGATCTTTTGGGAACGCGCGTCCGGCTGCGCTGCCATGCCGGGGAAATCGCCCGGCCGTTGGCCATGGCCTCCACCCATCCTGCCGATATCCAGCCTGCCCATCCGGGCGAAGCCGGCATTCCCGCCCGTGTCATCGCCCGCAGCTATCGCGGCGGCAGTTGGTCCTATGAACTGCGTCCAGAGACGGATCCGTCCCTTCGGCTGCCCATGGTGCTGCCCGACGCGGCCGCCCCGCCCGAACCGGGCGCGCGCCTTGATCTGGCATTCCGCGACCTCTGGGCGATTCCGCTTCCCGGCACCTCTGGTCCCGGCGCCGCGCCGGGCCATTCCTCCTCCTCCACCACCACCACGCATCCTACGGAGCAATTCCAATGCGCATGACTGTCACCACCCTTGCCCTGATGCTGTCCGCGACCACGGTGTCGGCGCAGACCACGCTGACGCTCTATACCTCGCAATCGCCGGAAATCGCGCAGCAGACCGTCGACGCCTTCATGGCCAGGCATCCCGACATCACCGTGGAATGGATGCGCAACGGCACCTCGCAACTGATGAACATCCTGACCGCCGAGCAGCAGGCCGGCGGCATCAAGGCCGACGTGCTGCTGGTCGCCGACAGCATCAACCTGGGCACGCTGAAAAGCCAGGGCCTGCTGCTGGCCTGGCCCGAAGCGCCGGTCGAAGGCATCGACCCGCTGATGTATGATGCCGACAAGACCTTCTTCGGCACCAAGATCTCCTCCACCGGCATCGTCTACAACACCCAGATCGCCGCGCCCGTCACCGGCTGGGCCGATCTGTTCCGGGATGCCAATGCCGGCCAGATCGTCGCCCCGAGCCCGCTTTATTCCGGCGCGGCGCTGGTCCACATGCATTCGCTGCTGCAGGACGCCGCCCAGGGCTGGGGCTATTACCAGCGTCTGAACGCGCTTGGCGTGGTGCCCGAAGGCGGCAATGGCCCGGTGCTCAAGGCCGTGGCCGGGGGGCAGGTGAAATATGGCGTCAACATCGATGCCGATGTGCTGCGCGCCAAAAAGGCGGGCTCGCCGGTGGAATTCGTCTACCCGACCGAAGGCGCCACCTTCTTCACCGAGCCGGTGGCGATCCTTGCCGGCACCGATCAGGTCGAAGCGGCCCGGATCTTCGTCAGCTTCGTGCTGTCGGAAGAGGGCCAGAAGCTCGCCGCCGAGCAGGGCTACATGCCGGTCGATCCCAAGGTCGCCTCGCCCGAGGGGATGCCCGCGCTGTCCGAGATCAAGCTGCTGCCGCTGGATGCCGACCGCGCGGTGGCCGAGGATGCCGAGGCCCGCACCACGTTCACCGAGATCTTCGGCGGCTGACCGGGGATGACCTCGGTTCCGAACAGCACGGGGGCGCCGCGCGCGCCCCTTTTCCGGCTTTCCTCCGAAAGGATCGTGCTGGCGCTGCTGGCCGTGCTGATCCTGTCGGTTTCCGTGGCGCCGATGCTGCGGCTGGCGCAGGCGGCGCTTTTCGATGATGGCGGGCTGGCGGTCGAGCGGCTGGTGAAGCTGTTCTCGCGCCCGCAGACCGGGGCTGCGATCTGGAACACCATCCAGATTTCTCTGGCCTCGACCGTTGTTTCCCTGCTGGTCGGCACGGTCTTCGCGGTGATCATGGTGCAGACCGACCTTGGCGGCAAATCGGCGCTGGTGTTTGCCTTCGTGCTGCCTTTGATGATCCCGCCGCAGGTGACGGCCATGGCCTGGATTCAGGCCTTCTCGCCCTCCGGTCCGGTGCTGGGCGTCCTTGGCCTGTCGATGGAGGCAGGCACGCGGCATCCGTTGTATTCCAAGGCCGGGATCATCCTGCTTCTGGGCATCTACAATGCGCCGCTGGTCTATCTGGCGATGCAGGCCAGCCTGCGCCGCATTCCGCTGGATCTGGCCGAGGCGGCGCGCGCCGCCGGCGCCGGTCCGCTCCGGGTGCTGCTGACGGTGATCCTGCCCTTGGCACGCGGCGGCATGGTGGCGGCGGCCAGCCTTGCCTTCGTCTCGGCCATCGGAAACTTCGGCATTCAGGCCATGCTGGGCATCCCCGCGCGCGTGCCGACGCTGATCACCCAGATCTATCAGCAGATCAATGGGCTGGGGCCAAGCGCCCTGCCGAACATGGCAGCGCTGTCTCTGGTGCTGACCGCCCTGACCGTGGCGGGCGTGCTGCTGGCCGCGCGCGCGAGCGAGCGCGGCGATACCCGCGTCGATCTGGGCAGCCGCCCCCTGATGCTGCCGCTGGGCCGGGCCGGGGCTGTGGTCGCGGCGCAGCTTTGGGGCTATCTCATCGTCTCGCTGCTGCTGCCGCTGTCGGCGCTGCTTCAGACCTCGCTGGTCCCCGCCTACGGCCTGCCGCTGACGGCGGAGACGGCGACGTTGAAGAACTACGTCTCGGCGCTGTTCCAGCAAGTGTCGCTGCGCGATGCCTTCGTCACCTCGCTGTGGCTGACGCTGGTCACCATGGGCTTCCTGATGCTGGCCTCGGTTTTCCTGGGCTATTTCCTGACCTGGCGGCGCGGGCCCTTGGTGCGGCTGCTGCATTTCGGGTCCGAGGCCGCCTATACCCTGCCGGGCATCACGCTGGGCGTCGCGATGATCCTGCTGTTCCTGCGGCCGTTGCCGGGGGTCGGGGTGTCGATCTATGGCACGCCCTGGATCATCCTGGCCGCCTATGTCGCGGGCTTCTTCGCGCTGGCGCTGCGCCCGGTGCTGTCGGGCTATGCCCAGATCGACCGCGCGCTGGAAGAGGCCGCGCAGGTTGCGGGCGCAGGTTTTCTGCGCCGGATGCGCGACGTGATCTGGCCGCTGATCGCACCGACCGCCATCGCCGCCGCCGTGATCGTCTTCATGACCGCGATCAACGAGATCCAGACCTCGATCCTGCTGATCTCCTCGGGCACCCGCACCATCGGGCCGATGATCATCTTCCTCGAGGAAGGCGGCGCCTCGACCCTCGCCGCCGCCGTGGGGTGCCTGATGATCCTGGGCGTGCTGGCGCTGATGCTGCTGTCGACGGCGCTGTCGCGCTTCCTGCCGAAAGGCGTGTTGCCATGGCAGTTCTGACGGCCTTCAGCGGCTTGGGCGGCAAGTCCCCGGCAGCCTTCCTGCTGGAGATTGCCGGGCGCCGCATCCTGCTGGACCTGGGCGAGGGGCCGACGCCGGGCCAGCGGCCGGATCTGCGGGGCATCGGACGGGTCGATGCGATCTTCCTGTCCCACGCGCATATCGACCATGTCGGGGCCATCGACCTCTGGCCGCGGCTGGGCTGTCCTCCGGTTTTCGCCACCCGCGCCACCTTCGATGCCCTGCCGCTGCTGGGCCTGCATCTGCCGCGCCACGCCTGCCACGCCCTGCCGCTGCAGGGTCCTGCGCAACTGCTGGACCTGCCGGCCCGGGTCGGACGCAACGGGCATGCCATGGGCGGCATCTGGCTGCATCTGCCGCAGGAGGGCGGCGCGCTTTACATGGGCGACTGGAGCCGGGAATCCGGGCTTCTGCCCCTCGATCCTCCGCCCCGGGCAGATCTGGTGGTCACCGATCTTTCCTATGGTGACCGCGATCAGGTTTTGGCCGAGCAGGTGCAGGCGCTGGCGGACAGCGTTGCCCCCGGCATGGTGCTGCCGGTGCCGATCCTCGGGCGTGGCGCGGATATGGCGCTGCGGCTGTCCGCACTCGGCCTGTCGCCGGTCGTCTGTCCGCAGGTCCGGGCCGAGCTGCAGGGCGCTTTGCCCAGCCTGCGCAGCATTTCCACCGCGTCGGAGGCCCGGGACGGCGATGTGATCATCGCCGCGGACACCGAGCGGCCCGGCGATCTGGTGTCAGGCCTGATCGCCGATCCGCGGGGCTGGCGGTTCCTCTTTACCGGCCATGTTGCCCCCGGCAGCCCGGCAACCCGGTTGATCGCCGAGGGTCGCGCCAACCGGCATCCCTGGAACGTGCATCCCCGGGCCCGCGATCAGCTCTGGCTGGCGGAAATCACCGGCGCCAGACATCTGGTTCCCGCCTTCGGGGCGTTGGACGAGGCCCCTGAAGTCGCCCGAGCCCTTGCCCCGATCTGGCGACCGGACCGCATCTGCCCCTGACAGAAGAAAGCCAAATCCATGCTGATCGAGGAACCCCCCCGCGAGCGAGCCGAGAATGACACCGCGATCCTTGTTCCGGTCCATGACCTGGTCTTGCCTTCCGGCCGGATCTGCCGTCTTCACGTCGGCAATCTGGCCGGCGCCAGCGATGGCGCCGCGCTGTTGGGCGCCGGCATCACCTCTTCGCTGAACGTGTCGCTGAACGTCGATGTCGGCCCCCTGCCACTGCCCGACGGCACCCATATGCGCCGTGCCAAGGTGGGGCTGATCGACGGGGCCGGCAACACGCCCGCCCATCTCGCCGCCGCCGTGCTGGCCCTGGAAGGGTTGGTCACGCAGGCCAGTCCCGGCAAGCCGCACTATCCCGCCCATCGCGCCGGCCATGTGCTGGTGCATTGCCGGGGCGGGCGGTCGCGATCGGTCATCGTGCTGGCGATCTATCTGCATCTGCGCGCCGTCGGGACGTTCCCGACGCTGGACAGCGCGGTGTCCCATATCCGCCGGGCGCGCGGCAATTCGGACATCTACCCGCTGCCTCCGATGCTGGATCTGGCGCGGGTGGTTCTGGCCAGCGCGGGCCTGCCCGCCCTGCTGCACGGTTAACCCTTCCCCTGCAGGAGCCGTTGCCGCCTCGCCGCCCGACCCGGACTACCCTATGCTCCAGGATCACAGGCGCGGCAGATCAGCCGCACCGTGGCCGGGAAGGACCACATATCGGTTTCTTATCGGATCATCCTCGCATCCGGCTTGACCCCAAGGAGAGTTGAGGATGCGCGATCCGAGGGGCCGGCCGAAAGCGCAAGGAATGGATCATGGCGCAGCATGACCGGCAGGGCGCCGCAGCGATCAATGGGGGCCGCTCCGGCGGTTCGTCGCAGCAGGCGGGCTGACCAATCCGGAGGACAGGATAGTCAGCATCGCCTGGGCCTGGACGGCGTCGCTGCTGACGCGCGAGCCGGTGCTGATCGCCCTGGTTGCCGTGGGGCTGCGGCTTCCCTGGGTCCTGTTCGCGATACCGGCCGGGATCGTCACCGACAGGGCCGACCGGCGCAGGCTCATCCTCGGCATGGATGCGCTGCGGGCTGCGGCTTTCGGCGGCGCGGCCGTGGCGCCCTGGTCGGCCTTGCCGCTGGCCGCGCCGCCGCAGGTCGGGGTGTCCTCGACTCCCGCTTTCGTGGCGCTGATCCTTGCAGCCCTGACCGTTGGCGCGGCCGACCGCACCCTTCTGGGTGGCCGCAATAGGCATCCGGCGCCGGCAGGGCCAAAGATCCTGTCGCGGGACGCGAACTCGGCGCCCCGCCCAAGGCGGATGACCTTCGGAGAGACACCTCCGGATCAGGTTGCGGCCTTCAGGTTCATCCGTTCCTCGAGCTTCGCCGCGGCTTCCCTGCGCTCGCTGTAGCGGTCGGTCAGGAAGGCCGACAGGTCGCGGGTCAGCAGGGTGAACTTCACCAGTTCCTCCATCACGTCGACGATGCGGTCGTAATAGCTGGACGGCCGCATGCGGCCGGTCTCGTCGAACTCCTGATACGCCTTGGCGACCGAGGACTGGTTCGGGATGGTCAGCATCCGCATCCAGCGGCCCAGCACGCGCATCTGGTTCACCGCGTTGAAACTTTGCGAGCCGCCCGAAACCTGCATCACCGCCAGCGTCCGCCCCTGCGTCGGCCGGATCGCCCCCAGGGCCAGCGGGATCCAGTCGATCTGCGCCTTCATCACCCCGGTCATCGCGCCATGACGCTCCGGGCTGGTCCAGACCTGGCCTTCGGACCACAGGCACTGATCGCGCAATTCCTGCACCTTGGGGTGATCGGCCCCGGTATCCTCGGGCAGCGGCAGGCCGTGGGCATGAAATACCCGGGTCTCGCAGCCGAAATGCCGCAACAGGCGCTCGGCCTCCAGCGTGGCGAAGCGGCTGTAGGAGCGTTCGCGCAACGAGCCGTAAAGCAGCAGGATGCGCGGCGGATGGCTGGCACGCGGCAGTTCGGGGATCGCGGGCGCACGCAGGCAGTCGGGTGCCAGGTTCGGCAGGTCGGGGATCATGGGCGCGCCTCCTTCCGGGGGGTGCAGGCACAGGACAGTCCGGCCGCGACCGGCGCGCAGATGTCCGGGTGACCGTCGCAGCAGTCGCGCAGGAGAAACTCGATCAGCCCGGTCAGCGTCGGGAAGACGGCGCTGTAGATGATGAAGCGCCCCTCGCGCCGGGACCGGATCAGCCCGGCATGTTCGAGATGGGAGAGGTGAAACGACAACCCCGAGATGCTCGCGCCGCCGATGGCCTCGCCGATCGCGCCCGCCGCCATGCCCTCCGGCCCTGCCCTGACCAGCAACCGGACGATGCGCAGCCGGGTTTCCTGCGACAGCGCCGCGAAGCCGGCAAGGGCATGCTGCTCTTCCATGAAATCAACCCTTCAAGATGTATTGAAATATATGGGCGGCGGTCTGATGCTGTCAAGGCAACGCAGTCGGGTGCGATAGGATCTGCGGCCCGTCCTGCGCTGCGGGCCGCCTCGACGGTCATGGCCCGAACGGAGAGCCGCCGTCACCGCAAATGCTTGCCCTTCGTCTCTGGCGCCCAAAGGATCGACAGTATCAGCCCGAGCAGCGGGAAGCCCGCCATCATCACCAGCGTGGCCGAGAAGCCGAACTGCTGCAGCAGCCAGGGCAGAAGATAGGTCACCCCAGCGGCCGAGATCCGCGAAAAGGCCGCCGAGAAGCCGACGCCCGTCGCCCGCACATGCGTGTCGAAGATCTCGGGCGGATAGACGAACTGGATGTTGTTCGCGGCCGGGGCGACGAACATGTAGACCGCGAAAAGCGCGATGACCGCCCAGCCTGGCGCCTGCGGGAACAGCCCCAGCGCCAGGAAGGTCAGCAGCACGATGACGAAGGTCCAGATCACGAAGCCGCGCCGGCTCATCCAATGCAGCAGGAACACGCCGAACACCGCCCCGGCGATCTGGATGGCGTTCAGCGACATGTCCACCGCCGCGGCATCCTTCAGCCCCAGCGACTCGAGCACTGGCGCCATGAAGGTGAAGATGCCGAAGAACGGCCCGACCTGGCAGAACCAGAAAAAGCCGGAATAAAGCGTCTGCCGCCAGGTCTCGGCGGTGAACAGCTCGCGTGGCGATGCGTGCTTGGCGTTCAGATCGACGTCCGGGATGGCGTATTCCGCGCCGAAATGCCGCTCGACAATGGCCTGCGCCTCGGCGTCGCGGCCGCGTGCCTTCAGCCACATCGGCGTCTCGGGCAGGGTCATCCGCAGCGCGAAGGTGATCAGCGCCGGCACCCCGCTCGAAGCCAGCAGCATCCGCCAATTGTCGCCGTCGTAGAACGCGCCGACGATGAAGGCGACGGTGAAGCCCACCTGCCAGCCGATCGAGAAGCAGCCCAGCAGCACGCCGCGGCCCTTGCGGCGCGAGAATTCCGCCAGAACCGAGGAGCCCACGGCATATTCGACGCCGATGGCCAGCCCCAGCGCCAGCCGGATCGCCACCAATTGCCAGACATCCTGCACGACGACCTGCAGCAGCGACAGCAGGATGAAGGCCGCGAGGTTCCAGGCGAAGACGGGCCGCCGCCCGAAACGGTCCGCCAGATTGCCGAAGAACAGCCCGCCGATGAACACCCCGATCAGCGCGCTTGCGGCGATGAGACCCTGGCTGATCGCCGAAAGCTGCAGTTCCTGCTTGGCGATGGAAAGTGCCGGCCCGACGATGCCGAGGACATAGCCGTCAAGCGCCGCGCCGCCCAGGACGGCGGCGGTCGCGACGACATGGATGGGCTTGAGCGGCGCTTCGTCGATGAACAGCCGGCCGGAGGCGTCGCGAGTCGCGGCTGCGCCGGGCAAGATGGATATCGCCATGAAACATACCTTCCTGGGTTCAGAATCGGGCGTTCGCTGAAGGCTGGCGAAAGCTCCGCAATGCGTTGTCGTGGTGTCCATGGCCCTCCACCGACGGGCTCCTCCGCAGGTCCATGGCTCCCCGGCGGGCTTGCCGGGAAACCCCGGCGACGCGCCCCCTATCCTCCCCCGAATGCTCATCGACCTGGCCGACCCACCGACCGGACCGCGTGCCTCCGTGGTTTCGGCAGGTGCGATCCCGATCGGCCGGGCGGATGACCGGTCGTGTTGGCCCTGGATGTCTTGGCACCCGGACACGGGCTTATTTCCCCGATCGCCACTTTGCGGCAAACGAGAATATTCTGCTCAGTTGCATTAGAAATTCTAGCGCAGCCCGCCATCGGCCATGCGCGCCGGCGGAAGGCCCGGTGCCACGGGTTGCGGAGGCTGGGCTTTCAAATGAAATCCGCTCCGGCTGCCGTTTCCGGCGGCCGAAGCGGATCGTGGTTCCGGGGAAAGACCGGGCGCGAGGCGCCGGCCGTCCGTTTTTAGATCGCGTCAGGCGTGGCCCAGCTTTTCCAGCCGCGCCTGGCGCAGCCGGGCGAAATCGTCGCCGGCGTGATACGAGGACCGCGTCAGCGGCGTCGCAGACACCATCAGGAAGCCCTTGCCATAGGCGGCCTTTTCGTAGCCCTGGAACTCCTCGGGGGTGACGAAGCGGTCGACGCGGTGATGCTTGGGCGTCGGCTGCAGATACTGGCCGATGGTGATGAAGTCGATATCGGCGGCGCGCATGTCGTCCATGACCTGCAGCACGCCTTGCCGGTCCTCGCCCAGGCCGACCATGATCCCCGACTTGGTGAACATGGTCGGGTCCAGCTCCTTGACCTTTTGCAACAGCCGCAGCGAGTGGAAATAGCGCGCCCCGGGCCGCACGGTCGGGTAAAGCCCGGGCACGGTTTCCAGGTTGTGGTTGAAGACGTCGGGCCGCGCCTCGACCACGGTCTCCAGCGCGCCGGGCTTCGACTTCAGGAAGTCCGGGGTCAGCACCTCGATGGTGGATTTGGGCGAGCGGTGGCGGATGGCGCGGATGGTCTGGGCGAAATGCTCGGCCCCGCCGTCGTCCAGGTCGTCGCGGTCGACCGAGGTGATGACGACATGGTTCAGCCCCAGCTTCTGCACGGCATGGGCGACGCGGCCCGGCTCGAAGGTGTCCAGCGCATCGGGCCGGCCGGTCTGCACGTTGCAGAAGGAACAGCCGCGGGTGCAGATCTCGCCCATGATCATCATGGTGGCGTGGCCCTGGCTCCAGCATTCGCCGACGTTCGGGCAGCCCGCCTCTTCGCAGACGGTCGAAAGGCGGTGTTCGCGCAGCAGGTCGCGCGTGTCCTTGTAGCCCTGGCTGGTCGGCGCCTTGACACGAATCCAGTTCGGCTTTTTCGGCTGGGGCTGGTCGGGACGATGGGCCTTTTCGGGGTGGCGCAGAACCGGGGGCATATCCGCCATATCGGCATCCTTTGCTGGGGTCGCCCGAACTTAAGGGTTTTTCGGGGCTTGATCAACGCCAATGCAATGTGCATCTAGGGTCCGTCGATGCCGCGCCGCAGCATCGACCGAAAGGGAGGAGCGGATGACGAAAGGACCAATCATGAAACAAGGCGATCTGCTTCCCGACGTGACCTTCCAGACCCGCGTCCGCGACGAATCCGTCGGCGGGCCGAACCCCTATCGCTGGCAGCCGGTGACCACCGCCGACTATTTCAAGGGCAAGCGCGTGGTGCTGTTTTCGCTGCCGGGCGCCTTCACGCCCACCTGCTCGACCTACCAGCTGCCGGGCTTCGAGAAGGCCGCAGCCGAGATGGCCGAGCTTGGCATCGGCGCGATCTATTGCATGTCGGTCAACGACAGCTTCGTGATGAACCAGTGGGCCAAGGCCCAGAGCCTGCAGAACGTCAAGGTGATCCCCGATGGTTCGGGCGAGTTCACCGACAAGGTCGGCATGTTGGTGCGCAAGGACAATCTGGGCTTCGGCGCCCGCAGCTGGCGCTATGCCGCCGTCATCAACGACGGCCGCGTCGAGGCCTGGTTCGAGGAACCCGGCCGCTGCGACGACTGCCCCGAGGATCCCTATGGCGCCAGCTCGCCGGAATCGGTGCTGGAATGGCTGCGCGCCAATCCGGCCAAGGCCGCGGCCTGATCCGGACTGCCGGACATCGACAAGGGCGCCTGCCAGGCGCCCTTTTTTCATGGACCGGGATCGCGGACGCGCCTGTCTAGCCGATCAGCGGCGCGCCCGGGCCGTAGATCTGGCGATAGTGCTGTTCCAGGCGCATCAACCCCAGCCGCAGCACGATCTTGCCCGAGCGCGCCGACCAGCCCAGCCGGCGCTCGGTCATCTCGATCCCCTCGAGGAAGCAGCAGACCCGCAGGCACATGTCGCCCATGCCGGGGCCGAGTTCGCGCAGCGCCGCGGCGACGCGGTTGCGCGCCCCTTCCGAACCGCCACCATGACCGGACAGGAATGCCGGCGGTCAGGAACCGATCCCAGTTCTGGGCGATGCGCGGACCCATCTGCGCCAGCTCGAAATCCTCGCGCAGCCGCTCTCCGGCCGCCACCAGCTCCGGCGCCAGGAAAGGCCGCCCGTCCGGTTCCCGCCGCCGCGCCAGCATCAGCAGCGGGCTTTCGGCGATGTTGACCCGGGCGCGACGGCGGCGGCCGTCCTCGGGGTCGGTGATCTCGCGCTCGTCCCATTGCCGGTGGCGGTCGGCATGGCCGAAGCCGGCGGCTTCCTCGGCGCAGCCCATGGCTTCGGCCGCCGGCTCTGCGATCACCGGCGCGGCCATGACGAAATCCTCGCCCTGCGGCAGGGCATGACCGCGCCGCGCCGCCAGCATGGCGCGCAACGCCTCGCGCCCCGGACCCGAAAGCGCGTAGCGGCTGACCCGGCCCTGCCCCAGCAGCTGCACCCAGCCGCGGATCGCCATGTGCTCGGCCAGTTCGCGGTCCAGGATGGCGGTGCGGATCTCGTCCCGCACCACGATGGCCTTGTCCATGCCGTCGGCCACCACCATCTGCGCGCCGGGTTCGGCAAGCCGGCGCAGGATGCGGGCGATCTGCTTCGTGCCGACCCGCCCTGGCCCGGTCGCCGATCCATGGCCCGCCGCGCGCTCGATCGCCCGATCGACCAGCGGATCGTCGCGCCGCGACTCGAAGCGGCGGATGCGGCGCAGGATGGTCGAGGCGTGGCAGCCGGTCTCGCGCGCCAGCGCGCGGATCGACACGCCGCTTTCGACATGGCGCAGGTACAATGTCAGATCGCTGTCCTCGGTCTGCGGGGCCGGTGCGGGTTCGGGCCGATTGCAGGCCGCGACCCCGAAGCCGGCGGGCAGAGCGGCGATCGGGGCTTCCGGGGCGAAATCTCCCGTCAAAATCGTCATGGTCATTCCTTCGCTTCCTGCAGACAAGCGGACAGTGCTCGCCCATGGGTTGTTTCATGCCTCGTCAGACCGGCAGGGGTTCAGGCCGAGATGCAGCAATGATTGCTAAACAATTCCTAAGGATTCCTTGCCACGGCGCGCGCTGGTCGCCGGCTGGGCGCAACACACGCATCGGTTGTGCAAAATTTTCCGAAATCGAGGCAGAACGGGAAAATCGCCATGACGATGATGGGCAATGTGATCGCCTTCCAGCCACGCTGCGCGCAGCCGCGCCTGCGCCGGCCCCGGCTTCTGGCGCAGGCGGCGCGGCTGGGCCTGCCGGGCTGGAACCGCCGCCGCGACCTGCGCCGGGTGCTGAAATGCGAAGAACTGCCGGCGGCCGGCGCCGCCCTGCAGCGGCTGCATGCCGAGGAGGAGCAGCTGGACGCGATCCGGCGCGCGGGTGGCGCCGGCTATGACGTGCACCGCCACATCATGCTGCTGATCGCCATCCTGGCCGAGACGGCCGAGGTCGCGCCCCGGCCGGTCCCCAGCCCGCTTACTTGCCCCTGAACAGCGACCCCAGGACACCGCGCACCAGCGCCTGGCCGGTCTTGGTGCCAAGCTGGCGGGCCAGGCTCTTGCCGAAGGTCACGGCGATCGAGTCGCTGTTCGCACTGCGGCCGCCGCGTGCCCGGCTGGCGGGCTCGCGCGGGATCTGGACGCCCGGGTCGTAGCGCCGGGCCCGGGTGTATTCGCGATCCATCTTCCACAGATCCTCGTCCGCGCCCTTGGCCCCGGCATCGGCGCTGCCCGAGGCGGCGGTCTCGGCGCGGCGGGCCAGCAGTTCGGCCGCCGACTCGCGATCCAGCGTCTTGCCGTATTTCTGCGCCATGGACGAGGCGGCGTTGATCGCGGCGCGCTCGGCATCCGGGATCGGGCCGAGCTGCGACAGCGGCGGGCGGATCAGCGTGCGCTGCACGATGCCCGGCACGCCCTTGGCCTCCAGAAGCGAGGTCACCGCCTCGCCGGTGCCGACCGCCTGGATCGCCTCGGCAGTGTCGAAATCCGGGTTCGGCCGATAGTTCTGCGCCGCCAGCTTCAGCGCCTTCTGGTCCTTGGCGGTGAAGGCGCGCAGCGCGTGCTGCACCCGGTTGCCCAGCTGGCCCAGCACCGATTCCGGCAGGTCGGCCGGGTTCTGGCTGATGAACCACAGGCTGACGCCCTTGGAGCGGATCAGCCGCGCCACCTGCTCGATCTTGTCCACCAGCGCCGGCGGCGCGTCGTCGAACAACAGATGCGCCTCGTCGAAGAAGAAGGCGATCTTCGGCTTGTCCGGGTCGCCCACCTCGGGCAATTGCTCGAAAAGCTCGGACATCAGCCACAGCAGGAAGGTCGCGTAAAGCCGCGGCGCGTTCATCAGCTTCTCGGCCGACAGGATGTTGATCATGCCCTGCCCCGAGGCATCCAGCCGCATCATGTCCGCAAGCTCCAGCGCCGGCTCGCCGAACAGCAGGCCGCCGCCCTCGTTCTCAAGCACCATCAGCGCGCGCTGGATCGCACCCACCGAGGCGGTCGAGACATTGCCGTATTTCAGCGACAGCGCCTTGGCGTTCTGCCCGACCCAGACCAGCATGGCCTGCAGATCCTTCAGATCCAGCAGCGCCATCCCTTCCTCATCCGCGACGCGGAAGGCGATGTTCATCACCCCCTCCTGCGCATCGGTCAGCCCCATCAGCCGCGACAGCAGCAAGGGGCCCATCTCGGCCGGGGTGGTGCGGACCGGGTGGCCGCGCTCGCCCCAGATGTCCCAGAAGGTGACGGGAAAGGCCTGGTAATCCAGCGCCATGCCGATCTGCTCGGCGCGCTTCCGAAAGCTCTCGTGCAGCTTGCCCTCGGCCAGGCCCGGCTTGGCGATGCCGCCCAGGTCGCCCTTCACATCGGCCATGAAGACCGGGACGCCGGCGCGCGAGAACGATTCGGCCAGGGTCTGCAGGGTCACCGTCTTGCCGGTGCCGGTGGCGCCCGCGATCAGCCCGTGGCGGTTGGCGTATTTCAGCAGCAGGCTTTGCGGCTGCGCATGATCCGCACCGCCGCCGCCCAGGAAGACCGTCCCGGCCGCCAGATCGACGATTTCTGTCATTTTCCCTCCACGGATCGGCAAAAAAGCGCAAGTCTCGGACAAAAGGAGAATACAACCGTAACGATTTTGTGCCAGTCTGTTCCTGTCGGACCGCCGCCATCACGGACGGCCGACTTCCTCCCTGTTGGACTGCCGCGCCTCCGGGCGCGGCATTTTTTTGCCGGACTGCCTCTTTCATAATCCGATCACAGGCCGGTCATCACGATGTCACAATATGTCGATTAGGATAGTTGACGGACCCATTTCCTGGCTCTAGCTTTCCGCTCAATGATGACCGGCCAGTCCGGCAGGGAAGGTAAGCATGGGGATCCGGGGCGGCAGTCTTATGCCTCGGGTCCCTCTGCATTTCCGGGTTTCCGACCCTGCCGTCGACCCGGTTTCCGGCACGATCCTGCCCATTCCGGCGCGGCACGCAAAGGTGACGCCGCGCGATGCGATCCGCCCTGACAAGCCGCCAAGCCCGTGCTAGGAGCGGATCCGATGCATGGACCAAAGGAAGAGAACCATGGCCAATAGGACGTCCGCGGCATTGATCGCCGCCCTCTTCACCCTGGCTGGCACCGCCGGCAGCGTGATGGCGCAAGAGGCTGCCCAGACCCCGGCGCAGCCTGCCGCAGAAGCCCCAGCCAGCGAAGCTCCCGCCAGCGACACCCCGGCAACGGAAACCCCGGCAGCGCAAGCTCCGGCGGCCGCAGCCGCCCCCGCCGCCGATGGCGAGCCCAAGGTGGGCCAGCCTTATGCCAAGTCGACGCATGGCGACTGGACCCTGCGCTGCATGAAGACCGAAAGCGGCAAGGATCCCTGCGAGCTTTACCAGCTGCTCAAGGACCAGAACGATTCGCCGGTGGCCGAGGCCTCGGTCATCCCGATGACCGGCAATGTGCAGGCGGTGATCACCTTCATCGCGCCGCTGGAAACCGATCTGCAGGCCGGGCTGGGACTGCAGGTGGATGCCGCCAAGGAAGCGCGCTATCCTTTCATGCTCTGCGCCCAGGTCGGCTGCATCTCGCGCATCGGCCTGGCGGATGCCGAGCTCGGCCCGCTGAAAAAGGGCAACAAGGCCACGGTCTCGGTGCTGCCTTTCGGTGCGCCGAAAGAGCAGCTGGTCAAGCTGGACCTGTCGCTCAAGGGCTTCACCGCCGGCATGACCGCGCTGGCCGAGGCGAACAAGGATCTTGCCCCCGCCGCCCCGGCCGAAGCCCCCGCGGCAGCCGCCCCGGCCGAGGCCCCCGCGGCAGCTGCGCCGGCCGAGGCCCCCAAACAGTAAGCCCATAAGAAACGGGGCGCCGAACCGGCGCCCCGCTTGCTGCGGGCCGGGATTTCCCGGCCCTTTTTCATGGGCTCATTCCACCGGCAGGGCGACGAAGCGCGGCTCGCCGGCGCGGCGCACCATGATCAGGATCGACTTGCGGCCGGCATCGCGGGCTTCCTTCACCCGCGCCTCCAAATCGGCCAGCGTGGCGACGGGCTGCTGCCCGGCCTCGGTGATCAGGTCGCCGGGCGCCAGGCCCTTGTCGGCAGCGGCACCGGTCGGATCGACCGATTGCACCACCAGGCCCTGCGTCTCGCGCGCCACGCCCAGCTCGGCGGCAAGCTCGGGGGTCAGAGGCGCCAGGGCCATGCCCATCAGGTCGCTGGCGGTCTCTGCGGCGCTGTCCAGCTTGCCGCTGCCGGTGCCTTCGGCCAGTTCGCGCCGGCCCAGCGTCACCTTCAGCTCGACCGGCTTGCCGTCGCGCTGCACGGTCACGTCCACCGCCTCGCCCACCGGGGCGTCGGCCACCCGGCGGACTAGATCGCGCGGATCCTTGACCTCGCCGCCGTCGAAGCTGGTGATCACGTCGCCCGACTTCATTCCCGCCTCGGCCGCAGGCCCCGAGGGCACGTCGGTGACCATGGCGCCGCTGGCATCGACCAGCCCCAGCGAGTCGGCGATGTCCTGCGTCACCGGCTGGATCTTCACGCCCAGCCAGCCGCGCCGGGTCTCGCCATATTCCTCGAGCTGCCCGACCACCTTGCTGACGACGTTCGACGCCATCGAGAAGCCAATGCCGATCGAGCCGCCATTGGGCGACAGGATCGCGGTGTTCACCCCGATGACCTCGCCATCCATGTTGAACAGCGGCCCGCCCGAGTTGCCGCGGTTGATCGCCGCGTCGGTCTGGATGAAATCGTCATAGGTGCCCGACAACGCCCGGTTGCGGGCCGAGACGATGCCGGTTGAGGCCGAGAAGCCCTGCCCCAGCGGGTTCCCCAGCGCCAGCACCCAGTCGCCGACCCGCGCCTTGTCGCTGTCGCCGAACTTGACGAAGGGCAAGGGCTTGTCGCTTTCGACCTTCAGCACGGCGATGTCGGTCTTGTCGTCCTTGCCGATCACCTTGGCCGGCAGCGTCTTGCCCGAGAAGAACTCGACCTCGATCTCGTCGGCCCCCTCGATCACATGGTTGTTGGTGACGATCAGCCCCTCGGCCGAGACGACGAAACCGGACCCCAGCGCGTTCGAGCGCTGCTCGGCCATCGGGCCGCGGCCGAAGGGGCTGCCTTCGTCGCCCGGAAAGCCGGGAAAGCCGAATTCGCGGAACAGGTCGCTGAACGGGCTGCCTTCGGGCAGTTGCGGTCCGCGCACCAGCGGCGTCGCGACGGTCGCGGTCGTGGTGATGTTCACCACCGCCGGGCTGACCTGTTCGACCAGGTCGGCAAAGCTCTCCGGCATGACCTGCTCCTTGCGGGCCCGGCTTTCCGGCGCGGCAAGCGGCTGGTTCTCGTTGGCGGCTGCCTGCGCGGCCTCGGTGCCGGGGCTGGCGGCCTGCTGGGCGATGGCGGGCGAGAAGGCCATCAGCAGGGCAAGGCCCGAAGCGGTCAGAAGATGACGGGAAGAGGGTTTGTTCATGTGGATTCTCTCCTTCCATGCCGGGGCGGCTCTTACAGGCGCCACGGCAATATGCTCATGTTCAAGGGGATTTTCGAGCCCGTTGCAAATGAACCACGCTCGCAAAGGATGAACTGATCGTGACTTGCGGGCAATGCCGGTTCCGGCGCCGCAGATGAAAAAAAGTTCCGCGTCGGGGGACGCGGAACAGGCTCGTCGCAGCGATGATCCTTCAGTGCAGTCGCGCCGCCTCACCAGCGCAAAGCAGCGTGACCAGGGTCGAGGCGCCGCGCATCTCGATCCCTGCCACGTCCATCGGCCGGCGATCCAGGCCGCCGCCCAGCAGCTCGACCCGGCCCGCGCCGTGAAAGGCCGCATCCAGCAGCGACAGCACCGCATCGCCCCGCAACTCGGCCTCGACCCCGCCGGGGATCGGGTGGATGGCGGCGGGGATGATGCGCCGAACGCCGACGAGCAATTCCATGGTTTCGCCCTTTCCTTCGGGGACGGGTCCGGCCGCGCCATGCGCCCGGACCGCGTCCGGTTCAGCTGCAGCCGCTGGTCGCGCCGCAGGTGTTGCACTTCATGCAGGTGCCGTTGCGGACCAGCGTGTAATTGCCGCATTCGCCGCAGGGATCGCCCTCATAGCCCTGCATCCGGGCCTTGGCGCGCGCATCCAGGGTGACGACGCCCACCGCGGTCGCCGTGCCCTCGGCGGTCGAGACCGCCGCGACCGAGACCCCGGATTGCAGCGCCACCAGATCCTGCGGCAGCCGCTTGCGCAAATAGCCGGTCGAGCTGATCTGCCGCAGCATCTCCAGCGAACGCGAGGCGCCCTCACCCACCGGGGCGATGTTGGGCTGGCTTTCGCTCTCGCCGCCGCCCAGGTCGTCGAAGCGCGCGCCCTGCGGCTTCACATGCGCAAGGTCGGTGCGGTCCAGATAGCTGACCGCCAGTTCCCGGAACACATAATCCAGGATCGAGGTGGCGTTCTTGATGCTGTCATTGCCCTGCACCATGCCGGCCGGCTCGAAGCGGGTGAAGGTGAAGGCGTCGACGAACTCCTCCAGCGGCACACCGTATTGCAGGCCCACGGACACGGCGATGGCGAAATTGTTCATCATCGCCCGGAAGCCCGCGCCTTCCTTGTGCATGTCGATGAAGATCTCGCCCAGCTTGCCGTCGTCATATTCGCCGGTGCGCAGATAGACCTTGTGGCCGCCGATGATCGCCTTCTGGGTATAGCCCTTGCGGCGCTGCGGCAGCTTCTCGCGATGGCTGCGCACCGCCTCCTTGACGATGATCTTCTCGACCACCTTCTCGGCGATGACCGCGACCTTTTCCTGCACGCTGCCGGTGGCCAGGATCTCTTCGGCCTCCTCGTCGTCCTCGACCAGCGCCGAGGCCAGCGGCTGCGACAGCTTGGAGCCGTCGCGGTAAAGCGCATTGGCCTTGATGCCCAGCGACCAGCTCAGCTCATAGGCGGCCAAGGCATCGGCGATGCTGGCGCTGTTGGGCATGTTGATGGTCTTGGAGATCGCGCCCGAGATGAAGCTCTGCGCCGCCGCCATCATGCGGATATGGCTGTCCACCGACAGGTAGCGCGTGCCCTTCTTGCCGCAGGCATTGGCGCAGTCGAAGACCGGGTAATGCGCGGGGTCCAGATGCGGCGCCCCCTCCAGCGTCATGGTGCCGCAGACATGGTCGTTGGCCGCCTCGATCTGCGCCCGGGTGAAGCCCAGATGCCGCAGCAGGTCGAAGCCCGGATCGTTCAGCTTGTCGGCCGGAATGCCCAGGGTCTCGCGGCAGAAGGTCTCGCCCAGCGTCCACTGGTTGAAGACGAAGCGGATGTCGAAGGCCGAGGCCAGCGCCGCATCGACCTTTTCCAGCTCGCGCGGGCCGAAACCATGGCCGATCAGCGCGGCATGGTTGATGCCGGGGCAATTGCCAAGGCTGGCGTGGCCCACGGCATAGGCGATGATCTCCTCGATCTGCGCCGAGCCGTAGCCCATGGTCTCCAGCGCCGCCGGGACCGAGCGGTTGATGATCTTGAAATAGCCGCCGCCGGCCAGCTTCTTGAACTTCACCAGCGCGAAATCGGGCTCGATGCCGGTGGTGTCGCAATCCATCACCAGCCCGATGGTGCCGGTGGGCGCGATCACCGTCGCCTGGGCATTGCGGAAGCCATGCTCCTCGCCCAGGCTCAGCGCCTCGTCCCAGGCGCCCTGCGCCAGCGCCACCAGCCGCGGATCGGGGCAGTTCGCGGCGTCCAGCTCGACCGGGCGCACGTTCACCCCATCATAGGCGCCGGTGCCATGCGCCGCCGCACGGTGGTTGCGGATCACCCGCAGCATGTGGCGGGCGTTCTTCTTGTAGCCGGAGAACGGCCCCAGTTCGGCCGCCATCTCGGCCGAGGTGGCATAGGCCACGCCGGTCATGATCGCGGTCAGCGCCCCGCACAGCGCCCGGCCCTGCTCGCTGTCATAGCCCAGGCCCATGTTCATCAAAAGGCCGCCGATATTGGCATAGCCCAGACCCAGGGTGCGGAAATCGTAGCTGCGCTGCGCGATCTCCTTGCTGGGGAACTGCGCCATCAGCACCGAGATCTCCAGCGTGACGGTCCACAGCCGGCTGGCATGGACATAGCCGTCGGCGTCGAATTCCTTGCCATCCCAGAAGGTCAGCAGGTTCATCGACGCCAGGTTGCAGGCCGTGTCGTCCAGGAACATGTATTCGCTGCACGGATTGCTGGCGCGGATCGGCCCGTGTTCCGGGCAGGTATGCCAGGCGTTGATCGTGTCGTGGAACTGGATGCCCGGATCGGCGCAGGCCCAGGCGGCATGGCCGATCTGGTCCCAGAGCGCGCGCGCCGACACGGTCCTGGCCACCTTGCCGTCGGTGCGGCGCAGCAGCTCCCAGGGCAGATCGTCGCGGACCGCGCGCAGGAAGGTATCCGTCACGCGGACCGAGTTGTTGGAGTTCTGCCCCGAAACCGAGACATAGGCTTCCGAGTCCCAATCGGTATCATAGGTCGGGAACTCAATCGAATCAAAGCCCTGCCGGGCATATTGCAGAACCCGGTTGACATAGGTCTCCGGGATCATGCTGCGCTTGGCCGAACGGATCGCCGATTTCAACGCCGCGTTCCGGGCCGGGTCGGTGGCATCCTCGATGCTGCCGTCCCAGCCGCGGATCGCGGCGAAGATCTCGTTCAGCTTCCGTTCGTGCATCTTGGAGCCAGCCACCAGCGAGGCGACCTTCTGCTCTTCGATGACCTTCCAGTTGATGAACTGCTCGATGTCGGGGTGATCCATGTCGCAGATCACCATCTTTGCCGCGCGTCGGGTCGTTCCGCCCGATTTGATCGCGCCGGCTGCGCGGTCTCCGATCTTCAGGAAGCCCATGAGCCCCGAAGATTTGCCGCCGCCCGACAGTTTCTCGCCCTCCCCTCGAAGGGACGAAAAATTGGTGCCCGTGCCCGAGCCATATTTGAAAAGTCGCGCCTCGCGGACCCACAGGTCCATGATGCCGCCCTCGTTCACCAGGTCGTCGCTGACCGACTGGATGAAGCAGGCATGCGGCTGCGGATGCTCATAGGCGCTGTCCGACTTGACCAGCTTGCCGGTCCTGTAATCGACATGGAAATGGCCCTGCGACGGCCCGTCGATGCCATAGGCCCAATGCAGCCCGGTGTTGAACCATTGCGGGCTGTTCGGCGCCCCCATCTGCGCCGCCAGCATGAAGCGCATCTCGTCGTAATAGGCGCGGGCGTCTTCTTCGTTGGAAAAATACCCGCCCTTCCAGCCCCAATAGGCCCAGGCGCCGGCCAGCCGGTCAAAGACCTGCCGGGCGCTGGTCTCGCCGCCGAAGCGCGCCTCGTCGGGCAGCTGCGCCAGCGCCTCCTCGTCGGGGACCGAGCGCCACAGGAATTCCGGCACGCCCTTTTCCTTGACGCGCTTGAGCCGCGCCGGCACCCCGGCCTTGCGGAAATATTTCTGGGCGATCACGTCCGAGGCCACCTGGCTCCAGCCCTGCGGAACCTCCACCGCCTCGTTGCGGAACACGACCTTGCCGTCCGGGTTGCGGATCTCGCTGGTGGTGGTGATAAAGGAAAGCGCGCCATAGGCGCCGCTCTCGGCCGTGGTAAAGCGCCGTTCGATCCTCATGCCGGACTGTCCCCCATTCCTGGCCCCGCTGTACGCCGCAGAGCGCCGGCCCCCGCCGCAAGGCACGGGTCAGGCGACCGTCGGACGGCAGCCGGGAAGCCTTATTCTTGAACCAATCGCCGCATTGGGCCGGGCCGGATCGCGTTGCCGTATCGGGCACTAGATCTGGTGGCCTTGCGAGCCTGGAACACAAACTGGCGCGAGACGTCCTGCAATTCAATCCATTTTTTCGCTGGACTTTTACGGCGTTACGCTGCGCTTCCCCAAGCACGAGATTCGCTGCAACCGCAGCGTTAACAAGTGGAAATTTCCCGGCCTGCGCGAAAATCCGAATGATCTGGCGGGCTTCCCCGGATCGGTTCAGGCGCTTTCCACAGGATTATCCCCAGGCCGGAACCGTCAGGGTTGCAGCTTCGTTCGCAAATTCACGCCAGGGGATTTTTGCGCTGCGGCAGGATGACGCCCCTGTCGGTCACGATCAGATCCAGCGGCTGGTCGGTGGGCTCGACGGGAATCGCACGAATCTCCTGCACGGCAAAGGCAAAGCCGATCGCCACGGCGCCGCCCTCGGCGCGCAGCTTTTCCAGGGTGCGGTCGTAGAAGCCGCCGCCATAGCCCAGCCGGTTGCCCTGCCGGTCGAAGCCGGCCAGCGGCACGATCAGCACCTCGGGCCGCAGCACCGGCGAATCGGCGGGCGGATGGCTGGTGCCGAAACTGCCGGCCTCCAGCCGCCCGTCCCAGGCGCGGAACACCAGCGGCCGGGCCGGGCCGGGCACCACCGGCAGGCAGACCGGGCCGTCATGCGCTTCCATGGCCGGGCGCGGATCGGCCTCGTCCCGCATCGGCCAATAGCCGGCCAGCACCTTGCCGCGATGCGGGGCCAATGCCGCGATCAGGTGCCGCGCCATGGCCCCGGCGTCGCCGCCCTGCCCCCGCGCCGCCAGCGCCTGCTGCCGCAATGCGGCCTTCAGATCAGTATCCATGAAGCCAGTCCCAGAAATGCGAAGAAACCCATCATGTCGGTCATGGTGGTGACAAAGGTGCCCGAGGCCAGCGCCGGGTCCAGCCCCAGCTTGCTGAGGCCCAGCGGCACCAGCACGCCGCCCATTGCCGCCACCACCTGGTTGGCGATCATCGCCATGCCCAGCACCAACCCGATCTGCAGGTTGCCCAGGATGACGGCGCCGGCCATGGTCAGGATCACCGCCAGGCCGAGTCCGTTGAGCATCCCCGCCATCAGCTCGCGCAGAACCACGCGGCGGGCATTGGCGTTGGTCAGTTCGCGCGTCGCCAGCGCCCGCACCGCCACGGCCAGCGACTGCGTGCCGGCGATGCCGCCGGTCGAGGCGACGATCGGCATCAGCGCCGCCAGGATCACCAGCCGCGCCAGCGTGGTTTCGAAGCGCGAGATCACCAGCGCCGAAAGCGAGGCGGTGCACAGGTTGATCACCAGCCAAGGCAGGCGCTGGCGCGCGGTCTGGAACGGCCCGTCCGAGACGTGGCTGTCGTCCGACACCCGGGCCATGCGCAGGAAGTCCTCCTCGTGCTCCTCGTCCAGCACCGACATGGCGTCGTCGATGGTGATGACGCCCACCAGCCGGTCGTCGTCATCGACCACCGGGGCGGAAATCAGGTGGTACTTGTTGAAGGCATAGGCCACGTCGCCCTCGGCCTGCCGGGCCGAGATGGTGCGGAAGCTGTCCTCGGTGATGTCGCGCAGCGCCACGTCGCGGCGCGAGGCCAGCAGCTTGCCCAGCGTGACATAGCCGGTCGGATGGCGGCGCGGATCGACCAGCACCACGTGATAGAACTGGTCGGGCAGCCATTCCTCGGCGCGCAGGAAGTCGATGGTCTCGCCCACCGTCCAATGCTCGGGCGCGGTCACCACCTCGGATTGCATCAGCCGGCCGGCCGAATATTCCGGCCAGGTCAGCGAGCGTTCGACCGCCGCCCGGTCCGATTCGTCCAGCGCCGCCAGGATGGCCTGCTGCTCGGGCTCCTCCATGTCCTCGATCAGGTCGACGACGTCGTCACTGTCCATCTCGCGCACGGCCTCGGCCAGCACCTCGCGCGGCAGCTGCTCGACCACCTCCTCGCGGATCGATTCGTCGATCTCGGACAGGATCTCGCCGTCGATCTCGCCGGAATAGAGCTGCAGGAAGACCCGCCGCCGCGCCGGGTTCAGCTGCTCGATCAGGTCGGCGATGTCGGCGGCGTGCATCGGCTCCAGCGCCGCATCCAGCGCCGGCCCGTCGCCATCGTCGATGGCCCGGTTGATGGCCTCCATCTCCTGCCGGCTGGGCTGGAAATCATCCTCGGGGGCGTCGGTCTCGGCTTCGCGGGGCTCGGTCATGGCTGGCTCCTCGGAGTTCGGGTCCTGGGACGAGGATTGCGGTTGGCGGCACCATAGGGGGCTTGCGCCCGGGCCTCAATCGCCGTTCAGAAGCGCCAGCGCCTCGGCATGCAGTTCCGGAGAACCGGCGGCGATGATGGTGCCGCCGTGATGGGCGGGTCCGCCCCGCCAATCCGTCACCACGCCGCCCGCCGCCTGAATGACGGCGATGGGTGCGGCCACGTCATAGGGCTGCAGCCCCGCCTCGATCACCAGATCGACATGGCCGGCGGCCAGCAGCGCATAGGCGTAGCAGTCAAGCCCGTAGCGCACCAGCCGCGCCCGCGCCGCGACCCGGGAAAACGCCGCCAGCTCTGCGGCCGAGCCGACCTCGGGATAGGTGGTCATCAGCGTCGCCTCGGCCAGCGCCACGCCCTGCCGGCTTCGCAGCGGCACCTCGCCCGCGCGCGAGATCAGCCGGGCGCGGCCCAGGCCGCCCTCGAACCGCTCGTCCAGATGCGGCTGGTCGACGATGCCGTAGATCGGGCCCTGCGCATCGCTCAGACCGATGAGCACGCCCCAGCTGGGCGCCCCGGCCATGAAGGCGCGCGTGCCGTCGATGGGGTCGAGGATCCAGGTCAGGCCGCTCTGTCCGTTCTGGACACCGTATTCCTCGCCCAGGATGCCGTCCTCGGGGCGTTCGGCGGCCAGGATGGCGCGCATGGCGCGCTCGCTGGCCCGGTCGGCCTCCGTCACCGGATCGAATCCGGTGCCGGCCTTGTTGTCGGGGCGCAGCGCCGGGCTGCGGAACAGGCTGAGCGTCTCGGCCCGGGCAGCATCCGCCAGACGGTGCGCCACGGCCATGATCCGGTCGGCCCCTTCGACAGGGATTCGGTTGTTCGCGCTTGTCATGGCCTGCCCCCGAGGATGTCCTGGGCGCAGGTTTAGCCGCACCGGCCCGCAAGCGGAAGCCTCGGGCTGCGGCCGGCGTCAGGCGGCGTCGGACAGCACCCGCGCCAGCTCGAAGATCTGGCGGCGCTGCGCCTCGGGCATGGCGTAATAGGCGCGGACCAGCTGCAGCGCCTCCTTGTCGGCCAGGATGTCGCCCTCGACCGTGTCATGCAGCTGCCCGTCCTCGAGCCCCTCGAAGAAGAAGCTGACCGGCACGTCGACCGCCCGGGCGATGTCCCAAAGCCGCGAGGCCGAGACCCGGTTCATCCCGGTCTCGTATTTCTGGATCTGCTGGAACTTGATCCCGACCTTCTCGGCAAGCTGCTGCTGGGTCATGCCGATCATCCAACGACGGTGTCGGATTCGCTTTCCGACGTGGACGTCAACGTTATGCTTCATGGTAACACCTCACTCAATCTAAACGGGCGCTACACCAGTTTGACGCAATTTTCGAGCTTGATAATGTCGACTTGTCCAAAAAGACAATCGTTTGCAACCGGGGCGGCGCGCTATCCGAACCCCCCGGAAAGACTGGAAAAAGCGGCGCCGCAAGGGCTGACAACGGACAGGATGGATCATGAGCGCGAGCTGGAAATTGATGCAAATCAAGGAAATGACGGGACTTCCCGTGTCAGCGACCATGTCGCTGGAGCCGCCGGGGCCCGGACAGGTGCTGGTGCGGATGCGCGCTGCGGCGCTGAATTTCGCCGACCTGCTGATGACCACCGGCCGCTATCAGGAGACGCCGCCCCTGCCCTTCATCCCCGGCCTCGAGGGCGCGGGCGAAGTGCTGGCCGCCGGCCCCGACGTGGCGCTGGCGCCCGGCACGCGCGTGGCGGTGCAGGCGCAGGGCACCATGGCCGAGGCCAACCTGTTTCCGGCCGCCGCCTGCCACCCGATCCCCGACGCCATGAGCCATGAGGCGGCGGCGGGCTTCCTGATCGCCTATGGCACCAGCCATTTCGCCCTGACGTTGCGCGCCGGCCTGCGCCCGGGCGAGACGCTGGCGGTGCTGGGCGCCGCCGGGGGCGTCGGCCTGACTGCGGTCGAGATCGGCGCCGCCCTGGGTGCCCGGGTGATCGCCGTGGCGCGGGGCGAGGACAAGCTGGCCGTGGCGCGCGCCGCCGGCGCCGCGGTCTGCATCGACAGCGCCACCTGCCCGGACCTGCGCGCCGCGCTGCGGGATCTGGGCGGCGTCGATGTGGTCTATGACCCGGTGGGCGACGCGCCGGGCGAAGCCGCCTTCGGGGCGCTGCGGCCCGGCGGTCGCTTCCTGGTCATCGGCTTTGCCGGCGGCAAGCCTCCGGCGCTGCCGCTGAACCATGCGCTGGTCAAGAACATCGCCATCCACGGCTTCTACTGGGGCGGCTATCACAAGCTCGACCCCGACCTGCTGCGCCGGGACATCGCGGCGCTGTTCGCACTTTACGAGCAGGGCCGGCTGCATCCGCATGTCGGGGCCACCCTGCCGCTCGACCGGCTGGCCGATGGCTATGCGCTGTTGGAATCGCGGCGTTCGACCGGCAAGGTGATCGTTAGCATCTGAAATTTTCGTCAGAGGCCCGGTGAATCGTGCGGCTTGCATTGAAAAACCGGCTGGCTTTGCCAATATCTGCGTGGATGGTCGGCCGTTCGGGGCCGCACCGCGATTTTCGACCGGGGAGAACCTATGCAAGACTACAATTCGATCCGCACGGCCGGGACCGCGACGCGCTCGGCTGCCGTGGACGAGGGGCTGCGCGCCTATATGAACAAGGTCTATGGCCTGATGGCCGTGGGCATGCTGGTCACCGCCGGCACCGCCTGGGGCATGGCCGGGCTGACCCTGTCCGATACGCCCACGCAATGGGCGCTTGGCAACGGCCATTACCTGACCGAGTTCGGCAAGACCCTTTACCTGTCGCCGGTGAAATGGCTGGTGATGTTCGCGCCGCTGGTCATGGTCTTCGCCTTCGGCGCCGCGCTGCGCCGGCTGTCGGTGCAGGGTGCGACGACGCTGTTCTATGCCTTCGCCGCGGTGATGGGCGTCTCGATCAGCTGGATCTTCGCCGCCTATACCTCGTTCTCGATCGTCCAGACCTTCCTGGTGACGGCCATCGCCTTCTCCGGGCTCTCGCTCTGGGGCTACACGACCAAGCGCGACCTGTCCGGCATGGGCACCTTCCTGCTGATGGGTCTGATCGGGCTGATCGTCGCCTCGATCGTGAACATCTTCCTGAAATCCGGCGCCATGCAATTCGCCATCTCGGCGATCGGTGTGCTGATCTTTGCCGGGCTGACCGCCTTCGACACGCAGAACATCAAGAACACCTATCTGCAGCTGGCGAATTCGGACCGCGATTTCCTGGGCAAGGCGGCGATCATGGGCGCCCTGCAGCTCTACCTGGACTTCCTGAACCTGTTCATGTTCCTGCTGCAGTTCCTGGGCAACCGCGAATAAGCGGCCCGACGATCCACGGAAACAGGCCCCGCCGGCAACGCGCCGGCGGGGCCTTTTCATTGCCGCCTTTGCCGCCCGGCCGCTAAAGCCCGATGGCCTTGTAGGCCTGCGCCACCTCGTCGATGGCCAGCACATAGGCGGCGGTGCGCAGGTCGGGATAGGCGCCGTCGGGACGGTTCCACAGCGCACTCATCCGGCGATAGGCGGCGCGCATGATGTCGTCGAGGCCCGAGCGGACCAGCGCGATCTCGCTGCGGGCTTCCAGGAAGCGGGCATGTTCGCTGGGAAAGTCGCGGCCGGTCATCTGCTCGAGCGAACGGGCCAGCAGCCGGTGCTCGTCCTCCTCCAGCCGCCGCTCCATCAGGCCGAAGGGGATGTGGCTGAGATTCTTCACCCATTCGAAATAGGACACCACCACGCCGCCGGCATTGGCGAACAGGTCGGGCAGGATGATCTTGCCGGCCTGGCGCAGGATGGTGTCGGCGGCCTTGGTGGTGGGGCCGTTGGCGGCCTCGACGATCAGCGCCGCCTTGATGGCGGCGGCATTCTCCTCGGTGATCGCGCCCTCGGCGGCGGCGGGGATCAGGATGTCGCATTCATCGGCCAGCGCGCCCATGTCGGCCGGGCTGACCGCGCCGCCGGCAAAGCCCTCGACCGAGCCGGTCTGGACCAGATGCGCCTTGAGCGCGTCGATGTCGATGCCCCGCGGATTGCGCACCACGCCCGAGCGCTCGATCACCGTGACGATGCGCATCCCGTCCTCCTGCGACAGGAACTTGGCGGCATGGAAACCGACATTGCCCAGCCCCTGCACCACGCAAGTCAGGCCGTCGAGGCGTTCGGACTGGAAACCGGCCCGCGCCCGGTCGGCGGGATGGCGGAAGAATTCGCGGATCGCATATTGCACGCCGCGGCCGGTGGCCTCGGTGCGCCCCTCGATGCCGCCGCCGCCCACCGGCTTGCCGGTGACGCAACCCAGCGCGTTGATGTCCTGCGGCCGGGCACGGCGGTATTCGTCGGCGATCCACATCATGTTCAGCTCGCCCGTGCCCATGTCCGGCGCCGGCACATTGGCGGCCGAGCTGAGAAACTCATGCGCCATCAGCTCTTGGGCGAAGCGGCGGGTGATCTTTTCCAACTCGGTCTCGGTCCAGTCCGCCGGGTCGATCTTCAGCGCCCCCTTGGAACCGCCGAAGGGCAGCCGCACCAGCGCGCATTTATAGGTCATCAACGCCGCCAGCGCCTCGACCTCGTCCTGGTCGGCATTGGGGGCGAAGCGGATGCCGCCCTTGGCCGGGCGGCTATGCGTCGAATGCACGGCGCGCCAGCCGGTAAAGGTATGCATCCGCCCGCGCAGCCGCACGCCGAAGCGGGTGACATAGGTCGCGTTGCAGAACTTGATCTTCTCGGCCAGCCCCTCGGGCAGGTCGCAATGCGCGGCCGCGACGTCGAACATCTCGTTCACATCGGCCAGGAATGATTGATTGCTCATGAAACGCCTCCTCGGGGCAGGTTCGGGAAGCAGGGGCCGCGGCCGGCCCGCTGCGCAATCTCAGCCGGCCAGCAGCGCGGCATTGCCGCCGGCGGCGGTGGTGTCGACGCAAAGATGGCGCTCATGCGCGACATGGGCCAGGTCGGGCATGGCGGTGACCAGCTGCACGATCTCGCCGTCGCGCGCGGCCAGGGCCTGGGCATAGGCGCGGCCGCGCGCCTCGTCCCCCCACCAGAGCACGGCGGAAAGCTGCGGCAGCCGGGTCAGGGCCTCGGGGGGCAGTGCGCCATCGGCGCCGACGGCCTGCCCGCCAAGCGCCTCGACCGCCGCTACCTGCGCCGCGACCGTATCGGCGCTGGGGCCGAGGCAGAGCAGCGGCGGGCGGCTATGCGCAGTCAGGCGGTTCAGCTCGCCCGTGGGGCCGGGCATCAGCCGCTCCTCGATCTTCTTCGGGGCCGCGCTGGCCAGCGCGCCGCGCAGCCGGGCCTCGTCGGCCTGGCCCTGCCAGCCGCCGGCCGGGGCCGCAGGCGCGGCGGGCGCAAAGAAGCGCGGCACATAGCGCGGCCCCCCGGCCTTGGGCCCGGTGCCCGACAGCCCCTCGCCGCCAAAGGGCTGGCTGCCGACCACCGCGCCGATCTGGTTGCGGTTCACATAGATATTGCCGACATGGATGGCGTCCGAGACCTCCTGCACGCGGCTGTCGATGCGGGTGTGCAGCCCGAAGGTCAGGCCGAAGCCGCGGGCGTTGATGTCGGCGATCACCTGGTCCAGCTGGTCGCCCCTGAAGGTGGCGACATGCAGGACGGGGCCGAAGATCTCGCGCTCCAGATCGGCGATGCCTGACACTTTCAGCATGGTCGGCGGGATGAAGAAGCCCCGCGACGGCGCCGCCAGCTTGTGCAGCACGCGGCCCGCATCGGCGGCGATGTAATCACCGATCTCGCGCTGCGCGCCGGGGTCGATGACCGGGCCGACATCGGTGGTCAGATCCCAGGGATCGCCCATCCGCAATTCGTCCATGGCGCCCTTGATCATCTGGATCAGATGCGGCGCCACGTCCTCCTGCACATAAAGGCAGCGCAGCGCCGAGCAGCGCTGGCCGGCCGAGCGGAAGGCCGAGTTCACGATGTCGCGCACCGCCTGTTCCGGCAGGGCGGTCGAATCGACCACCATGGCGTTCAGCCCGCCGGTTTCGGCGATCAGCGGCGTGCCGGGCGCCAGGTTCGCGGCCATGGTGCGGGCGATGGTCTGTGCCGTCTCGGTCGAGCCGGTGAAGACCAGCCCGGCAACGCGCGGATCCGAAGTCAGCGCCGCGCCGACCACGCTGCCGCGGCCGGGCAGCAATTGCAGCGCCGCCTTCGGCACCCCGGCCTGATGCAGCAGGCGGATGGCATAGGCGGCGATGACCGGGGTGGGCTCGGCGGGCTTGGCGATGACGGCATTGCCGGCCATCAGCGCCGCCGCGATCTGGCCGGTGAAGATCGCCAGCGGGAAGTTCCACGGGCTGATCGCGCCGACAATGCCGCGCGGGGGCCCGTCATCCGCTTCGCCCTCGGCGGCGTAATAGCGCAGGAAATCCACCGCCTCGCGCAGCTCGGCCACCGCATCGGGCAGCGCCTTGCCGGCCTCGCGCGCCAGGATGCCGAAGACCGGGCCGTAATGCGCCTCATATAGATCGGCGGCACGACGCAGCACAGCGGCGCGTTCCGCCGCCGGGGCTTCCCAAGGCCGGGCGTCGTCGATGGCGCGGGTGGCGGTCCCGGCGTCGACCATCAGCACCTCGGCGATCTTTTCGCCCGTCGCGGGATTGATCACGTCCTGGCGTTTGCCGGTGGGCTCCGAGACGGTCAGCGGCATCGCATCCGGGATCGCCACCTCGCGGGCGGCATGGATCCGCGCCAGCGTTTCCGCGTCGCTCAGGTCGAAGCCGGTCGAGTTCCGGCGTGCCGCCCCGAACAGTGCATCGGGCGCCAGCAGCGAGCGCGGCGGCTGGGCGGTCTGCAGCGCAGCGAACGGATCGCGGGCGACCTCCTCGGCCGAGACGGTTTCATCCACGATCTGGTGCACGAAGCTGCTGTTGGCGCCGTTCTCCAGCAATCGCCGGACCAGATAGGCCAAGAGGTCGCGATGCGCGCCGACCGGCGCGTAGATGCGGCAGCGGCAGTTGTGGTCGCGCAGCACGATGTCGTGCAGCCGCTCGCCCATGCCGTGCAGGCGCTGGAACTCGAAGCGGATGTCGCCGACCATCTCCAGGATCGCGGCGACGGTATGGGCGTTATGGGTGGCGAATTGCGGATAGATGCGGTCGGCATAGCCGATCAGCTTGCGGGCATTGGCGATATAGCTGACATCGGTCGCGACCTTGCTGGTGAACAGCGGAAAGCCCGGAAAGCCCTCGACCTGGGCGCGCTTGATCTCGGTGTCCCAATAGGCGCCCTTGACCAGCCGCACCATGATGCGCCGGTCCAGCCGCTCGGCCAGCGCGTAAAGCCAGTCGATCACCTGCCCGGCGCGCTTGCCATAGGCCTGCACCACCACGCCGAAGCCGTCCCAGCCGGCCAGCGAGGGGTCCGACAGCACCGCCTCGATCACCTTCAGCGAGATCACCAGCCGATCCTGTTCCTCGGCGTCGATGTTCATGCCCATGCCGGCGGCCTTGGCCTGGCGCGCCAGCTTCAGCACCACCGGCACCAGTTCGGCCATGACCCGCCCCTCCTGCGCCACCTCGTAGCGCGGATGCAGCGCGGAAAGCTTGATCGAGATGCCGGGATTGTCCTCGACCGAGCCTTTGGTGCAGGCCTTGGCGATCGCGGCGATGGCGTCGGCATAGCTGCGGTCGTAGCGCGCCGCGTCCGCGCCGGTCATCGCCGCCTCGCCCAGCATGTCGTAGCTATAGGTGAAACCCTGCGCCTCGCGCTTGCTGGCGCGTTCCAGCGCGCCTTCGATGGTCTGGCCCAGCACGAACTGCCGGCCCATCTCCTTCATGGCGCGGCCGACGGCGGTGCGGATCACCGGCTCGCCCAGCCGGCGCACGGCGCGGCGCAGGGTGCCGGCGATGCCCGACTGGTCGTCGTCCAGCACCTTGCCGGTCAGCATCAGCGCCCAGGTCGAGGCATTGACCAGCGAGGACGACGCCTCGCCCAGATGCTTGCCCCAGTCCGAGGGCGCAATCTTGTCCTCGATCAGCGCGTCGATGGTCATGCGGTCGGGCACCCGCAGCATGGCCTCGGCCAGGCACATCAGCGCCACGCCCTCGCGCGTCGAAAGCCCGTATTCGGCCAGGAAATGCTCCATCATCGTCGGCCTGGCCTCGTCGCGGATGCGGCGCACCAGGTCCGCGGCCCGGGCGCTGATGGCGGCGCGGGCCCCGGGATCCAGCGCCGCCTGCGCGACCAGCCCCTGCAGCAACGCCGCCTCGTCGGCGAATTTCGCCTGCGCGGAAAACATGTCCGGATGCGGGGTGGGGTTGACAGGGGTCATGCCGATCTCCTTATTCGATAGGACAGGAATACCAGATGGCTGTCAGGCGGTGCGCCTGAAATTCGCCCATCTGCTAGGCCGATGGAACAAATTCGGGACGGTTTGCAGAATGAATCTGGATCTTGATGCCCTGGACAGGAAGATCCTGGCGGAACTGACCGAGAACGCAAGAATCCCCATCGCCGAGCTGGCGCGCCGGGTCGGTCTGTCCAAGACCCCGGTGGCGCAGCGCATCCGGCACCTGGAAGAAATCGGTCTGATCACCGGCTACCGCGCCATCCTGTCGCCGCTGAAGCTGGGGCTGACGCATGTGACCTATGTCGAGGTCAATATGACCGACACCCGCGAACACGCGCTGCAGCAGTTCAACGCCGCCATCCGCGCCATCCCCGAGATCGAGGAATGCTACATGATCGCCGGCGGCTGCGACTATCTGATGAAGGTCCGCTCGCGCGACATGGCGGATTTCCGGCGCATCCTGGCCGAGAAGATCTCGGTGCTGCCACATGTCAGCAACACCTCGAGCCATGTCTCGATGGAGGCGGTGGTCGAGCAGAATTTCCGCCTGGGCTGAGGGCTCAGCCCGCCATCGCCCGGGCGATATAGGATGCGATCATCAGGTCGAGATGCGCGCCGCCGCCGTTCTTGAAGACGGTGATCTCGTCCCCGGACCGCCGCCGGCGCGCGTCGGGGCGCACCAGGTCGTAGAGATCGCCCAGCACGCTTTCGGCGGTGATCGCGCCCGAGGCGATGGGCAGCATCAGCTCGCCGATATGGCCCAGCGTGGTTTCGCGGCTGTCCACGAACAGCGCGGCGCGGGCCATCAGCGCGTCGTCGGCCTCGCGCATGTCGGCCTTGAAGGCGCCGATCAGGTCGACATGGGTGCCGGGCCGCACCCAGTCGCCCAGAATCACCGGCTGCCGCGCCATGGTGGCCGAGGAGACGATGTCGGCCTGGCCCACCGCCGCCCGCAGATCCGGCACCGCCACCAGCTCGGCCCCGATGTCGTCCAGCCCGGCCACCAGCCCCTGCGCCTGTTCGGGACGACGCGACCAGACCGAGACCCGCTCGATCCCCGGCAGCACCGCCGTATAGGCCTTGACCAGGCTGGTCGCGACCGTGCCCGCGCCGACCACCAGCAGGTGCCGGCTGTCCGGCCGGGCCAGCAGGCTGGCGCCCAGCACGGAATCGGCGGCGGTCTTGACCTCGGTCACCAGCGGGCTGTCGACGATGGCGCGCAGCGCGCCGGCATCCTCGTCAAAGACCAGCATGGCGCCCTGCACCGTCGGCAGGCCGCGCGCCGCATTGCCGTCGAAGACGGTGAAGGTCTTGGCGCCGTAGCCCAGCCCCTCGATCCAGGCCGAGCGGCTCATCATCGTGCCGGTCGGCGGGCCCAGGAACACGTCGCGGATCTGCGCCCTTGGCAGAGCATGGCCCTGGCGCAGCGCCTCGACCGCATCCGACCAGTCCAGCCGGCCGATCGCCGCCGCGTAGGACAGGAACTGCGGGGCAGCGTTGCCAATCATTGCCCGGCCCTGCCGTCGCGGCACTCGGCCTTGACCTTGGTCAGCCCGCCCGGCCGCGCCGGCAACACCCTTGCCACGCAGAGCGCATTCGAGCCGGAGATGGCCGGGGTGTCGGCGGGCTTGATGACGATCCAGCCCATCTGCGCCCGCGGACCCCGCGGCGGCACCAGCAGGTCGACCTGCCGAAGCCTGCCGCCGCGCGCTTCGGTCAACACGAAATGCCGCTGTGGCTGATCTGGCGCGACCCGGCGCGACCGCGCACGGACCGGCGGCAGGGCGATGCCGCCGACGCTCACACCGCCGGCCTCGGCTTTGGTATGGCAGGGCAGGACAGGCACGAGTTTCGCGCGGCGCATTGCTCCTCCTCGAACGTCTGGATTAAGATTATATTTCGTATACGATGGCTGCAAACTGCCGCCCCCGTCCGGCCCTGTCAAGCCGCGCGGCGCTTGCAGCGGCATATCGGCTACCATATCCTGAACATCGGACAGCGCGGGGGAACACGGAATGCCATTCAAGCCTGCAGAGGTTCCCAATCTCGGCAAGGCCCCCAGCGCCTCTGACATCATCCTGAAATTCATCCGCGATTCCATCGCCGACGGCACGCTGGACGAGGGCGAGCCGATCCGCCAGGACGATGTCGCCAGGATGTTCAACGTCAGCAAGATCCCGGTCCGCGAGGCGCTGAAGCGGCTCGAGGCCGAGGGTCTGGTCGAGTTCCAGCGCAACAAGGGCGCCATCGTCACCGCGGTCTCGGAACCCGAGATCGCCCAGATCTTCGAGACCCGCGCCATTCTCGAATCGGCCGCCATCAGGCTGTCGGTGCCGCATATGACCCCCGAGACCTTCGCCGAGGCCGAGGCCTTCTGCGACGCCTTCGCCCGGGAAACCGATGTGGCGCAATGGTCGGCGCTGAACTGGCGGTTCCACAGTCGCCTGTATCTGGACGCGCAGCGGCCGTTCCTGGTCGGCACCATCCGCGCGGTGAACGACCGGCTGGAGCGCTACCTGCGCATCCAGCTGGCGCTGTCGCACGGCCAGGGCACGGCGGATCGCGAGCATCGCCAGATCCTCGCCGCCTGCCGCGAGGGCGATGTCGAAAAGGCCGGCGCCCTGCTCCACGCCCATATCATGGGCGCCTGCTCATCGCTGCTGCATCACCTGCCCAAGGCCGAAACCTAAGGCGAAGCCGCGCGGGCAGTCGGGCTGCGCGGGCCAGCCTTGCAAAAATGCGAAAGGCAGCCCGGGGGCTGCCTTGAAACGCCGGTCGCCGTGGATCACTCGGCCGCGAAACTGACGGCGAACTGCCCGCACCAGTCGTTCGACTTGACCACAGGCCAATAGCCTCGGGTATCCGCATCCTTCTGGGTGACGGGCGGATTGGCGCGGCACAGACCGGAATCCGAAAGCGTGCTGGCGGAGTTGGCGACGTGATCCTCATAGAACGCGCAGGCGTTGCAAGCGGTCTTTGCCATTCGATGTCTCCTGTCTGGCTGGCTGGGTCCGTGGTTGCTGGCTGGCTTTCCGCTGGCTGGCAACCCTAAGGCCGCTATAGCGGGCGGCTTCAGGGTGGTCAATGAATAATATAATAAAAACATATACTTGAGTTAATTTCTCGGCGATGGATTTCCGATGCGAATGCTCGGGTTTGAATTTTGCGCCCCGTGAAAAACGCTCGGGAATGGGCGGTCCTGCGCCTCCGGGCGATGGGCGCTCTCTGACGGAATCACTCAGCCGGCCAGGCAACCCCTGCGGCAGCGGTTTTCCCGCCCATTCCACTCAGAAACGCTGAGCCAAGTTGACTTGGCGGCACAAGCCAGCCGAGCAGTTGAGGAATTTTGCATATTATTTGACATATTGACAGCCTAGGCGGTTGGGAAAACCCGTTGAAAGTCACCGATATTCTCCCATCCATCCCGTTACCATGTATGAATTGTCGTGATTTTCTACTGATCGGTTTAGTTTCCGCGCTTGTCATAATGAGCATTCATTTTAGAGAAATATGTGTCGGCGCCATCCGGCCCGATGTTGCGTGTCGCAGCCCCTGACAAGCCTGTCCCGCCGCATTCGGCAGGAAACGCCGTTTTGGCGAAGGGTTTCGCTTGTCCAAAGGCCAGATCCGCAAGGCAACCGACTACGCGGCCAGCATCGCCGCGTATCTGATGGGAAGTGTTAACGATGACCTTCGAGCATGGCGGTGACCATGGCGGGCAAGGCGACCATTGCGGTCCCTCGGGCCCCGACTGCGAAAAGATGATCTATCTCGGGAAGCTACCCGATATGGATCCGAACGAGTTCTTTTCCGGCGCCGAGAAGGCGGGCAAGATCCTCGGCGGCCAGGACTTCGGCTCGTCGGACCAGCCGCTCTCCAAGCGCCTGGTCGAGGTCAGCGCCGACGACCGCAACCGCGACGGCGTGATCGACACCAATGACGGGCCTTGGGGATTCCGGTCGGAAAGCATCCGGCACGACGCGGATGGCGACGGCAACGAATCCGCCTACAAGGTGGATGCGACCTTCATCGTTCACAACACCGCCGTGACCTTCCGCAACCCCGATGGCAGCGTCGAGACGCTGAACCTGCCGGTCCGCATCATGCAGGATACCGCCGGCAACACGTTCCTGATGCCGCCGCCGGAAAGCGCCTCGGCGGCCGAGGTCGCGGCGATGACCTCGCGTCCCATCGCCTCGGTCGACTTTCCCAGCAATCCGCGCTGCTATGACCTGTGCCATGACGGCATCTTCACCGACCGTCATTGCTTCCCCTGCTTCGCCCGCGGCACGCTGATCGAGACCGAGCACGGCATCATCCCGGTCGAGGAACTCGCCCCCGGCATCCGTGTCGTGACCCGCGATCACGGGCTGCAGCCGGTGCGCTGGATCGGCTCGCGCCTGCTCGGCAGCCGGTCGCTGGCGGTCAGCCCGAACCTGCGTCCGATCCGCATCTCGGCCGGAGCGCTGGGGCGGGGCCTGCCCCACCGCGACCTCATGGTCTCGCCGCAGCATCGCATCCTGGCGCGCTCGAAGATCGCCCGGAAGATGTTCGGTGCCGACGAGGTGCTGGTTGCCGCCAAGCAGCTGCTGCAGATCCCCGGCATCGACATCGCCGAGGATGTCGAGGCGGTGGAGTATTTCCACGTCCTTTTCGACCGGCACGAGATCGTGCTATCGGAAGGCGCCGAGACCGAGTCGCTCTATACCGGGGCCGAGGCGCTGAAATCGGTCGGCCGGGCGGCGCGCGAGGAAATCTTTGCGATCTTCCCCGAACTGCGCGACCGGGCCGAGGAAGACCTGCCCGCCGGGGCACGCATCCTGGCTTCGGGCCGCATGGGCCGCAAGCTGGCGGTCCGCCACGCCCAGCATCACAAGCCGCTGGTGGAATAGCGGCCGGAACCATCGTGGAAAGGCATCCGGGGTCGGCTTTGCCGGCCCCGTTTTCATCGGGCCATGCCAGGTTCGGGTAAGACGCCGCGCGGTTTTCCCGCAGGCGTCACCCGCAGGGCCGGCGCCCCGCACGAGCTGCACCGCGCAGCCGGCCGTTTCAGCATCGAAATCGAAACGCCCGTTGAGGAAGCCGCCGCCTATCCCGGGCACAGCAGCCCGCCGATCGCCCGCCGCACCGGCTGCCCACGTCGCGCGTTCGTTCCGCAGCAGGTTCGCCTGAGTTCAGCAAGCCCGTTTCGGTTCGCCGGACCTAAGCGACAAGACCATGACTCGGTCTAAGATCTTGATATGATTGGCGGGCCCGGAAGGGCTCGAACCCTCAACCTTGGACTTAGAAGGTCCCTGCTCTATCCAGTTGAGCTACGGGCCCGCATGGCGGCAGTCATGGCGCAGGACAGCGGCTGAATCAACCGCTCAATCCGGACCGCCCAGATCAATCGTCATGAAGACGCTGTTCGGGTCCGGCCGGTAATCGCCAAAGGCCGGGCATTCGACGAAACCCGCCCGCGCGTAAAGCCCGCGCGCGGCGATGAAGGTCGGCTGCACCCCGGTCTCGAGGCTCAGCCGCGCCATGCCCTCGGCGCGGGCATGGTCGATCAGCGCCTGAAGCATGCGGCGGGAATGGCCGCGGCCGCGCGCCTCGGTCAACACATGCATGGACTTGATCTCGCCATGAGCGGGGGCGATGCGTTTGACCGCGCCCATGCCCAGGGCCACGCCGCCCTCGCGCAGCACAAAGAAGGCGATCTCCGGCCCCTCCAGCGCGGCGCGCGGCAGCATGTGGATCGATTCCGGCGGCGTGTCGGCATGCATGTCGGCGGTGTGGCGGCGAAACAGCAGCGCCAGATCCTCGCCCAGGGGGCTTTCCCGCCCGATCACCAGATCCCCGCCATCCATCGCGCCATTCCTTTGCTGCTGCGCGCCGGACCCTAGCAGCGGGTTGCGGGATTGCGAAGCCCCGCGCGGCGGGGCGGCATGAAAAATAAGGAAGAATGCGCCCGCCGCCCCGCCCATGCCCGGACGCTTTCCGCGCCAGGGCCGGGGGCAGCGAATAGCGGTCCGCTGCCCGGCCAGCCTTGGGAAATCGTTCGTCGCCGGTCCAGGCGCCCGGGGCGGGCCCGGCTTGCCGAGCCCGGACCCGCCCGTTACCTCTGCTGCCGAAACGGAGGCGCCCATGTCCATCGTCATCGAGCACATGACCAAGAGCTTCGACGGCACCGCAGTGCTGCGCGGCATCGACCTGACCATTGAATCGGGCGAGCTGGTGGCGCTGCTCGGACCCTCGGGCTCGGGAAAGACCACGCTGCTGAAGATCATCGCCGGGCTGGAATGGCCGAATGCAGGCGGGCTGGTGGTGCATGGCGCCGACTGGCTGCATCTGCCGGCGCAGGACCGCCGCATCGGCTTCGTCTTCCAGCATTACGCGCTGTTCCCGCATATGAGCGTGCGCGACAACATCGCCTTCGGCCTGACCGTGCGCCCGCGCGCCCAGCGGCCCGGCAAGGCGGTGATCGCGGCCAGGGTCGGGCAATTGCTGGAATTCCTGCAGATCGCGCATCTGGGCGACCGCTATCCGGCGCAGCTTTCGGGCGGGCAGCGCCAGCGCGTCGCGCTGGGACGCGCGCTGGCCATCGAGCCGACGGTGCTGCTGCTGGACGAGCCTTTCGGGGCGCTGGACGCCGCCGTGCGCCGCGACCTGCGCGCCTGGCTGCGCGAGGTGCATGACGAGACCGGCTCGACCACGATCTTCGTCACCCATGACCAGGAGGAAGCCTTCGAACTGGCCGACCGCGTCGTGGTGATGGGCGAGGGGCGGATCGAGCAGATCGGCAATGCCGACCAGATCCACGACCACCCCGCCAGCCCCTTCGTCGCCCGCTTCATGGGCGCGACCATCGAACTGCCGGTGATGCTGCAGGCCGGCCGGGCCGAGGCGCAGGGGCTGGATCCCAGCCGCCTGTCGCGCCGCGCCCTGCCCGACGGGCCGGCGACGCTGTTCCTGCGTCCCGCCGACGTCACCCCGCTGGCCGATCCCTCCGGGCGCTGGCAGGTGGCGCGTCGCACCAGCAACGGCGCCCTGCTGCGGCTGGACCTGACCGACGGCACCGGCCAGTTCGGCATCGACCTGCCCCGCCGCGCGCCCGAGGCGCAGGGGCTGGTCCCCGGCGCCCGCGTCAATCTGCGCCCCGAGGCGGGCACGATCTTTCCCGGCCCCCGCGCCGCATCCGCGCAGGCCGCCGCCGCCGAATTCCCCCGCAAGGAGAAAAGCCTATGATGATCCGCAAGCTTCACGTCGCCGCTCTGGCGCTTCTGCTGGGGTCCACCCCGGCGCTGGCCCAGGACAAGATCCTGAATGTCAGCTATGATATCGGCCGCGAGCTGTTCGAGGCGCTTAATCCCGAATTCCAGACCTATTGGAAGGACAAGACCGGCCGCGACGTGACCATCGACCAAAGCCATGCCGGTTCGTCGAAACAGGCGCGCGCCATTCTCGAAGGGCTGCCGGCCGATGTGGTGACCTTCAACCAGGAAACCGACGTGGACGTGCTGGCCCAGAACGGCCTGGTGGCCGAGAATTGGCGCGAAGCGCTGCCGAACGGTGCCTCGCCCTATTACTCGCTGCCGGCCTTCCTGGTGCGCAAGGGCAATCCCAAGGGCATCAAGGACTGGTCGGACCTGGCCCGCGACGACGTGCAGGCGGTGTTCCCGAACCCCAAGACCAGCGGCAACGGCCGGTACACCTATCTGGCCGCCTATGCCTATGCCCTGACGCAAGCGGGCGGCACGCCCGAGAAGGCGCAGGAATTCGTCGGCAAGATCTTTGCCAATGTGCCGGTTTTCGACACCGGCGGCCGCGCCGCCACCCAGACCTTCGCCGAGCGCAATATCGGCGACGTGCTGATCACCTTCGAGGCCGAGACCAAGGCCATCGCCAAGCAGTACGAGGCCCAGGGCTTCGAGGCGGTGACGCCGGCGACCAGTCTGTTCGCCGCCTTCCCGGTCGCCGTGGTCAGCGAGAATGCCGAGAAGAACGGCACCACCGAGGTCTCGACCGAGTATCTCACCTGGCTCTATTCGCCCGAAGCGCAGGAGACGCTGGCCAAGAACCATTTCCGCACCACCGACGAGGCGGTGACGGCGAAATACGCCGCCGAGTTCCCCAAGGTGAAGCTCTTGACCGTCGATGAGGTCTTCGGCGGCTGGGACAAGGTCACGGCCGAGCATCTGGCCGAGGGCGGCATCCTCGACACGGTCTTCGTCAACCGATGACCGCCACAGCGCCGATCCGCGCGAAACGCGTGCTGCCGGGGTTCTCGCTGAGCCTCGGCACCACGCTGCTTTACGTCGCGCTGGTGATCCTGATCCCGGTGATCGCGCTGATGCTGAAGGGCGCCGAGATCGGGCCGGCACGGTTCTGGGCCATCGTCACCGCGCCGCGCACGCTGGCGGCGCTGCGGGTGACGCTGACCGCCGCCGCCGCGGCCACGGCCTTCAACGCCTTCTACGGGCTCTTGATGGCCTGGGTGCTGACGCGCTACGACTTTCCCGGCAAGCGCATCCTGGATGCGCTGATGGACATTCCCTTCGCCCTGCCGACCGCCGTCGCCGGCATCTCGCTGACCGCGCTTTATTCGGCGAACGGCTGGTTCGGCGCGCCGCTGACCGGTGCCGGAATCGAGCTGGTCTATACGCTGGGCGGCGTGATCCTGGCGATGACCTTCACCTCGATCCCCTTCGTGGTGCGCGCCATCCAGCCGGTGCTGGAGGATCTGGACCCGGCGCTGGAACAGGCGGCGATGACGCTGGGCGCCCGGCCCTTCGCCATCTTCCGCCGCGTGGTGCTGCCGGCGATCCTGCCGGCCTGGCTGGCGGGCTCGACCGTGGCCTTCGCCCGATCCCTGGGCGAGTTCGGCGCGGTGGTGTTCATCGCCGGCAACCTGCCCTTCAAGACCGAGATCGCGGCGCTGCTGGCCTATATCCGGCTGGAAGAATACGATTACCAGGGCGCTGCCGCCATCGCGCTGGTTCTGCTGATGTTCGCGCTGGTCCTGCTGGTGGTCTCGAACCTGATCCAGTTCCGCGCCGCCCGCCATCTGGAGGCCCGATGATGAGCAGCATCGCCCTGACCCACGCCCCCGGCCAAAGCCGCGCCGCGCCGCGGCTGCTGATCGCTCTCGCCTTCGTGCTGACGGCGGTGTTCGTCGTGGCGCCGCTGGCCTTCATCTTCTGGCGCGCCTTCGCCGAGGGCGGGGCGGTCTATCTGGCCAACATCACCGACCCGCTGGTCCTGCATGCGATTTGGCTGACGACGCTGGTCGCGGTGATCGTGGTGCCGGTCAACATCGCCTTCGGCATCGCGGCCGCCTGGGCCATCGCCCGTTTCCGCTTTCCGGGCCGCAAGCTGCTGATGGTGCTGATCGAGATCCCGTTCTCGATCTCGCCGATCATCGCCGGCATCTGCTACCTGCTGCTTTACGGCCGGCAAGGGCTGCTGGGCCCGTGGCTGGCTGCGCATGACCTGAAGGTCATGTTCGCCCTGCCCGGCATCCTGCTGGTGACCATGTTCGTCACCGCCCCCTTCGTGGTGCGCGAGGTGCTGCCGCTGATGCAGGCCCAGGGCTCGGAACAGGAACAGGCGGCGGTCACGCTGGGGGCGCGCGGCTGGCAGGTGTTTTCCCGCGTCACCCTGCCCAATATCCGCTGGGCGCTGCTTTACGGCGCGGTGCTGTGCACGGCGCGGGCCGTGGGCGAGTTCGGCGGCGTGTCGGTGGTTTCCGGCTCGATCCGCGGCCAGACCAACACCCTGCCCCTGCAGATCGAGCTGATGTTCAACGACCTCAACACCACCGGCGCCTTTGCCGCCGCCTCGACCCTGACCGTCATCGCGCTGGTGGTGCTGGTCGTGAAGGCGGCGCTGGAAAGCCGCAGGTAAAGCCGCATAACTGGCGGGAATGTCAGTGGACTTGGCATCCCGCCCCGCCTAGGCTGCTGCCATGGACGCCGCGATCAAGGACCCGCAGAAGACCTGCCCCGAACTGCCCAAGCCGCGCAGTTTCTGGCAACGCATCGCCGACCGGCTGGCGGCGATCGTCGGCGCACGCCGCCCGGCCACCCCGCCCGAGAAGTCCGTGGCCTTCACCATCGCCGTGATCGCGCTGGGGGCCAAGCTCGCCAAGGCCGACGGCGCCGTGGCCCGCTCCGAGGTGGCGGCCTTTCGCCGCGTCTTCATCATCCCGCGCTCCGAGGAAAAGAACGCCGCCCGGGTCTTCGACCTGGCGCGGCAGGACGTCGCGGGCTTCGACGCCTGGGCGCGGCGCATCGCGGCGATGTTCCCGCCGGGCGACCCGGTTCTGGCCGACGTGGTCGAGGGGCTGTTCATCATCGCCGTCGCCGATACCGACCTGCACGAGGCCGAGATCATCTTCATCGACGAGGTGGCGCGCATCTTCGGCCTGCCGGCCGAGCAGGTGGCGGCGATCCGCGCCCGCCACGACCGCCGGCAGGGCTGCCCCTCCTGCGAGGTGCTGGGCGTCGCGCCCGACACGCCGCTGCCCGAGGCGCGGCGGCGCTGGCGCGATCTGGTGCGCGAAAGCCATCCCGACCGCGCCATCGCCCGCGGCCTGCCGCCCGAGGCCATCCGCCTGGCCGAGGCCCGCACCCGCGCCCTGAACGAAGCCTGGGAGAATTTCCGCACCATGCATCAGGCCCGCCCGGCCTGAGGGAACCCGGCCCGCCCGGCATCCGTTTCCCTGCGAACAGCCGAAGGACCAGCCCATGCGCAATCTGCTTGTCCCCGCAACCCTCTGTGTCGCCCTGACGGCCTTTCTCGCCATGGCGCAGGATTACGAGCCGCCGCTTGCCGACGAACCGCCGCCATCGGACATCCCGGCGCCGGATTCCGACTCGCTGGAAGGCGGGCTCGAGAATTTCATGCGCAACCTGCTGCACGAGGCCGAGCCGCATCTGGACCGGCTGGGCCGCGACCTGGGCGACACGCTGGGCTCGGTCGCGCCGGTGCTGCAGGACATCGGCAAGCTGATGGACGACGTGCGCAACTACCAGGCGCCCGAGCGGCTGGAAAACGGCGACATCCTGATCCGCCGCCGCGCCGATGCGCCGTCGCCCCCGCCGGTGGGCGACGCGCTGCGCGACATGCTGCGCCCGGCGCCCGAAGACGACCCGCGCCTGAACCCGCTGCCGGACGCGCCAAAGCCGCTGCCCGACCGCGACCCGGCAAGCGAAATCGAGCTTTAGGGCGCGAAGCCTTCCACCCAGTCGATCAGCCGCGGCAGGCTGTGCCGGTGCAGGTCATAGCCGTGCAGGATGGTTTCGCGCGCCGCCGCCTTCAGTCGCGCGGCATCGGGATCGCCGGCCAGGCCGCGGATCAGCGCCGTCTCCAGCGCCGGCTGGTCGAAGAACGGCACCAGCCGACCGTTCTCGCCGTCGCGGACCAGTTCGCGCACCGGCTCGGTATCCGAACCGACGATGTAGCAGCCGGCCGCCATGGCTTCGGTCAGCGACCAGCTCAGCACGAAGGGATAGGTCAGGTAGCAATGCACTTTCGCGACCTGCAGCAGCGCCAGATATTGCGGATAGGGCACCCGACCCATGAAATGCACCCGCGCCAGGTCCAGCCGGCCGTCGAGCTCCGCCAGCAGCTTGTCCTTCCAGTTCGCCGCATCCTTGGGCGCGCTGCCATAGCTGACCCCGTCGCCGCCGATCAGCACCACCTGCGCGTTCGGCCGCGCGCGCAGCACCTCGGGCAGCGCGCGCATGAAGCGGTGGAAACCGCGATACGGCTCCAGCGAGCGTGAGACATAGGTCAACACCTCGTCTCCGGGCCGAAACCTGCGCCCGTCGGGCAGCAGGAATTCGGCCTGCGGATTGGGACAGACCTTCAGCGTGTCGATGCCGTCATGGATCACCGTCAGCTTGCCGCGCAGCTCGGGCGGGAAGGAATTGGCCTGGTATTCGGTCGGCGCCAGCCCGGCATCGGCCTGCACCAGCCCCTGGATCAGATGCGCCGAGCGCGCGACGGTACTGACCCGCCCCTCGTCGCTGTCCGGGCTGATCTCGGGGTCGAAACCGACATCATGGCCGCGGGTGCGATACATGAGCTCGGCATAGACCAGCAGCTTCGCCTGGGGCCAGATCTCGTGCAGGAACAACGTCTCGCCCCAGCCGCTATGGCCGAAGATCACGTCGGGCGTGTAGCCGTGCCGGTCGCGCAGCGCCCGGCAGCCGCGCGCCGCCAGCCAGCCGCGCTCGGCCATCTCGCTATAGGTCCGGCCCAGCATCGGCGGCAGATTCAGCTCGCCCGGCGCCTTGTAGCGCACCACCCGGACCGGCGAGGGACGTTCGTTCTTTTCGTCGGTCAGCGCCAGGACGTCATGGCCGCGCGCCACCAGCGCCGGCGCCAGATGCAGGAACTGCCCCGGAAAGTTCTGATGGACAAACAGGATTTTCATTGGCTTACCGATGAATCTTCACGCACTGCCGTCAGGAAGGCCGCCTGGATCAGGCGGCGAGTGTAGTCGCTTTTCGGACGGTCGAAAACCGCTTCTGTCGCACCCTGCTCGACCACCTCGCCGGCGCGCATGACCATGATCTGGTGCGACATGGCGCGCACGACGCGCAGGTCGTGGCTAATGAACAGGAAGGCCAGCCCATGCTTCTTCTGCAACCGGCGCAGCAGCTCGACGATCTGCACCTGCACGGTCATGTCCAGCGCCGAGGTGGGTTCGTCCAGCACCACCAGCCTGGGGTTCAGGATCATCGCGCGGGCGATGGCGATGCGCTGGCGCTGGCCGCCGCTGAATTCATGCGGATAGCGGTGCATGGTGGCCGGGTCGAGCCCGACCTCGCGCATGATTTCATCCACCATCTGCCGGCGGTCGCGGCCCGGCTCGACGCCATGCACGCCCAGGCCCTCGGCGATGATCTGCTCGACCGTCATGCGCGGCGACAGGCTGCCATAGGGATCCTGAAAGACGATCTGCATATCGCGGCGCAAGGACCGCAGCGCCCGGCCCGGTACCCTGGAAATATCGCGGCCCATATAGAGGATCGGCCCGTCGCTTTCGATCAGCCGCATGATCGCCAGCGCCAGCGTGGTCTTGCCGCTGCCGGATTCGCCGACGATGCCCAGCGTCTCGCCGGCGCGGACCGACAGCGTGGCGCCGTTCACCGCCTTGACGTGGCCGACGGTGCGGCGCAGGAAGCCGCGCTGGATCGGAAACCAGACCTTGAGATCGCGGGTCGCCACCACCTCGGGCGGGTCGCCGGCCAGCGGCTCGGCCCGGCCCTTGGGCTCGGCCGCCAGCAGCATGCGGGTATAGTCGTGCTGCGGATGGGCGAAGATCTGCTCGACCGGGCCCTGCTCGACGATCTCGCCGCCCTTCATCACGCAGACCCGGTCGGCGATGCGGCGCACCAGCCCGAGATCGTGGCTGATGAACAGCATCGACAGGCCCTCGGCGGCCTTCAACTCGGCCAGAAGTTCCATGATCTGCGCCTGGATGGTCACGTCCAGCGCCGTGGTCGGCTCGTCGGCGATCAGCAGCTCGGGGCCATTGGCCAATGCCATGGCGATCATCACCCGCTGGCGCTGGCCGCCCGAGAGTTGATGCGGGTAATCGGCAAGCCGGGTTTCCGGGTCGCGGATGCCGACGCGGGTCAGCAGTTCGACGACCCGCGCCCGCGCCGCCGCGCCGCGCAGCCCCTGGTGCAGCGCCAGGCTTTCCGCCAGCTGCCGTTCCAGGGTGTGCAGCGGGTTCAGCGAGGTCATCGGCTCCTGGAAGATGAAGCTGATGTCGTTGCCGCGCACCCGGCGCAGCTCGGGCTCGGAGGCGCCCAGCAACTCGCGCCCGGCATAGCGGACCGAGCCCGCGACCTCGGCCGCCTCGCCCAGCAGCCGCACGGTCGACAGCGCCGTGACCGATTTTCCCGAGCCGGATTCACCGACCAGCGCCACCGTCTCGCCCCTGCCGACGGTGAAGCTGACGCCCTTGACGGCGGGGACAAGCTGCCCGTCCTGCCGGAACCCCACCCGCAGGTCACTGACTTCCAGAACCGGCGTCATCGGAAGGTCTTTCTTGGGTCGAAGGCGTCGCGCACGCCCTCGAAGATGAACACCAGCAGCGACAGCATGATGGCGAAGCTGAAGAAGGCGGTGAAGCCCAGCCAGGGCGCCTGCAGGTTCTGCTTGGCCTGCAAGGCCAGCTCGCCCAGCGACGGCGCCGAGGTCGGCAGGCCGTAGCCCAGATAATCCAGCGCCGCCAGCGACGAGATGGTGCCGGTGACGACAAAGGGCAGCATGGTCAGCGTCGCCACCATGGCATTGGGCAGGATGTGGCGGAACATGATGGTGCGGTCATTGACCCCCAGCGCCCGGGCGGCGCGGACATATTCGAAGTTGCGCGCCCGCAGGAACTCGGCCCGCACCACGCCGACCAGCGCCGGCCAGCCGAACAGGATCGAGACGAAGACCAGCAGCCAGAAGCTGCGCCCCAAAATCGCGAACAGAATGATGATGACGTAAAGAGAAGGGGTTGAGCCCCATATCTCAAGCAATCTCTGAAACACCAGATCGGTGCGGCCGCCGAAATAGCCCTGCACGGCGCCCGCGGTGATTCCCAGAAGCGAGGCGACCACGGTGACGATCAGCGTGAACAGGATCGACAGGCGGAAGCCGTAGATCACCCGCGCCAGCACGTCGCGCGAGGTGTCGTCGGTGCCGAGCAGATGCGCGCCGTCCGGCGGGCTGGGGGCGGTGCCGACATTGTTGATGCTGCGATAGTGATAGGGGATCGGCGGCCAAAGCATCCAGCCGCGCTCGACCTTCTCGCCGGCGACCATGCCGGTTTCGCGGGCCTCGCGCTCGGTCGTCTCGGGGTCGTCCCAGCATTCGGGCCGTCCGCCGGTGCGGATCAGGCATTGCACGCCGGGATCGGTATAGATCGCCTCGGTGCCGAAATCGCCGCCGAAGGCGGTCTCGGGATAGAAGCGATAGACCGGGACATGCAACTCGCCCCGGTAGCTGACCAGGATCGGCTTGTCGTTGGCGATCAGTTCCGCGAACAGCGAGGCGACGAACAGCACCGTGAAGACGATCAGCGACCAGAAGGCGCGCTTGTTGCGCCGGAAATTGCGCAATCGGCGGCGGGTCAGCTCGGTCATGGCCATCAGCCGGCCCTCCGCTCGAAGTCGATGCGCGGATCGACCAGCACATACATCAGGTCCGACAGGATGCCGACCAGCAGACCCAGCAGCCCGAAGACATAAAGCGTGCCGAAGATCACCGGATAGTCGCGCTGCACCGCCGCCTCGAAGCCCAGCCGGCCCAGCCCGTCAAGCGAGAAGATGGTCTCGATCAGGATCGAGGCGCCGAAGAACACGCCCAGGAACATCGACGGGAAGCCGGCGATCACGATCAGCATGGCGTTGCGGAACACATGCCCGTAAAGCACGCGGCCCTCGGTCAGGCCCTTGGCGCGGGCGGTCATGACATATTGCTTGTTGATCTCGTCCAGGAAGCTGTTCTTGGTCAGCAGCGTCAGGGTGGCGAAGCTGGAGATGGTCGTCGCCAGCACCGGCAGGGTGATGTGCCACAGATAGTCCTTGACCTTGCCCCACAGGCTCAGATCGGCCCAGTTGTCCGAGGTCAGCCCGCGCAGCGGGAAGATCTGCCAGTAGCTGCCGCCGGCGAACAGCACCATCAGCAGCACCGCGAACAGGAAGGCCGGGATCGCATAGCCGACGATGATGATGCCGCTGGTCCAGGTGTCAAAGGCCGAGCCGTTCCGGACCGCCTTGCGGATGCCCAGCGGGATCGAGATCAGATAGGCGATCAGCGTCGACCACAGCCCCAGCGTGATCGAGACCGGCATCTTTTCCAGCACCAGGTCGATCACCGAGATCGAGCGGAAGAAGCTGGTGCCGAAATCGAAGCGGACGTAATTGCCCAGCATGATCAGGAAACGCTCGACCGCGCCGATCTTTTCCTTGGCGCAATCGGGGGATTTCAGGTCCGGCTCGCCCTCATGCGCGGGCGTGCAGACGATCTTGGCAAAGCCCATCTGGACTTCCAGCTGGTCCAGCAGCTCGGGCGGGATGCCGCGTGCCCCGGCATATTCGGTGTTCTGCGCCGCCTCGCCGCCGCCGCCGGTGATGTTGCGCAGCGCGTCGCCCTCGCCCTGGACGCGGGCGATGATCTGCTCGATCGGGCCGCCGGGGACGAATTGCGTCAGCGTGAAGTTGACCAGCATGATGCCGATCAGCGTGGGTATGATCAGCAGCAAGCGCCGCAGGATATAGGCTGCCATCCGTCCCTTTGCTCCGCCTTGATCCGCACCGGCCCCGAAGGCCCTAGCGCAGCGCGCCGGATTGTTTCAGCTTTGCCGCCTTATCCGCGTCATACCACCAGAAATCAAGCTCACCCAGCGCATAGGGCGGCAAGGTCTCGGGATGGCCGAAGATGTCGTAATAGGCAACGGTATGCTCGGCCTTGTACCATTGCGGCACCCAGAAGCGCAGGGCGCGCAGGCTGCGGTCCAGCGCATGGGCGACGGTGGTCATCTCCTCCTGGGTGGTCGCCTCGATGCCCTGCTGGACCAGCGCGTCGATGGCCGGATTGGCCAGGCCCATCGGGTTGAACACGTCGCCGACATTTTCCGAGCCGAAGGTCTGCTCGGTATCGCCGCTGATGAAATAGCTCTGCGCCAGATGGTCGGTCACGATGTCGAAATCATGGCTGCGGGTGCGGTTGGTCATCTCGGCATCGTCCACGCGGGCGTTCACCGCGTCGATGCCGATGGCGCGCAGGTTCTGCACGAAGGGGTTGATGACCCGGTCGAAGGTGGCGCTGTCGTTCAGGAACTCGACCCGCAGCACCTCGCCCTTGGCATTGCGGCGCAGCCCGTCCGCGCCCGGCTTCCAGCCCGCCTCGTCCAGAAGTTTGGCGGCGCGGCGCATGTGACCGCGATCAAGCTGGTTCTTGCCCGAGACCGGCTGGACCACGGCATCCTCGGTCAGCACCTCCTTGGGCAGGTCCGCGGCCAGGGGCCTCAACAGCGCAAGCTCGGCCTCGCTGGGTTTGCCCTCGGCCTTCAGCGGGCTGTTGTCCCAAGCAGAGTTCACGCGCTGGTAAAGCCCATAGAACAGCGTCTCGTTCGACCATTCGAAATTGAACATCAGCCCGATCGCCTCGCGCACGCGGATGTCCTGGAACTTGGGGCGGCGCAGGTTGAAGACCCAGCCCTGGCCGTTGGCGATGGTGCCGTCCGGCAGCGCCTCCTTTTTCACCACGCCGGATTGCACGGCGGGAAAATCGTAGCGCGTCGCCCAGTGGATCGAGCTGGCCTCGTTGCGGAAGGTATAGACCCCGGCCTTGAAAGCCTCGAAGGCGCTGTCGTAATCGCCGAAATACTCGACGCGGATGCGGTCGAAATTGTGCCGGCCGATGTTGATCGGCAGGTCGTTGCCCCAATAGTCCGGGTTGCGCCGCACGGTGATCGAGCGGCCCATCTCGGCCTTGTCGAACATGTAGGGGCCCGAGCCGACGAAGGGAATGGCGCTCGACTGTTCGACGTCGCGCTTGTTCTTGCGGAAATCCTCGCGCGAGAAGACGATCTGGCCGCCGACCGACTGGATCACGTCGCGACGCGGATAGTGCGGCTGGAAGATGAACTTGATCGTGTGCTCGTCGATCACCTCGGCCTTGGCGACCACCTTCGAGATGATGGTGCGATAGGAGGACAGCCCCTTGTCGCGCAACAGCTCGAACGAAAACAGCACGTCATGCGCGGTCAGCGGCGTGCCGTCCGAGAATTTCGCCTCGGGGCGCAGGTGGAAGATCACCCAGTCGCGGCTTTCGGGATATTCGATGGTCTCGCAGAGCAGGCAATAGGCGCTGCCGATCTCGTCGGCGACGCTTTCCATCAGCGGCTCCAGCATGACGTTCGACAGCAGCGCCGCGCGGCCGCGATGGGTATAGGGGTTGTAGCTGTCGAAGCCGCCGCTGAACCATTCCGAGATCTCGCCGCCCTTCGGCGCTTCGGGGTTCACATAGCGCAAGTGCTTGAAATCCGCCGGAAGCGCCGGCTCGCCGAAGACCGCGATACCGTGCGACACGATGGTGCCGGGCTTCTGCGCCTGGCCCGCGCCCTGTTCCGGGGCCTGCCCGGTCGGCTGCTGCTGGGCCAGGACGGCGGCGGGCGTCAGCGCAAGCAGCAGGGCCAGCGGGGCATGTCGCAGGAAGGGCATCGTCATCGGGTCTTTCTGATCCTCGTTCTGTCTCGATCCGGGCCGGATTGCATCCCGACCCGCGCCTGGCCTGCAGGCTAGCAGCCACGCGCCACGGTTCAACATGCAATTGCGTGAGCGGCGGGCGGCGCGGCGCAACGAAAAAAGGGCGCCCCAGGGGGACGCCCGCCATCTTCCGACCCGGCAGGGGCTTACTTCTGGGTTTCCAGATAGGCGATCAGGTTGGCACGATCCTCGACCTTCGGCAGGCCGGCGAAAGCCATCTTGGTGCCCTTGACCACGGATTTCGGGTTGGTCAGGAATTCCTGCAGCGCCTCGGGCGTCCAGTCGCCGCCATGCGCGACCATGCCGTCCGAATAGCTGAAGCCGCCGATGCTGGCCACCGGGCGGCCGACCACGCCGTTCAGATGCGGGCCGGTGCCGTCGGAGCCGTCCAGCTTGTGGCAGGCCTTGCACTTGCCGAAGACCTTCTCGCCCGCGGCGGCATCGGCCGAAGCCAGGACGGTGGCGAAATCGGGGCCCTCATCCGCAGCCTCTTCCTCGGCGCCGCCGGCATCCTCGACCGGGATGGTATAGGCCTGGGCATGTTCCTCGCCCTCGGCGCCATGACCGGCGGGACCGACGTGAAAAATGCCCGATGCCGCCCAGCTCATCAGCAGAAGGAACAGAAGCGAGCCGATCAACGCCCCGGCTGCCTTGGTGACGGTCATGGTATCGAACATGTCTGCGGGTCCCTTGGGTCTATCCGTGGATTTGGCCGTATCTATGCGCTTTTGTTCCGATGGTTCAAGGTATAGTTGTCGCCCCCATAACACAAAACGGGCGGAGTCACCGCCCCGACACGGGCGGCCGCGCCCCGCAAGCGAAGGTGTGAGAGATGAGCGAATCCCCGGTCCAGAACGTGATCGCGTTCCAGGGCGAGCCCGGCGCCTATAGCCATCAGGCCTGCCGGTCCTATCGCCCGCAGATGGAGGCCCTGCCCTGCCGCACCTTCGAGGACACTATCGAGGCGGTGCGCAGCGGCCGGGCGGAACTGGCGATGCTGCCGGTCGAGAACTCGACCTATGGCCGGGTCGCGGACATCCACCACCTGCTGCCGGAAACCGGCCTGCACATTATCGACGAAGGTTTCGTGCGGGTGCGCATCAGCCTGCTGGCGGTGCCCGGCACCCGGCTGTCCGAGGTCAGCGAGGCGATGAGCCATCCGGTGCTGCTGGGCCAATGCCGCGGCTTCCTGCGCCGCCATGCCATCCACGGCCTGGTCGGCGCCGATACCGCCGGCTCGGCGCTCGAGGTGGCGCGGCGGGGCGAAAAGGCGCTGGCCGCGCTGGCCGCGCCGCTTGCGGGCGAGATCTACGGGCTCGAGGAACTCGCCTCGGGGATCGAGGACCGGCAGAACAACACCACCCGCTTCCTGGTCATGGCCCGGCAGCCCGATTTCAGCCGCCGCACCAATCCCCAGGGCGGCGCGACGATGATGACCAGCTTCGTCTTCCGGGTCCGCAATATCCCGGCGGCGCTTTACAAGGCGCTTGGCGGCTTCGCCACCAACGGCGTCAACATGACCAAGCTGGAAAGCTACATGGTGGACGGCGTGTTCACCGCCACGCAGTTCTATGCCGATATCGAGGGCCATCCCGAGGATCCGCATGTCGCCCGCGCGCTGGAAGAGCTGGATTATTTCACCTCGAGCCTGAACATCCTGGGCGTCTACCCGGCCGATCCGCTGCGCGCCGCGCAAGCCCGCCGGGAACCGGTCGAGGGCTGAGCCGCCACCGGCGCGGCCCGGTTTCAGTTTCAGGCCATCGCCTCGGCGGACATGCGGTTGACGAAATCGCCGATGCGTCCGGCGAACTTGCGGTCAAGCTGCGCCTTGCCCAATTTGGCGGTCTGCAGCAACAGCCGCGCCTTCATGCCGCGGGGCTGCACCTCGGCCTCGAAGATCAGCCGCGACTTGCTGGGGGTCAGCGCCACCACGGTCATGCGAAGCGTCAGGTTGAACTGGTCCGAGCTGCCCTCGATCACCATCAGCTCGGGCCGGTCGAGCCGCGCCAGTTCAAGCTGCAATTCCCGCTGACGGCCGCGCCAGTCGAAGCCGACATGCCAGCGCATGCCGACGCCGGGTTGCGCCAGATCGTCCAGCCGCCGCACCGAGGCGCCGCGCCGCACAAGCAACCGCTCGATATTGGCGAAGTTGCTCATCGCCCGAAAAAGCTCGTCGGCGGAAAGGTCGGTGTCCTGTCGGGTCGAGAATTTCATGGATAATCCGGCGATGAAAAACGATCTGAAGGGCTCTGCCCGGTTCTTCCCATGTTGCAGCGCAGCATGCAAGGCCGCCACATACCCCGAGGGATCGCGCCGGGCGATGCAATCTATAGTTGCATATTGTCGTTAATGACAGCATGCAATCGGCATGTGCCGTAAAGATTTTCAAGCCGACGCCTCGCAATATCCTGTTTCGATTGCACTTCGCATCATGGCGACGACGGATCTGCACATGCATGTGCTGGGCTATGATTATTTGGCGGATCGGCCCGCCGGGCATATCGGCCTGTCCCGTGCCGCCGCGCTGATCGCCCAAGCCCGCCGCACGGCAGAGAACTGCCTGCTTTTCGACAATGGCGATTTCCTGCAGGGCAGCCCGATGGGCGATTACCTGGCCGAGAGCGGGGGAATCGGCCCGCATCCGGCCATCGCGGCGATGAACGCGTTGCGCTACGACGCGGCAACGCTGGGCAATCACGATTTCAGCTTCGGCACCGGCTTCCTGCGCCGGGCGCTGGAGGAGGCCGAGTTCCCCTTTGCCGCCACCAACCTGCATCCGGTCCGGCCGCTGCCGGTCAGCCAACACCTGCTGCTGGAACGGCAGGTCCGCGACAGCCGCGGCACGGCCCGGCGGCTGCGGATCGGCGTGCTGGGTTTCCTGCCGCCGCAGACCGTGGATTGGGAGCCGACCCTGCGCCCCGAGATCCGGGTCGCCGACATCCTGCAGGCGGCCCGGGCCGGCATCGAGGCGCTGCGCCAGCAGGGTGCGGATCTGGTCGTGGCGCTGTCGCATAGCGGCATCGGCGCACTGCAGCCGGCGCCGATGATGGAGAACGCCGCCACCGCGCTGGCCGCCCTGCCCGGCATCGACCTGGTGATCGCCGGCCATACGCACCGGGTCTTCCCCTCGGCCGCCCATCCGCAGGGGCCCGGGATCGACGCCCGGCGCGGCACGCTGGCCGGCAAGCCGGCGGTGATGCCGGGCTTCTGGGGCTCGCATCTGGGGCTGATCGACCTGCGGCTGGAAAGCGCCGGCACCGGCTGGCGCATCGCCGATTTCACCTGCCGCGCCGAGCCGGTCGCGGCCGAGGAGGATCACGCCAGCGTCAGCGGCCCGGCCCTTTCCGCCCATCGCCAGACCCTGCGGCATTTCCGCCGCCGCATCGGCCGCACCGAACGACCGCTCAGCAGCTATTTCGCGCTGATCGGCGAGGATCCCGGCCTGCGGCTGGTGGCCATGGCGCAGCGCTGGCATGTGCGGCGGGCGCTGCGCGGCACGCGCTGGCAGGATCTGCCGATCCTGTCGGCCGCCGCGCCCTTCCGCGCCGGCGGCCGCGGCGGGCCGCAGCATTACACCGACGTGCCCGCGGGGCGGCTGACGCTGCGCAATATCGCCGATCTCTACCTGTTCCCGAACCGGATCTGCGCCATCCGCCTGACCGGGGCCGAGCTGCGCGAATGGCTGGAACGCTCGGCCAGCCTGTTTCTGCAGGTCCAGCCGGGAAAGCCCGACCAGCCGCTGATCGACCCCGAGTTTCCCACCTATAATTTCGACGTGATCGACGGGCTCGACTGGCAGATCGACCTGAGCCTGCCGCCGCGCTACGCCCCGGACGGCGCGTTGGCCCATGCCGATTCGCACCGGATCGGCGCCATGACCCATCGCCGCCAGCCGGTGGCGGCCGACCAGCAGTTCATCCTGGTGACCAACAGCTATCGCCTTTCCGATTGCGGGCTGTTCGCGCCGGTGGCGGCGGGGCGGCCGGTGCTGCTGGACAGCACCTCGCGCACCCGCGAGGTGCTGCGCCGCTATGTGGCGCGCCGCCGCGTGCTGGCCCCGGACGCCCGCACCGGCTGGAGCTTCCGGCCCCTGCCCGGCACCTCGGTCCTGTTCGAGACCGGGCCGGCGGCCGCAGCCCATCTCGACGCGCTCGGCACCCCGGTCGAACCGGCCGGCATCGGCCCGGACGGCTTCCTGCGCCTGCGCCTGCATCTCTAGCCGGCAAGGCGCTTGCATCCCGCCGCGCCTGCGCCTATCTAGGCGGCGAGAGGTTGGCGCGGGCAGGCGCCTCGCCAACCCGGTCAGGTCCGGAAGGAAGCAGCCGTAACGAGTCCCGCTTGGGTCGTTGTCCAGCCTCTCACCCCATCCCCGCAAAGCGCCGGCGACCCGCAGACCGCAAGAGCAACGGCCCGAGACCAGCCCGGATGACCGAACCGCCCCGCATCCTCTGCCTTGGCGCGATGCTTTGGGACATGATCGGCCATTCTGCCCTGCGGCTCGGCCCCGGCGGCGACGTTCCCGGCCGGATCACCCGGCAGCCCGGCGGCGTGGCGCTGAATGTCGCGCTGGCCCTGGCCCGGCACGGGCTGCGGCCGGCCATGCTGTCCGCCGTCGGCCGCGACGCGCCGGGCGCGGCGCTGATCGCCGAGGCGCAGCGCCACGGCGTCGAGACCCGCTGGCTCTGGCGCGACGGCGGGTTGCCGACCGACAGCTATCTTGCCATCGAAAGCCCGGACGAGCTGGTCGCCGCCATCGCCGATGCGCGCGCGCTCGAGGCCGCGGGCAGCGCGATCCTGGCGCCGCTGCGCGACGGCCGGCTGGGCGACCACGCCCGACCCTGGCGGGGCACGCTGGTCATCGACGGCAACCTGACCGCCGAGCTGCTGGCCGGCATCGCCCGCGACCCCTGCCTGACCGGCGCCACGCTGCGCATCGTGCCCGCCAGCCCCGAGAAGGCGGCGCGGCTGCGGCCGCTGCTCGCGCATCCCCGCGCCACCTTCCACCTGAACCGCGCCGAGG